>JABZFO010000149.1 GCA_014237405.1 Desulfosarcina sp. | reverse complement strand
CGGAATACCGGCGCATACGGCTGAATATTTTTTCCAGAATCTGACTCCCCGCAATTGACCATCGGAATTGGCCGATCGAATTTCACTAGTTGCAAAAGGATAGAAAATTTAAAGCCCGCTTTGAACATGTTGAGAACAACATCATGAAAGGTCAAACGTAGACTTGATTATAGCCTGAATCATAGCCAGCCACAAATGAATGGGGATAAATGAAAAACGGGATGTTTCGAATGGGTAAAGGTGATTTGATTGGTGGGCTGTCAGCGGCCATCATTACCCTTCCCATGTCAATCGCCTATGGCACCGTGGCGTTTTCCGCACTGGGTCCGGATTTTCGACCCCATGCAGCTCTCATCGGGTTAAATACTGCAATTATAGGCGGATTTTTTGCGGCCCTGCTCGGTGGAGTCCCAACGCAAATATCCGGGCCCAAGGCGCCGTTAACCCTCATCATGACCACCGTTGTCGCAGGTTTGGCAGCGGATCCCATCCTGCAAAATCTACCGTTTGGTAAAGAGTGGATTGTTTTGGGGTTGGCTTCTCTTTGTGTTGCCGTTGGGGGGATTACGCAGGTACTCTCCGGAGCGTTGGGACTGGGTAATATTGTGAAATATATTCCCTATCCGGTTGTCTCAGGTTTTATGAACGGTATAGCGATCCTGTTGGTTTGGAAACAGTTGCCACTTTTTTTGGGCCTTATGGGTGACACGGCCATAACCCGTGTGTTTTTCGATTTCTCACCGGACAATGGCATAACGCTATTCATCGGTGCATGCACCTTGGTCAGCATTTATGTGTCCAAACGCTATTTTAAAAAAATTCCGTATTTTTTAAGTGGCTTGATTGTGGGATCAGCCATTTATTTTCTGATGCCGGTACTTATCCGATCGCCATATCAAATCGCTGCAATTGGGGATCTTAAAGCGGTTTTGCCCTTACCGACAGCATTTTTTGGGCTGTTACAGCTTCCTTTTGATTCATTCTCGCGCGCCTGGATGCTGAAAATTCTTATGTATGGAATCGTACTCGGTGTCATTGGTTCCATGGAGTCGCTGATGAGTGCCGTAGCGATCGATAACATCCGGAGTGGCCGCCATGAGAGCAAAAGGGAATTGATCGGCCAAGGCGTGGGCAATATCATTGCTTCGTTTTTCGGCTCACTTTATACCGCAGGATCAATTCCAAGGTCCATGGCAAATTATAAAGCAGGTGGGCGGGAAAAGATGTCTGGGGCAATTTGCAGCCTCATAATCCTATTCATATTTTTAACATTAGCACCCCTGATTGGGAAAATCCCGCTATCCGTCTTTGCGGCGATAATCATTTCCGTGGGGATCAATCTGTTTGACCGTTCCACATTCCGCCCTTTTCAAGCAATTCGAACACCAGGAAGAGTCAGAAGAGATGTTTCAATCAGCTTGCTGGTCAATTTAGGGGTCGCCTTCATAACCGTCAGCATCAATCTGGTCTGGGCGGTTATTATCGGCGTGGCCATATCCGCCGCCTATTTTATCATCAAGATGGGGACCTCGGTGATACGACGCGAATACACGGCAGATATCATATGCTCCAACAGAGTCAGGGACAGCAGACAGATAGCCTATCTGAATGAAAATAAAAGTGCTATCAAGGTATTCGAATTACAAGGGCCGATCTTTTTTGGATCGGCGGACAGGCTGGCACAAATCCTTGAGGCCAAAATGGATGCTGCAACCTATTGTATCCTGGATATGAAGCAGGTCACCGAAATTGACAGCACCGGAGCCAATATTCTTGTTCGTTTGTATAAAAGCATGCTGAGAAAGGATAAATGGCTTCTGATTAGCCACATCACCGCCAATCATGGATTGCAGGATTTTTTAACAATAAGCGGTGCAAAACAGGAAATTTCTGATGATCTTTTTTTTCAGAGTACCGATCTAGCAATAGAATGGACGGAAGATCAATTGTTGGAACAATTTTGCCCAACGGATTCATGCCGGCAATACGAGCTGAATGAACTTGATATTTTTTCAGGATTCTCTTCAAATGAATTGGAGAGGATAGAACCGCTGTTGGTTAAAGACACGTTTCATAAAGGAGATTTGGTTATAACAGAAGGAGATACAGATCGTGATTTGTATATTCTGACGCGCGGTTCGGTCAGCGTAAAGATTAAGCTGCCGTTCAGCAATGGCGAGAAGAGGCTGTTCAGCTTCAGTGCGGGTGTGGTTTTTGGTGAGATGGCGCTGTTGGATGGGAAGCCTCGTTCCGCCCACGTCCAGGCCGATGAGGATTCCGAGGTGTATCGCCTACCATGCGAAAATTTTGAAAAATTGCTTGCACAGCAACCGCAAATCGCCGCCAAGCTATTGAAAAACATCGCTTTGGTGCTGAGCCACAGGTTGAGAGCGCGATCCGACGAGTTGAGAATGTGGGCGGATTATTGATAGGATTCAGTGAGTGGCACATCAGGCAGCGTATCAGCATCTTCACCGCCTATCACACCAGAACCAGTGGTACCTTGATCAACATTGACAATTCACTGACGTTCAATTATTGTTTTTGAGTATAGACTGGAAAGTTCAAACTGCCAAGATTCTGGATCGATCGATTGGCACAATATCATCCTGAGCCGACTGTTCAAGTACCCCAACCATTTCCGTTTTTCAATCACTCGACCTGATTGTGCTTTGTTCAAAACAGCGTTCCAGGAATTGCAGCCCGGTCTATTTCGGCATTCCATGATCAACCAAAACGATTCATATAAAGGCCCTGATCAGGATTCGGCCACTGATGGATTCAGGGATCTTGGCCGTTTCCCGCAAGGGTACATTGTCGAAGAAGGTGTGCATATGAAAGAATCCGAGGCGCATAGAGATCCTTCTCGCGGTCACTGTCGGCGGGCCGATGATCGTGCGCTGCATGATCTTATCGAAAGGCACCGGATGATTTGCGCGTTGGGGCAGATCATCACCTCGGAAATCAACCTTGATCTGCTGTTCGATCTGATTGTGAAGCAGATGACCGGCCTGATGCATGCGGAAACCTGTTCGGTTTTTCTGCATGACCCGGTTTCAGATGAGCTCTGGTCAATGGTTTCCAATGATCTTCAAAAAAACCGAATCAGAATCTCGGCCCGATGCGGCATTGCGGGCTGGGTCTTTGAGCACCGAACCCCCCAGATCATCAATGCACCCTACGAAGACCCGCGTTTTTTTTCAGGGGTCGATAAGAAGACCGGTTTTCGAACAAGAAACATTCTCTGTATTCCACTGATTAGTCGACGGAAAACGTGCATCGGCACCCTGCAGGCCCTTAACAAAAAAGGAGGGCCGTTCACCGAACAGGATCAGGAAGTGCTTGAGTCGGCATCCCACTATGTCACCATCGCACTCGAAAATGCCAAACTTTATGAGGACCTGAAAGCGTTGGACAGGGTCAAGAAAAAGGTGATTCATCACTTGTCACACGAGCTGAAAACGCCCCTGGCTATTCTGAAGGGGTCTTTTCGACTGATTCGCAAGAGATTGGCAGCTGATGAGTTCATCAAAATCGAAAAGACCTTGAATCGTAGTAGCCGAAACATGGAACGCTTGACCGAGCTGCAACAAAAAATCGATGACATCCTGACGCATATGAAGGTGGCCGGAGAAGCACAAGAGCCCCAATGGGTCGACACGCTGATGGATTTTATCGAGGAGATAGAAGAGGAGTATCCCCATGTGGAATTGATCGAAAATCTAAAGGCGCGTATCAAAGCCTTCGGCAGTTTCAGCGGAATCCGGAAAGAGATGCTCGATGTCGGTGTCATAATAGACGACATATGTGAATCGGTTCGACCGATGGTGGACAAAAGAGACCTTTGCCTGATGCAGCAGCTCGACCCTGGTGCCCGCGTGTTTACCGACAAGGCGGTTCTTAAAAAGGTCTGTACCGGATTGTTGAAAAATGCCATCGAAAACACGCCTGATGAGGGTTGTATTGAAATCACGGCCAAAACAAATCACGATGGAGTTTGCATCGAATTTTGCGATCACGGCGTCGGAATTACCGAAGACAATCAGAAAATGATCTTTTCGGGCTTCTTCCCGACTCAAGCGACCGAAGCCTACGCTTCAAAAAAGCCATACGCGTTCAATGCAGGAGGGGCAGGGGTTGATCTCTTGAGAATCAGAACCTTTGCCGACGAACTCGATTTCAAGATCGACTTTCAAAGCCAGTGCTGTCCGCCACTTGAAAAGGCGGGGAGAACGTGTCCGGGAAAAATATCAGCCTGTCCATTCGTTTCGGAGCGGTCGGAGTGTCTGGATCAAGGCGGAAGCACCTTTTGGGTGAGCTTTCCAGCGGATGATAGATAGTAGGCGTTCACGGTTACGATAGATTAATGCGTAAAGGAGGGGGAGATGAATCATATGTTGATCGGCAAGAAGATACTGGCTGTGGACGATGAACCGGATATCCTGGAAACATTGGTGGAATTTCTAGATATGTGCGCCGTTGAAACCGCCACCGATTTCGAGTCCGCCAGACGGCTGCTTGTAAATAACCACTATGATGCGGCTATACTGGATATTATGGGCGTCAATGGATATGACCTGCTCAACCTGGCGAAGGTCAAAGGGATCCCCGCATTGATGCTCACGGCTCATGCCCTCAGTCCGGAGCATCTTGAAAAATCCATTGGGAACGGGGCCTTTTGCTATCTGCCCAAGGAGGAGATGATCGATATCGCCGAACATCTGTGTGATATGTTAATGGCGAAGGATGAAAACAGTCCAACCTCACGTGTGTGGTTTGACAAGTTGGCGCCTTGTTTTGAAAACAAATGGGGCTCGGATTGGAAACGTGGCCGGATGGAAACGTTAAGCCGGCTGAATCTGGTTCACTCTAAGGATGAGTTGGAAAAAATCCTGTAAGGGCTCGCGCAAAAAAACCGAAAGTTGTGGTTATGGGTTAGAGGTGACCTATGAAATTCAAGTTACCATCATAGTGTTGACGTCGCATAAAAAATAGTATACACAAAAAAAATATAATTCAATTTCAAAACGCTCACCCATTTTTTTGGGAAAATATAGAAAAAACTTCCTATTTTTTGGGTTATATTTTACATATTTAGCTCTTCTACCATATTTTCGATTTATGTTATAAGCTGTATTTCTATTGGTTTATAGTCACATTACGTTCGTTGCACGATTTTTGCTTATATATGCAGATATTTTTCTGTTTATGCTGCGGCGAACTTCCCTCCTAACCTGAAAATGATTCTATAGTTTGTTGGGGAATACCCCTATCTTCTAATGCCTGAAGTCAAACCCGGCAACACCTGAGTTTGGTCTTCAAGGACAACAAGGGAGGCCTATCATGTATGGAGCGGCGTCTTTTTTTATCCGGTATTTATTTTGTGCTTCACTCATCATCGGTATCCCGCACCTCTCTATCGCTGCCGTATCGGACTGCGACCCATGGGCGGCCAAAGCCGTTTCCGTGCAGGGAACGGTGGAATCCAGATCGGCCGGAGGGGGGCAGTGGCAGCCGGTCAAGCTGGATGACACCTTTTGCCCGGGCGATGAAATCCGGGTATTGGACAACAGCCGGGCCAGCCTGGCGCTGGCCAACGAGTCAGTTCTTCGGCTCAACGCCAACAGCGCCATCGTCGTCCAGAAATTCGAGAAGAAGACCTCTTTCGTGGACATGTTCAAGGGCGCTGCCCATCTTTTCGCCCGCAAGCCCAACAAACTCGAGGTGAACACGCCTTATGTTGTGGCCGGAGTACGCGGTACCGAGTTCCTCATCCGGGTGGAAGACGATCAGACGTTTCTGTCGATCTTCGAAGGCAGGGTGCTGGCGTCCAACGAGGCCGGCGAGATCACCCTGGCCAGCGGCCAGTCGGCTGTCGCCAAAAAAGGCCAGGCACCGGTGCTGACCACGGTGGTGCGGCCGCGGGATGCCGTTCAGTGGGCACTTTATTACCCGCCGGTGGTGTATACGCCTCCTGAACAACCCGAAATGCGGGAAGACCTCGAAGATCCGACGTTTCTGGCCAATCGGGCGGCAAATCTATTGTCGGTGGGGCGTATCGACGAAGCCGAGGCGGATCTTAGCAGGGCCCTGGCCATCGATTCGGGATTCTCCGATGCCCTCGCCCTGCAATCCATCGTCGCCCTGGTTAAAAACGAAAAGGAGGATGCATTCAATCTGGCCCAGCAGGCGATCACGGCAGACGAAGCGTCACCGACGGCCCGCCTGGCCCTGTCATACGCACAGCAGGCCCGGTTTGACCTGGAAGGCGCACGTCAAAGCCTGATGGACGCGGTGGCTGCATCGCCTGGCAATGCCCTGGCCCATGCCCGGCTGGCCGAGATTCAACTCTCTTTCGGCGAGTTGGACCAAGCCCTTCAATCGGCCCAAAAAGCAGCGGCCTTGGTGCCGGATTTGTCCCGGACCCAAACCGTATTGGGATTCGCCTACCTTACCCAGGTCAAGACCGACGATGCTCGGGCCGCCTTTCAAAAGGCCATCCAGTCCGACCAGGCGGACCCGCTGCCCCGCTTGGGAATGGGACTGGCCAAGATCCGCGACGGACATTTGGAAGAGGGGCGGGCGGAGATCGAAGTCGCCGCCAGCCTGGATCCAAACAGTTCTTTGATCCGCTCCTATTTGGGCAAGGCCTACTACGAAGAGAAACGCACGGGTCTCGATCAACGGGAATACCAGATTGTGGAAGCCCTGCAGGACCTTCAGAAGGCCATCGAGCTCAACGACAACCGGGCCGTCTACCGCTCCAAGCTGCTCCTGGATTCGGACCTGGCGGCCCGCAGCGCCAGCCAGGCCAGAATTTACAGCGACCTGGGATTCCAGCAACGGGCCTTGGTGGAAGGCTACAACGCGGTCAACACCGACCCGACCAACTACTCGGCCCACCGGTTTCTGGCCGATTCCTATTCGGTCCTCCCGCGCCATGAGATAGCCAGGGTCAGTGAACTGCTGCAATCGCAACTGCTGCAGCCCAACAACATCACGCCAATTCAACCAAGACTGGCGGAGAGCAACTTGCAACTGATCAGCTCCAGCGGTGCCGCGAACAGCTCTTTTAACGAGTTCAACCCGCTGTTCAACCGCAACCAGGCAGCAGTTCAACTCGGCGGCCTGGTGGGAGAAAACGATACATATGGTGGTGAAGGGGTCATATCGGGGATCTACAACAATATCTCCATGAGCGCCGGATATTCCGGATTCAATACCGACGGCTGGCGTACGAACGGCGACCAAGAGGACGATGTCGCCAACGTCTTTGCCCAGTATGAGATAACTTACAAAACCAGTGTTCAGGCCGAATACCGCTATCGGAAGAACGAAAGAGGCGACCTTGAAAAGACGTTTTATTCAGACGATTTTCTGCCGTATCTGCGCCAGGAGGACAAAACCAATTCAGTGCGGTTAGGGTTTCGCCATGGCTTCGCACCGGGCTCAGATTTGATCGGAAATTTTCAGTACTCGGATGGGGATTTTAGCTTGCACGACGAAGACCCGGATCCCGTGTTCACCTTCCCGATCTTTGAGATTGATGTTGATGGAGACAATGAAGCATACAGCGGCGAGCTTTCTTATCTGTTTCGATCGGATTTGATCAATCTCGTCGGTGGTGCAGGGTATTTTACCATTGATACAAAAACCCAATACGCATTCGCGTTAAATTTTGGTGTCCCACCAAATTTGGTTTTGGATCAGTTCAACGTGGATGCCGAAACCAATCACACCAATCTATATCTATACACCTATATAAAGCCGATGGACAATCTAACCTTTACCGTTGGCGGAAGCGGCGATTTTTTCGAAGTTGATGATGACTTAGTAAAGGACCAAGACCAGTTCAACCCCAAACTGGGAGTGACTTGGAACTTGAAAACTGGCACAACCCTGCGGGCGGCCGCATTCCGGGTGTTGAAGCGAACTTTGATCACCGATCAAACACTTGAACCCACCCAGGTGGCCGGTTTCAACCAATTTTTTGATGAACTCACCTCCACCGACTATTGGCGGTACGGTGGCGCCGTCGATCAGAAATTTACTGATAGCATTTACGGTGGGATCGAGTACTCCTACCGCGACCTGGATGTCCCCTACACCGATTTCACAGGGATTAACCCGGTTCTTTCCGAAGCGGATTGGAAGGAAAACCTCTTACGTGCCTACATCTTCTGGACCCCTTTAAATTCGGTATCGCTGACCGCTGAATACCGCTATGAGGATCTGGACAGAGATGAACAGGGTGGCCCAGGGGCCACAGAATCAAAGACGCACTACGTTCCTTTGGGGATCAACTATTTTCACCCTTCAGGACTGGGTGCTTCGTTGAAAGGCACCTATATTAACCAGGACGGAAAATTCGAGAGCAAGGACAATCGCGGAGTTTATGAAGAAGGAAATGATGACTTCTGGCTGGTCGACGCCGCCATCAACTACCGTCTGCCCAAGCGCTATGGGTTTCTTACGGTGGGCGTGAACAACCTGTTCGATGAATCGTTTGATTATTATGATTCGGATTGGAAAAACCCAAGCATACAGCCGGAGCGATTCTTTTTTGTTAGAATTACTTTGGCGTTTCCATAATTGGAAAATAATTAAGGCTCTTAAAGGAGGTGAGTATTCACAGACATAAAAAACCAAATTGCAAAACTAAATTGTACCAAGGAGGGGAAATAATGAAGATGTTCAACAAGTCTGTTCTATTCATCGGCGTGTTTTTGATGATCCTGTTGTTTTCTGCAGGCACGGTCATGTCACAGCAACCCTGTCAGCCGGAACAGTGCACGGTCACCGCAAAAAGAGACATTTTTGACATAGCGATCATGCCACTTTCCGTAGACGGCCCTTTTCCTTCTGAAGTGACCGGATCAGATTATTGTGGATCCAATGAAGACGAGTGCTTATTATGGAGATATCAATGCATTGGGGATGATTGTAACAATATTGGCAAGGTATGGGTGCAGATTCCTATCTGCTGTGATAACCCAATTGAAATTCTTTGGACGAGTGATGGTGATCCGACCGATATTATCAATATGTGTGACGCAGATAATAATCCTGGATTTACCTGTGATTCTAAAGGACTCCGAGTGACACCGGTAGCAGGAGGAGAAGGTGTGTTGATTTGGTTTTCAACACGAAAAGATGTTAAATATAACCTGATAGATATGATTGCTCAAGTGGGCAGTGAATATATAACTTGTAAATCTGCCATCGCCGGGCCGGGTTGCTCGGAACCCGTACCGGACGTCCGCGTTGAACCCGTAACCCAGTGTTATCAATTCATCGCAGAAAATCAGGTGGGATGTACAAACCCTGCGAAATCCACATGGCTCGCAAAATGGTATGAATCGAATCCTTGTGCCATTGAAGTATTTGCAGCTTATGGGGATGATTGGGACTGTGGAAATGTCGAGCATTCGAGCAATAAACTAACGCCAGAATCTTCAGAGGACATAAAATTACAAGTAGCACCCGACGTATACAGGACGCTGTTAGAGTATAGAGTTAATAATGCACAGTGCAATACAGGTTGGTATCAGTTTGTAGATGAGGCCGGATGCAACGTGAGATGTTATACAGTGAATAGTGTAAGATTCTGTAGGTAAATCGTTGAAAATCTAAACATGAGCCAGCGTTATTCAACACGCTGACTCATGTTTAGCAAAAATGATAGTTCGGTTTATAAGTTAACAAAATTAGAAATTATTTCGTTTCTGGCTCGAACACACACTCCCAGTCCTCCGGCGGCGGCGTCTCCTGATAGGCCCGGCAGCGTTTAAGCATGGTCTTGGACGGGCCGTCGTCAGGGCGAAGGGCCAGGGCTTCGTTGAAACGATCGACCGCCTGGGGCCAGCGCTGTCGGCAATACTCGCCATAGCCGGCGGCATAGGCCTCCAGCGCCCCTGAATGTTCCGGTGACAGAACGGCATCGGAGCGTCCCACCAGTTCGTAGACACGCACGTACTGTTCCCGGCCCACCACCCGCACCAGGTCGAGGTCCCGCAGGATGAAATCGTCTTTCACCATCGCATGGGTGTTCTCGCCTATTATAATATCCGTGCCATACTTCTTGTTCAGCCCCTCCAGGCGCGATCCCAGGTTCACCTGGTCCCCTAAAACGCCGTAGGCGAAGCGATACCGGGACCCCAGGTTGCCAAGCAGCATCGGACCGCTGTTTATCCCGGTGCGCGCATGCATTATGGGTCGACCGGTGTCGGCCCATCCCTCACACAGCTTGCGGAGGCCGTCGCGCATGGCCAAAGCGGTTTCGCAGGCCCGCCTGGCGTGGTCGGCCTGTTCGATGGGTGCGCCGTAAAATGCCATGATCTCGTCGCCCACGTACTCCTTCAGCGTGCCGCGCTGTTTGAATATCTCTTCGGACATGCGGGTGAAATAGTCGCTGAGGATTTTGACCATTTCCGCCGGCCCGTAACGTTCGGTGTAGCTGGTGAAGCGCTCCAGGTCGCAAAAGAGCACCGTCAGGACCTTCTCCTCCCCCCCCAGCTTCAGGCGGTCGGGGTCTTTGAGCATCTCCTCGATGACCAGCGGGGCCACGTACTGCCGAAAGGTGCCCTTGATTTTTCTGCGCTCCCGTTCCACCGTGGCATAACGGTAGACGGTGATGAAGGTGTAGCTGATGGCAAGTGCGGTCAGCGGGTAGACCATGTTCAGCCACAGATTGAGGTGTACAAAGAGCCAGCGGGTAAAGAAGATGTGCAGGGTGAAGACGCCCAGGGCAATAAAGAGGCCCCAGGCGGCGTTTGTCCGGGGCAGAAAAATGCCCGGGAGCAGTCCGAGGGAGACGATGGCCATCAGGTCGAAGATCTTCGACCACTGGGGTTTGGCGATGAACCGGCCGGTAAGGATGTTGTCGATGATATTTGCATGGATTTCCACCCCCGGGTAAACCGGGCTTAGGGGTGTCGACCGTTTGTCGTGGGTGCCTACGGCGGTGGCCCCCACCAGGACGATCCGGTCCGTGAAGGTTCCGGCCGGCAGGGTGCCGTTCAATATGTCGGTAATGGAGTAGTGGGGGAAGGTCTTGGCCGGACCCAGGTAGTTGATCCGCATCTGCCCGTGTTCGTCGGTGGGGATAAAACGCGTACCCATCTGAATCCCCTCCACCCCGTAATAGGGAACATTGACGATCAGCTGGGGCCGGTCCAGATAGTGCCAGGCGCTCAGCACCGTCAGGTGGGGGAAGAGGTCCTCCCCGCATTTGATCATCAGCGGGACGCGTCTGACCACGCCATCCCGGTCGCTGGTCACGGTGAAGAATCCGGAGGCATCCGCCGCATCGGACAGTACGTTGATATTCGCCTCCGGCGCATGCGCGGAAATGAAGGATCGATCGGTCAACTCCGGGTTTTCCTGAAGAATCAGGGGATACTTGGATTTACCGATCAGGGCCAGCTGCCGGTCGATTTCTTCCTTGCCGATCTCGTAATCCAGTTCCGACGGGCGCATATGAAAAAAATAGCCCAGGATCGTGGCCGGCCAGGCCTGCTGGATGGCATCCGCCAGGATCCGGTCGTTGATGTCCCTTTGAACGCGTTCACGCGTGAAACCGGGCAGGCGATCCCCGGCGGCATCCAGTCGACCCAGTGCCTGTTCAACTCCTTGCGGAAAATTCGGATAGGTCGTCTCCTCCGGCTCCAGGAACCCGATGTCGAAGCCGATCACTTTGGCGCCGTCATCGGAAAGCCGATCCACCAGGGCGGCGATTTTGGAACGCGGCCACGGCCAGCGGCCCTCCTGATCGAGGCTCTTTTCATCGATCAGGGCCAGGATGACCGCCGGTGAGGGTTGTTGACGGCCTCGCTGGAGAAAACGCAGGTCGTACAACTTTAATTCAAAGATGTGCAGGATGGCTACGTCGATCAGGAACAGGAAAACCGTCAGTGTGATCGACAGGACGGTGATGGCGAAAACACCTTTCATGTATCGCGGAATGCGCGGAAATTTCATCTGGTCTCTACCGCCGTATCATCATCGCGATGATTGTCAAGAATACTGAAGACGATGAGTCGCATGTGCTCCCGGTGCATGCGGATCGGACATGGCCGTGCGGCCTGCTCATGGCAGGCAGCGGGTAGTGCGCTCGCCCTGTCGCTTCAATGCTCTGGATATGTTGCATCTTGTCGCTTGTCGCCCGCAAACAGGTAATTGCCGAACACATTGGATTGCAGGTTGGCGATCCACTGTTTCCCCTCGTGGGTCACCTTCAGGTACGCGAGGGCTTCCTGAACGTAAGGACTGACAATGTCCCAGTAGAATTTTGCATTGCAATCCCGAAGATCCCCGGGCGTCTTGTAACCGAGCTTGTCGTTGAGGCCCAGTTCTTCAAATTCGTAGAACAGGGCCGTGCATTTTTGCAGCCGGTTGGGATCGGCCAGCTGACCGATGAAATCGGCGGCACGAGCCATCCCCGGGAATCCGGACGTATCCTTGTGCCGGTCATCATCGGGAACGGGGAAACGGGTCATCTCGATGTACGAGGCGATCAGTTCCGCGTCCAGCAAACCTCCTGACTCCATGAGCATCTTTTTCCCGAAACGTTCGAGAACAAACCGTTTGCTCCGGTCGATGTGGTAGGGCGCCAGTATTGCGTCGGTGCTGCCTTCGGGGAATTTGATTTTTTTCTTGCCGATGCCGGTGGCCAGCAGATAGCCGGCGTCATCCGCACAGATTCCCTTGACATAACCGATGTCGTGGCACAGCAGGGCGATCATGAAATGGGCCCAGTCCGTCGGGGAGACGCCCCCTTCCGAAAGGTGCTTGCCTTCCAGGATGGACTGCCCGGCCAGGGTCACCATGATCGTGTGTTCCACGTCATGGTACAGGGCGTCGGAATTGGCGATGTTTTCCAGGGCCAGGTGCGCCGTCCAGACGATGATGTTGCCGACCCCTTTTTCCATGTCGCTGTAGGTTCGTTGATACGCCTCCTGGATCTGGCGTTTGCAGTAGTCCTCCTTGATTTTCTGAAGATTCAGCATGATTTTCTACCCTTTTATTTATCCTTAGAAAGCCTGGTCCTCTGGACCCGGACCTTTACACCAACGGTCCTCAGCTCGCAGACCCGGTTATAAACGACCACAGCCGGTAATCCTCGGTTCTCAGTCTATGCAATGTCTCTTCGAGAATTTGCTCACCATTGTTATCTGCTTTCAGGCGGAGTGTGGTGGCATTGAAGGCAATTGAAAAGGCGATGGTTTTTTCAAAACGGGCTTGCAGTGCCCCGATGTCTCTTTTGAGGCGATCCATGACAAAACCGATACCATCATTGGCACTATTTGGAATCAACACGGCAAAAGCATCCGTGTCGATACGGCTTACCATGTCGCATCGCCTGATATTGGCACTGAGTGTTTCACCGATCCTCCGGAGGACGTCGTTCTTGACTCCGTTGAAACGATTATCGGGTGTAATGGCAAAGTTGACACCCAGCATTGCCATGACGAGGGTTTCCTGGTGGCGTTCGGCACGGCGCATCTCCTGCTCCAGTATCCTGCAGAAACCTTTTTTATTGCTGAGGCCGGTCAGGTCATCCACAAGGCTCTCATTGGCCAGGCAGGTGGTCAGCCGCTCCACTCGGTCGCAGAGAATCCGCATCATGTTTACAAAGAACTTCTGGGCGGTGGGTGGGTAGAGCCATTGCAGCCGCTGGATCACCTTCCAGTTGATGGGCAGCAGTTCACTGGGTTCTGTGGCCATCACAGTGGCCGAACGGGGTGCCGAACGAAGCAGCCCCATTTCGCCCAGAATGTCACCGGTACTGATCTTGGAGATGCACTTCTGTATCCCCTCGGGGCTGCTCATGGTACAGGTGGGATCGTAGTCGATGACATCGAATCTGCCGGAGATGATGGCGTACATGGATTCGCTCTGATCCCCCTTGTAGAAGAGGACTTCCCCCGACTTCACCTTCTTCAGTGTTCCGGCCATGATAATCGAATGGACTTCCGCTCGGGAGAGTCCCTTGAACAGGGGGATACCAAGGCCGGTCTCTCCGCCCATCTTGATTCGCACCAGATCCCACAGGGTGACCAGTTCAACGCGCTGCATCAAGATCGGCAGCAGGATCAGGTCGCCCACAAGGGCTGACAGCATGGTAATGACCATCATCGTCCCGAAGATGGCGGTGGGCTTGAAACCGGAGAAAGCCAGGATGAAGAATCCCGTTCCGATGGTCAGGGTCGTGAAGATGATGGGGCGACCGATGTGAGCCATAGTCTCTTTCAGTGCCCGCTTTTCGTCGAGGTCTTTTTTAAATTCATGGTTGAACCGGACCAGGTAGTGGATGGTGTCGTCCACAGCCAGGCCAATGGCGATGCTGGCGATCAGACTCGTGGCCATGGACAGTTCGATACCGAACCATCCCATGATGCCGAAATTGATAATGATGGGGAACAGGTTCGGTACGATGGCGATCAGGCCGACTTTGAAAGAGAGAAACAACGCAAACATGATGCTGAAGATTACGATCATGGTCAGGAGAAAGCTTTTGACCTGCCCGGATACCAGGAGGTGGCTGCTGGCGGATATGACGATGCCGAACCCGGTGACATCCCATTTTAAATCCCGTTCGAAGGTTTCGCCGACGTGTTGGAGAATCTTCTCCCGCAGGTCTAAAAAGTCCCTGGAGCTCGAGATATGGGTCAATAGAAGAATATTGGCCTGGGACAAAGTCGGCCCCATGAAGGCGTTGAACATGTCTATGCCCAAAAGGGATTTGTAGGTGTTCATCAGCATCCTGAGTTCCCAGGATTCGGTGGGGAGTTTGTAATAGGCGGGCTCGAAGCGGTTGGACGTGTAATTGACCAGTTTCAGGTAATCGGCGAAGGAGATGGTTTTGTCAACGCCGGGGAGGGTGTCCAGAAACTGTTGAAGCTTTTCAAGGGCGGCGATGTTTTCCGCGCTTTCGAAAAAATCTTCAATCTGTGAAGTCATGACCACATTGATGGGAAAGCTTCCCGATAGGTGCTGGTAAATGTCATGGAAATTTCTGACGACCTGGGTATCATCTTTGAAATAGCCTACCGGATTGGTTTCCGCTCTAAGACGCAGCAGGCCGAATCCGGCGAACAGCGCTATCCCCGCAATCACCATCAGTGTCATCCGTTGATGATGAAGATTCAGGTCAATAATCCAGCCGATGAAGCGGTCCAGAATCGACGATGCTTCCTTTTGTCCTGACGAGACATTTTCCCTGTAGGGGATGAAGGAGAGGACGACGGGCAGGTAGGTCATGACCAGGATCAGAAACACGACCATCCCGATGCATGAAAAGAGGGCGAATTCCCGGATGGCGGATATGCGGTTGACAAACAGGGAACCCAGGCCGAGCAAGGTGGTCAGGATGGCCAGAAGGATCGGCAGGGTCGTCCTTGAAAAGGTGATTGTTGCTGCATCAACTGGCGTTTGATCCGGACTGGATGCTGCACGATATTCAGCTATGATATGAAGGCAATAGGCCGTTCCCACGGCAATCAGAAAAACCGGCACGATCATGGTAAGGATCGAAAGCGGTATTTTAAGGATGGAAACTACGCCGAAGGTCCAGATCAGACAAAGGGTGACGCAGGACAGAGGGATGAGGGCATAAGACGCGTTTCTGAATAGCAGGAACAGAACCACAGCGATCAGCAGGAATGTGATCGGTGGCAGGCGGAGGAAATCCCTTTTCGTGAATTGAGCCAGTGCCTGGGAAATCAGCGGCATGCCGATCTGGTAAAGCCGGATATCCGGGTCTGTTTCATCGATCAACCGCTGAATAGTATCGATGACCTCGCCCTGAATCGCATTTTTATTCAGTACCAGGGTGATCGATGTGGTGTCATGGTCTTCGGAGATCAGATTGTGTTTGAAAAGGTCAACCCCGGAAACGAACGCCACGAATTTTTCCATGGGCCAATTCCCGGACAGGTCCACCGCGTTCTTGATGCCAGGCAGTCCGATGACCCGCTGGACCCCCTTGATCTTTTTTCCTGCTTCTTCCAGTTGGGCGATCTTCTGAAAGTTAAGCGGATCGAAAACGTTGCTGCACTTGATGACCACCCGGATGATCTCTTCCGATCCGAAAATCGTCTTGAATGCTTCATACTGAATAGTTTCGGGGAGGTCTTCGATAATGAGATCATGAATCGATGTTTTGAATGAGAGCTGGGGAATGAATGCTGCGAACAGAAGGGTCAAAGCGACAATGCCGGAGAGGGCTATCATTCGGTGTCTCAGCACCGTATCAACATATTCAACCGGGTTTAAGGATTTGATGATCTGAATGAGGTGATTTCCACTCATGTCGCGCTCCGACGTTGATGCAAAAAATCATCCAGCAAAGCCCTGATTTTTAGAAAATTGTAATAGATTCGGAAGGATGAATCTATACTAATCCAGACAAGTGAAAAGTGTCAAGGTCGAATCAGCTTTTGCTGGAACCAAGAATTGACGGATTCGTAAAAAGTCCGATATCTGCGTTACGCTTCATCCCTCGTCATTGCGGAGTACGCTAAGTACACCTCATTCCTCAGGATTCGCAAGCCTTGATTTCGGACTTTTTACGAGCCCGTCTGAAACGGGACTTTTTACGAGTGCATCAAGGACTAATCCACCCGTATCAATACATTTTGGCTGGGGGAATACGTTACGTCTACCAAAAACAAGCCTTGAGGCGGGGCTGTTGCGCCGGCACGTGAGCGGTCTTTGGATTGCAGAATCTCTTGAACATTTTTAGAAGATATTTTCCCCAACCCCACTTCCACCAGCGTTCCTACGATATTTCTCACCATGAAACGCAAGAATCCGTTGGCTTCGATGTCATAGGTCAGGTTGCCGCCGCCGGTTTCCTTAATGGTTGCCGCCGTTACGGTCCTTATCGTGTGGTCCCGGGGGCTTCCCGTGCCTTCAAAAGCCTTGAAGTCGTGGGTGCCCAGCAGGGTGCCGGCGGCTTCAGACATGGCCGATATATCCAGCGGCTTGCGGATATGCCAGACGAACTGCCGGCCGATGGCCGGTGCGATGGTCCGGTTAAGGATATGGTAGCGGTAGCGTTTGGACTTCACATCAAAGCGGGCGTGGAAGGTGTCAGGCATCTGATCACATGAGCGGATCACCACATCATCGGGCAACAGGCTGTTCAGGCCGTTGAAAAAAGCCGTGGCATTCAGCCGGGATCGGGTTTTAAAACTGGCCACCTGGCCCAGGGCGTGGACGCCGGCGTCGGTGCGGCCCGAGCCGATGACGGTCACCTTTTCCCTGGTCATGACGGTCAGGGCCTTTTCGATGGTTTCCTGAACCGTCCGGTCGTTTTTCTGCCGCTGCCAGCCATGGAAATCTGTCCCGTCGTATTCGATGATAAGTTTAAATGTTTTTTCGGTTGCTTCAGCCAGCATGAACGTCTCTTTCAGTCCTCTGTAATTGCAGTTAATAAAACCTCGGGCTATGCCCGAGCGACCCTAAAAGGTTTTACCGTTCCGGCGAGAATAAATACACTCAATAGCGGCAGCGTAAAGCATTTTTTGAACATCCAACATCGAACGTTGAACATCGAATGGTGAACTCGCTTTGCTCCGCCAGTTTATAAAAATAGGCAGAATACCTTATTCAAAATTCGACGTTCATAGCCTTTCGCCTTGACGGCTACGTCCTTGATATTGGATTGTAATCTGCAGTAATCGCGATGCTTTTAGACCCCTTCGAGGGGTCTTCATTAAACCACCCGTTATACGGGTGGCATGTGATTTTTTGAGCATTTCCCTTGAATCCTTGACCCCTGCTATAATATTAATAGCACGGCACTCATGGAGAAGAAAGAGAGCAGCGTGGACAGGGCGATGGCCGCAGATGCTAATTCAGTGTCGCTGTTGAGCTGGGAAGAGAGCACGATGATGGCCGGCGCGGTGGGCAGGGTGAAAAAGAGCATCCCCACCTGAAAAGAGAGGGGAGAGGCGTCAAAGGCCTTGAGAAAAAACCAACCGACGCTCGGCAGCACCAGCAGCTTGATGGCAGACCCCAGGAATGCCTGACCCATGTGGGCCTTGAGGTTCTTCAGGGTCAAGGTGCCGCCGATGGAGAGCAGAGCCAGGGGCAGGGTCACCATCGCGGCCAGGCGGAAGGTGTTGTCCAGGAAAACCGGGAATTCGCCGACCATTCTGGAATAGGCCATGCCGGCCAGACAGCCGATGATCAGTGGATTGGAAATCAGGGCGCGCAGGGTGATACGCAGCCGCTCACGAGTATCGATGGTCTGGCCGGAGTACCAGGTCAGTGTGGAGACGGCCAGCACGTTGATGATGGGAATGATGAACCCGATGAGAATACCGAATCGCAATACGCCCGTCTCACCCAGGGCATTCATGATCACGGCCATTCCCGCGTAGGTGTTGAACCGGTAGCAGCTTTGTGAAAAAGAACCGGCTGCAAAATTCGACACCCTGAACAGCTTCAGGCAGATGGCGCTGATGAGGTAGACGGTAACCACGGCACAGATGGCGGCAGCGATCAGATCGGTGGCGCTGTTGTCCACCGAAGGAGAAGAGAGAAAACTCTCACCGGTAAGGTGAATCTGCTTGAGCAGAGCGCCCAGGCCGATGAGGGCGAACACCGGGAAAAGGTTGTTGAGGGCAATCATTCGCGTCCATCCGAAAAGGAATTCGGGAGTCAGAATCCAGCGCCGCCGCCAGCAGTTTGCCGGTTTAACCGGAAATGAAACCATATTCCCGGAACGCTGGGCTGTGGTCTTGATTAAAAGATTGAACATCGAACGTTGAACATCGAATGATGAGGTCGCTACGCTTCACCGATTTATGAAATGGATAGAATACCTTATTCGACGTTCGACGTTGGATGTTCGATGTTGGGCGTTCAGCTGTTTAATTACGGGTATTGAAGTTTCATACAATAAGGGTCTCGCCTTCGGCTCAGTCAACAAAATATCAAATTTGCCGGAGCGAAGCGACATCCGAGTTCTTCTGGCTCCGGATTTTTACTTGCCGGCTATATTCTGTCACAGCGGAAGCGGCCCAGCTTCTGTTCCATCTCTTCATCCATGAGGTGGGCGAATCTGGACAGGGGGTACTTGACGCTGCAGCCCGTGCAGCGGAAAAAGGCCGATCGTCACGTCCACTTCAGCGCCAGCGGTTTACCGCAATCCTCACATTTGAGTGCCCGAGCTGTCATATTTTTATTCCTATCTGCTATCGCCGCGCTCCTGGCGTGCAAGGGGCAAGGTCACATTTTTACAGACAGGGGTTTTCTATGCCATATGGCAGCGGTTTGCAAGGGGCGTTGATTGACAATGGCAGGGAATTGCGCGATGAAAAGCAAACAGTTGAAAAGTGGGATCTTAAAAGCGGCTGAAACCCGAAGGATTCGAGGGGAATCGAGGCCAGAGCGGAAATGAACATCGAACGTCCAACATCGAATGTTCAACATACGAACTCGGATCGAAAGAGAAATACAAGATGACCCCATTAACCTGTAAGGGCTTCACGGCTTGCGGCATGGCCGCCGGCATAAAGAAAAACGGCAATCTTGATCTGGGATTGCTGGTATCCGACCGGCCTGCCCGGGTAGCGGCGGTGTTTACGAAAAACCGGGTCCAGGCGGCACCCGTGCAGCTGGACAGGGAGCGTGTGAAATCCGGTACAGCCCGGGCGGTGATCGTCAGTGCCCGAAGACCAGGTGCTGGCGGCCTCCACCGGCGTCATCGGCGCCCCTTTTCCCATCGAAAAAGTCGAAGCGGCCATGCCCGCCCTGGTCGGCCAACTGGATGAAAACGGGGTGACGGATCTGGCCCGCGCCATCATGACTACCGACACCCGGCCTAAAATGGCGGCTCGTGAAGGCTCGGTGGATAATGTTTCCTATAGAATCGTCGCCGTGGCCAAAGGCGCCGGAATGATCCGGCCTGACATGGCCACCATGCTCTGCTTCGTCTGCACGGATGCAGACATTTCCGTCACCGACCTTAAGACGGCCCTGAATCGTGCCGTAGACGGGTCTTTCAACCGGATCACCATCGACGGAGACACCAGCACCAATGACACGGTGATTCTCATGGCCAGCGGCGCCTCCGGGTCCAGGATAGCATCGGACACCGATAAAGAGACATTCCAGCGGCTGTTGGGCGATCTGCTGATGGATCTGGCCCGGCAGATGGTCAAAGACGGCGAAGGGGTTACCAAGGTGGTGGACCTGACGGTGCGCGGGGCACGCTCACCTGACGATGCCCGAACCATTGCCGACACCATCGCCCACTCGCCGCTGGTGAAGACGGCCTTTTTTGGGGAGGACGCCAACTGGGGGCGAATCATCGGAGCGGCCGGACGTGCGGGTGTCTTTCTGGACCCGGACCGGTTGGACCTTTATTTCGACGATGTACAGATGGTGGAAGACGGCACGGGCTGCGGCTTGGACGCCGAAGAAAAAGTCACCCGGGTGCTCAAAAAGCCGGAATTTTCAGTGACCCTGGATCTGAATCTGGGGGAGGGAACGGCCACCATGCTCACCTGCGACTTTTCCCTGGATTATGTGAAGATAAACGCCGATTACCGGTCCTGATATAAGGACCTCGGAAATAATTAAATCCACCATCTTACTTGTCTTTTTGCCCGTGTTCTGCGTTGCATCGATGGCCACATACAACCAGTATGAAACCATCGACGCGCCTTGCCTGATCTTATATAAAATTGGCGAACAAAAATCCGGCGTCATCTCTGTGGATTTTATTTTTCCGAGGCCCTAGCGTCCGGTGATGTCCGGTATAATTGGTCTTGGTAAATAACCAAAAAAGCCCTGATAAAACCCTTACCACATTGTTGCGTTCATCTCTGCAAGGAAGTTCACATGAGTAAGCCTAATTGCTTGGCGCAGGGTGTCCAGGACCTTAACGGCCGCACGCAGCCCTTGCAGCTCATTTCGCCTCGCCGAATTTTGCAATAGGAGTCGACCACATATTCAAACATGCGCGCGTTTTTCACTGCCAGGCCAACTTCGTCGGAAATGGCCACCATCATGCGTTTGTCCTTTTCATCGAAGCCGTCTTTTCCGATCTTGTTTATGGCTTCGATGACCCCGACCTTTTCCTCGCCTAGGATTATGGGTGCCGCCAGGATCGACTGGTAGGGAAAATTGTTGGTGCTATCGGAGATTTTATTATAAAAGTATGGACATTTGGTCACATCGTTTACAACTATCGGCGTTCCGTCCTGCAAGGTTTTTCCGGCGATTCCTTGATCGGCAGGAAAGTGGCATTGAATCAGTCCTTCGCCTGTTTCACCGATGGCACTGAAAAATTCCAGTTCATTGGTTTCATCATTGTACAGCATGATTGATCCCTCTTCAGAAGATATCTCCGCTACAATGATACTGATGATGGCGGTTAACAGTTCCTGTAAATCCCCAGCATAACAAAGTGAAGAGCTGATGGTTTCGTATAAATTGAAAAACTGCTCTTTTTCGATGTGCTGGTGATGGTTCCAGGTATTGTAAAACAGGCTTGACAATACATCGCTGAACCACGCCCAAAGTGTTTTATCAGAAAACACTTCGATGGGCTCATTCTGGCCCGTGTCCGTTAGCAGGAAGAACGTCCCGAAAGTCGAACCTTGATGCGTTAGTGGAAGGGCAAATCCATTCGCGGCAGGAAACAGTTCATGATCGATGGGTCTGGCAACGATCATATTTTCGTCATTTGTTGAGGTCAGCAACGCGGGAGCGGGATGTTGCCCCGGTTCTTCAATTGTAACGTCAGGCAATTGATTTTCAATTGCCTGCATCTCCTTTTCTTGCATGTTGATGGTAAACCGATGGTGGTCACCGGCAGTACCGTTTAGCGAAACCCCGAGGGCATCAACCGGCAGCAATTGATTGATGTCCCATGACGACAAAACGCTTGCTGACATGATGTAATTCCTTTACATAATGTAACGATTCAAGCCAATTTTTTGTTATCGTTTAATGGGTCCGTTGCCCTGAAACCTGTAGAGAGCAAGAGAATTCAGATTGGTCAATCGCGTGTACATTCGAAGTCGCAACAATAAACTGGGATAGAAGCGGTAACGTATCAGTCAGTGCAAGTGAGAAGAGCTTGATCAGTCAACAAAGTACACCATCCTTAATGGTTATAAAAACGCTACTCTTCAAATGGGGATGTGTCAAGCCATTTATGACTCAAGCCGTTTACTAAGGGTGTTGAAAAATCCCGTCAACTGATGGGCTATCTGTTTCGCCAAAACTGGATTGTTTGGAACGATGATGAGTGATACGTTGCATCGCAATGAACACATTCGATCATAGAGATCATTGTGGCTTGCCTATTCAACAAGCATGATATCGGAAGAAATCAGCCAGAACTAATTGAGAAGTATCGCAAATACCAGCCATGGCATTGGTTCGTTTACAAAAATTCCTTTCCGAAGCCGGGGCATGCTCCCGACGAAAAGGGGAGGTGCACATTCTTTCCGGTGCCGTGACCGTCAACGGAAAGGTGATCACCATTCTCGGCACCAAGGTGGATCCCGATACCGACGCGGTGCAACTCAACGGCGTACCGGTGGGCAAGCCGGATCGGCACATCTATGTGATGCTCAACAAGCCCGAAGGGGTTGTCTCCAGTTGCAAGCACCGGGGAGAACCGGTGGTAACGGACCTGGTGAGCCTGCCTCAGCGGCTTTTTCCGGTGGGACGGCTGGACAAGGATTCCACCGGTTTGCTGCTGCTGACCAACGATGGCCGCATCCACCACCGTCTTTCCCACCCATCCTTCGATCACGAAAAAGAGTACGATGTGACAGTGCAATGGCCCCTCGCCGATGAGGCCCTTGCAGCCATGGAAAAAGGCATGCCGCTGTCCGGTGTCATGACCCGGCCGGCCCGTGTGTGCCGCATCTCCGGCAATCGGTTTCGGATCGTACTGATGGAGGGCAAGAACCGGCAGATCCGCAGGATGGTGAAAAAGGTGGGAAACCGGGTGGTCCACCTAAACAGAATCCGCTTAGCGGATTTGACACTGGGCAGCCTTGCCAAGGGATCCTGGCGGCATTTGAGCCAAGGCGAAATCCGGCGACTGCTGAAACAGCTCAAGCTTAAGGACCTCGGTAAAAATTAATTGCATTTAACTAGGTCGATTCCCATGCATTATGAAGGCCCCATTTATCGTCCCCCCAGTGAGGCGAACTCCCTATTGGTACAGGCTACCATCGGCTGTCCCCACAACCGCTGTACCTTCTGTATGGTCTATAAGAACGGTCCCCGATACCGGGTGCGACCGGTAGCGGATATTATCGCGGATCTGGATGAAGCCCGGACACTTCACGGCAGCGGCGTCCGCACCCTCTTTTTTCCGGCAGGCAACACCATCGCCATGGAGACCGATGCCCTGTGCCGAATCTGTATCCATGCCCATCGTGTCTTTCCTCATCTGGAACGTATTACGGTCTACGGCTCCAGCCAGTACATGCATAAAAAAGGTCCCGGCGATTTGAAGCGGCTCGCCGATGCTGGGTTAACCCGCATTCATGTGGGGCTGGAGTCCGGTGACGACGTAATCCTGAGGCTGATCAAGAAAGGCACCGTGGCCAACCAGCAGATCGAGGCCGGACAGTGGACCATGGCCGCCGGTATCAAGCTGAGCCTTTACGTCATTCTGGGCATCGGCGGGGTGGCGAGAACCTTGGCGCACGCCACCCGGACAGCCGATGTGCTCAACCGCATCGCCCCGGATTTCATTCGTCTGCGGACCTTTGTGCCAAAGATTCATACGCCGCTGCTCAATATGGTGGAGAGCGGTGCCTTTGAGATGCTGGGACCCCACGGCGTGCTGAAAGAGACGGCCACGATGATTCGGCTGCTGGACGCCCCGTCGCAGCTGACCAGCGACCACTACACCAATTACATCAACCTTGAAGGCCGTCTACCCGGGTGCCGGAACCGCCTGCTGGCGCAGATTGACAGCGCCCTGAAACAGCCGGAAACGGATTTCAGGCCTTTTTTTGTTGGTCACCAATAGGTTGAAAGTGATATTCTAAAGGTTCTAAACGGCCGGCCGATAAGATATTTGTAATTATTAATGTTGATGCGCTCGTAAAAAGTCCGATATCTGCGTTACGCTTAATCCCTCGTCACTGCGGAGTACACTAAGTACGCCTCATTCCTCGGGATTCGCAAGCCTTGATCTCGGACTTTTTACGAGTCCGTCTGAAACGGGACTTTTTACGAGTGTATCAAAATTAAAAATTAAGAATTCATCATTAAAACTCCGCAACAAACTGAAATCATATGATATTTAATATGGTGAGAGATGAACTCTCGTATCGAATTTGCAAGAATCCATTGAAAGCAAGGAGACGCGGGTGATGTTGACCTTTGACGCCCTTTCGGCAAAAAAAGAAAAAATCGCGGTCGTGGGCCTGGGGTACGTGGGGCTGCCCCTGGCCGTTCATCTATCCCGGCATTTCGAAGTGGTGGGATACGATTTTAAATCAATCCGTATTGACGAACTCAAATCTGGAAAGGATCGCACCCTGGAGGTTTCCGATGACGAGATGGCTGCCGCCTGCGTCACCTACACCGACGACCCCAAGTCCCTTCGCGACTGCAGGCTGATCATCGTCGCCGTCCCCACCCCCATCGACCAGTACCGCATTCCGGATCTGACACCCCTTCGCAGTGCATCCGAATCCACGGGACGTTATCTGACCAAAGGCAGTTGTGTGGTATTCGAATCCACCGTTTACCCCGGCGCCACCGAAGAGGTGTGCGTCCCCATTCTCGAAAAGGAATCCGGGCTGATCTTCGGCAGGGACTTTACCGTGGGCTATTCACCGGAACGCATCAATCCCGGGGACAAGGTGCACACCGTAGACAAGATCATGAAGATCGTTTCCGGATCTGACGAATCGACAGCACAGCTTCTGGAAAAGGTTTACGGCAGCGTGGTCAAGGCCGGCATCCATGTGGCGCCAACCCTCAAGGTGGCCGAGGCGGCCAAGGTTATCGAGAACACCCAGCGGGACCTGAACATCGCTCTGATGAACGAACTGTCCATGATTTTCGACATAATGGGCATCGACACCATGGCGGTGCTGGAAGCGGCAGGCACCAAATGGAACTTTCTGCCCTTCAAACCCGGCCTGGTGGGCGGGCACTGCATTGGTGTCGATCCCTATTATCTGACTTTCAAGGCCGAATCCATCGGCTACCATCCGGAGATGATCCTGGCAGGCCGGCGCATCAACGACGGCATGGGTAAATATGTGGCCGCGCGGGTCGTGAAGCTGATGATCCAGGAGGGGAAACAGATCAACCACACCCGGATCGGCGTGCTCGGCATCACCTTCAAAGAAGACGTGCCGGACCTTCGCAACACCCGGGTCGTTGACATTATCGCCGAACTGGAGGATTACGGCATCGAGGTCCTGGTCCACGATCCGCTGGCGGACCCCGACGAAGCAAGGGCCTATTACGGTCTTGACCTGAAGGCTCTGGATCAGCTCAAGGGCGTGGATGCTCTGGTGGTGGCCGTTTCCCACAAACCGTACCGGGATATGGGGCTGGCGCGGCTGGCCGGGTTGTGCGGCGGAAGCCGGGCCGTGGTCGTGGATGTGAAAAGCGCCTTCGATTCGGGCACCGCCGAAAAGGAAGGTATCGCTTACTGGCGCTTGTAACTCCAGTTGGCCGGGTACCAACTACGCGTAATACCCCACGAATTCACCACATTTGCTGTTGAAAAAATCCATGGCTTCTTCCACGGTGTCAAAGATAATCCAATCCCGCCGCAGCGTCCGGCCCGCCCGCTGTCTGATCCTTTCGATTTCGGTGTTTCCAAAATACTCGAAATAGTCGTGGTAATCGGTGGTCAGTTCTTGTTTTCTCATGGTATCCCTCCTTTTACGAGTTCATCAATTTTACTGATGAGAGATTAACACCCGGTTGTGACAGATCCGGTCACAGTGGTTCTCTTTTTTTCCGTTGTGGTTGAATAAAATGGCGGTTATGGTAGCCTGTGGCCGGCGGTAGATTGACAAAGGTGTTCATATTGGGTGGATCGTATCGCTGCATCTAAATTTTTATCTCATTTATTGAAAAGGAGAAAAGGAAAATGGCTAAAAGGCTTTTCGTTGGGATTTTTCTGGGGCTCGTAATCTTTTGCACCGCAGTTTACGCCGGTTCAGCACTGAATATAAAGGAAGGCATGTGGGAGATCACATCTCAGGTAAAAATGCAGGGTATGACGATTCCGCCGATGACCTTTTCCCAGTGCATCACCAAGGATGATCTGGTTCCCCAGAACAACTCGCCCGGGCAGGACGGCTGCAAGGTGTCCGAGATGAAAACCGTCGGCAATACCGTCTCTTGGACAGTCACCTGCAGCGGGCAGGACGGCGACATGAAGGGCAAGGGAAAGATAACCTACCACGGCGACCGGTTCGAGGGCGAGGTGACCGCAGAGCTATCGGGGATGGTGATGGTTACCGAAATGAGTGGAAAACGCACCGGTCCCTGCCAGTAAAAATATTGGTCCAAGGGGTGGGGATATTTGACAAACGGTTAGGTTCCATATAGGATTACGATAAATATTCGCCTTGTTGAATCATTTCCGGCCCTGCCCATCGGTTGTGACAATTTTCCTCCCGCAAACCTGGGCAGCAGCTCCCGGGCTGCCGCGAAGATGGCAACGGACAACTCGCTTGCGATGTGCACATTTTTTTACTCTACGACCGTTTGGAATGGCTGTGACAGCCTCTACGCATGGGGCCGGTGATAAGCTAATTTAGACGTGTCAATGAGGTTGCAAGTAACAACACCGGGGTTTTCCGGAGATGGTTCATTCTTGCCGGCAAGGGACAACGCTGGCTATTGGCGTTGCGTTTACTGTGCTTCGCAGTGGAGCGATACTATGGTAATTTGGCGACCATGGCCGGTGAAAGATAAATCTGGAGAAAGACCATGAGACAGAAATACCGCATTTGTCAGTCACAAAAGAAAAAAACACTGAATATCAAACCGCGGGCTGTGATGAATTGGTGGAAACGTTGAGAACCCCGAACCTGTTTCCCATCGAGCCTTACGCCACTAAAATCGCCGAGTCGGTGATCGACCTGTCCAAGGGGGATGAAGACCGTTGCGTCGAGCTTTTTTTTGACGACAAGGAATTGCTTGTTGCCGAGATTCCCATGGGCCAATGAGTCGGTGGCTTAGACGTTAAAATTGCCTCCCGTAATTTCACCACAAGGAGAACCGCATGACAGAAGAGATCAAATTTGAAGTCGGCGAAAAATATGAAAATATGAAAGGGGTTTTTAAGGTGGTCGCCATAGGAAGGGATTCCATGGATATCCGCTGGGAAGACGGCGAGGAAATAGCGACCCCCATCAGCCTGCAGAAGCGCATCATCGAGCGAATGCAGTACGAAAAGGAACTGGAGGCAGCCCAGGCGGCCCAGAAAGCCAAGAAAGCAAAGGCATCGACTTCCAGAGGGGGAAAACATTTTGCCGGCCTTGAAAATACTGACTTCAGCAATAAGGTATCCAAAACTACCTGGCGCGGTCGCGGGCAGCTCGGCGGCGCGGTGGTCCAGCGGTTCAAAAACAAACAGTTCAAATTTAACTCATGGGCGGTGCTGCGTAAACCCGAAGTCGGTTGGCTGGATGTCAATCGTCAGAAACAGGTCGATCTCAAGCTTCAGGTAAAATTCTATGCCCGGGTGGAAGAAGAAAACCTCTTTTTTGGTGTTCAAATTCCCACACCCGATCCGTCTGGAACCGAAAAGAGCGACTGGCATGCGTTGATGACGTGGTTGGGTAAGCCGGAAAACGATTCCTGGCTCGCTAAACAGGGCATATCCCACGACCTTTACTTTTGTGATCTGGCCAAGCAGGGATTCACCGGTACACTGGAAGCTAAAAATGACCAGTGGGTGCATGGTGGCCCGGATAAAAAGGAGACGGCCGTTGAGTCGTTGAGTGCCTTTTTAGCAGCCGCCGGCAAGTCTGGTGCTATGGATCTGCGCATTGAAAAGCAGATGGGAAAAGACGCTGCCATTGAAAAAAAGAAAAGCATTGCCGGCGACATGGCGGCCCTGTTTGAAACCCTCATGCCCTTGTATGCAGCTGCGGCCACTTGGAATACGTAATTATCTCAGTCCACTGCATATGCGAGAAGGCCGGCTGTTAATGCCGGCTTTTTTTTGCCGTGAGTGCTGTCACCGGGCAATTTTCCTCATCCATTCGGGTATGACGATTATTTGATGTGCCTTCGGCCGGGGGATTTGCAGACGTTTGATCGTTTTCATCCAGCAAAATAATATACGAAAAAGGAGACAAAAGGGGGCCGCCCTTTTTCGCAGAGCGGTCCTCTGCGTCCGGTGATTTTTTCCGATGCCGAATCTCGTCGATTGAAATGGTTTTAGCCATGATTATTCGTGTTTAATGTACGTATACAGAAAAGTGTTTCAATTTACAAGCGGCAACTAAGGGTCTCGGAAATAAATAGACCCACCATCCTGCTTGTCTTTTGGCCCGTCTTCGGCGTTGCGCCAAAAGTCACATATAGACAATATGCTCCCTTTGGCGCGCCTTGCCTGATTTTAAATAAAACCGGCGAACCAAAATTTAAGCGCAATCTTTGTGGATTTATTTTTTACCGCGACCCTAACGGCCGTTTCGAAAAGACTTAGCGAGATAATCATGAGAAAAATCGTCGAATGTGTGCCTAACTTCTCAGAGGGCAACAACCGAGAGACCATAGACGCAATTGCCAGGGCCATCAAAGACACCCCGGGGCGCTGAACAGCGCCAGGGTAGCCAGAGAAAGAATTGACATGAGCACGCACAAGGGAGAGCATCCCCGCATGGGTGCCATGGATGTCTGCCCGTTCATACCCGTGGCCAATGTCAGCATGGAGGAGTGTGTGGCGATCTCGAAAACCTTTGGCCGGCTGGCCGCAGAAGCCCTGAGAGTGCCCTTTTTTCTGTACGAGGCGGCGGCCGACCATGATTATCGGCGAAAGCTGCCCCAGGTGCGGCAAGGGGAATACGAGGGATTAGCTGAACGCCTGAAAGAGGAGAAATGGAAACCTGATTTCGGACCGGCGGAATTTGTGCCCCAGTGGGGGGCCACAGCCACCGGGGCACGTTCTTTCCTCATTGCATACAACGTTAATATTCTGGGCACCAGCAATCAAGCCCACCGCATCGCCCTGAACCTGCGTGAGGCTGGTCGAGGACCGGATGCACCCGGCCGGCTGAAAGAGGTCAAGGGTATGGGCTGGTTCATGAACGAATACAACATGGCCCAGGTAACGGTGAATCTCACCGACTACCAGGTCACCCCTATCCATCTCCTGTTCGAGGAGGCGAAAAGGGAGGCGGCCACCCTGAACGTCGGTGTGGCCGGTTCTGAAGTTGTCGGGCTGGTTCCCTTGGCATCCATCCTCCTGGCAGCCGACTACTACATGGAAAAGGAGAACCTGTTCATCATCGATGAGGACCAGAAAATCCGGCTGGCGGTGGAGCGGATGGGCCTCAACAGCGTTGCCCCCTTCGATCCAAAAGAGAAGATCATCGAATATCGCGTGGCCGAAGAAAGGGACGAACCGCTCGCCGGCATGAGTATGAGAGCCTTTATTGAAGAGGTGGCCTCACGTTCGTCGGCTCCGGGTGGCGGATCGGTATCGGCCGCCCTGGCAGCCATGGGAGCCGGACTGGGGGCCATGGTGGGCAAACTCACCTACGGGGTTCGAAAGTTTGAATCGGTAGATGCCAGAATGAGAAAAAACATCCCGCCACTGCATGATGCGGCGACCATGCTGATTCCCATGATTGATGCAGACACGACTGCATTCAACGACTTCATGGAAGCGCTTCGCATGCCCCGGGGCACCGATGCCGAACGGGTAGAGAGGGCTGATCGAATGCAGGCAGGGCTTAAGAAGGCCATTGACATCCCCCTGACTACCATGAAACTGGGAGACGGGGCTTGGGATGCCTTCAGCGAAGTGGCCCGCTACGGCAACCCGGCGTCCCGGTCTGACGTGGAAGTGGGGGCAAAGGCCCTTGAAACGGGGATTTGGGGCGCCTATAAGAACGTGATGATCAATATGGCGGACATCACTGACGACGCATTCAAAACACATATTACCCAAGAGGCTAGGGCGATTGTGAAGCGTGCAACCCAAAAGTGCGCCGAGGTACTTGAAATCCTGGATGCCCGTCAGACAAACGATCATCCAGGGTTGCAGCCGTCGCAGGAGGTCTAGGGCCGCGGCAGGAAGTAAATTGCCCCATCTTGCTTTTCTTTTTGCCGAGGCCTTGACGCAGAACCAGACTCATTTTTAAGGAAGTAACAAAATGAGATATTTTAAAAAGCCTATAATAGAGGACGATGCTTCTCAGGATTCCATTAAATCTAAAACCGCTGAAATCATCAATCATGTGATGTCAGGCGGCCTGGATGCTGTTAAAGAGTTGACCGCCAGGTTTGATCGATATCAAGGGCCACTTCGTGTAGACAAGTCAATGATTGATAGATGCCGAGATAAATTGGAACCACATGTTCGTGATGCTGTGGAAACTGCCTCTGAGAATATCAGAATGTTTCATGAAAACCAAAGGGCATTGCTGAAAGACTCAGAATGGGAAACCCAACCCGGGGTCTTCACAGGGATAAGATTCGTGCCTGTTGAAAGTGTGGCGGTTTATGTCCCCGGCGGCCGATACCCTCTTGTAAGCACTGTCTTAATGGGTGTCATCCCGGCCCAGGTTGCAAAGGTAAATCGGATCGTTATTGTATCTCCTCCCCGTGGCAACGAAGGAGTTGATCAGTCTGTGCTTGGTGTCATCGGATTATTAGGTGTCGGCGAGGTCTGGTCAATAGGTGGTGCCCAAGCCATAGCTGCTGTAGCACTTGGTGTGGGAGATATTGAGAAAGTAGATATGGTAGTTGGCCCAGGCAATGCGTATGTCACTGAAGCGAAAAGATTGATGTTTGGCCAAATCGGTATTGATGGCCTCGCTGGGCCTAGTGAAGTTCTAATTATTGCTGATACTAACGCCCCGGTTAAAAATGTTGCTACTGATTTGCTGGCCCAGGCGGAACATGACCCACTATCAATTTCGAATTTGTTTTGCACCAGTGAGGATTTTGCCAACAATGTAATGCGGTCTATTGAAGACCAATTGATAAACCTCCCCACCCGCGAGATCGCCCAGTCCGCATGGCATAACAACGGTAGTATCCTGGTGGGAACACTTGATGAAGCTGTCGCGTATGCAAACGATAGCGCTCCCGAGCATCTGGAACTGATGGTAGATAACCCGAAAGAGCTGCTTGCACAAATACACAGTTATGGATCTGCTTTTCTTGGTTCACATACATCTGTTCCGTTCGGTGATTTTATTACAGGCACGAATCACATATTACCAACGGGTCGGGCAGCCCGTTTTAGCGGTGGGGTTTGGACCGGAACCTTTCTTAAGGCTTTGACCCATCAGGAATTTACAGAAAAAGCGCCGGCACAATTTATAACTCACGGAGTTGCAATAGCTCAGGCCGAAGGATTGGCCGCTCATGCGAACTCTATTAAGGCACGGGGAAGGTAATTGCACGGTTTTTCCGCGATATTTTTTAACCTGTTGATTATTTACGTAAAACGACGTAAATAGGCACGAAAACGTAAATGACGGCAAACCCTTGGAATATCGAAGGAGTATTCACATGGAAGACAACGGCGACGAACTGGAAAGTGACGGCCTGACGGATGAAGAGCCTGTGACGTCAGAATCAGACGCTGAAGATGATGCTATCCTGCATGAGAAGAATGAGTCCTCATCTCCACGCGAAGACATCTGAAATCCAAGCTGATGAATTCTTAATTTTTAATTTTGAATGAAGGTATTCTATTGTTTTTAAAAATAGATAAAATTCATTAATTCAAAATTCAAAATTCAACATTAAAAATTCAACATTAAAAATTAAAAATTACAATTATGTTCGCTTAGAGACATCAATTGATAAACCCATTTTCAATCCTTTTTCGGTACCTGTTTCTGGAGATGCTGCCGCCATTTTTTATCAACCTGGCATTTTTCTCCTTTATTTTTTTAATGAAACAGATTCTCGATATTACAGACATGATTGTCAATCACAAGGTCGGTGTAGGGCCGGTATGTCTGCTGCTGGTTTATACCATGCCCTATTTTCTTCAGTATGTAATCCCCATGTCCATAATGATGGCGGTCCTGATGGCGTTTTTAAGGATGTCCAGCGATAATGAAATTATGGCACTTAAAGCTGGAGGCGTGAGTGTATACCGCCTGTTTACGCCGGTTCTGGTGTTCAGCCTGTTGGGGACCTTGATAACGGGTTATATGACCATTTACGGGGTGCCTCGAGGGGCTGCCCGCTTTAAAACATTGCTCTTTAATGTCGCCACGGCAAACCTGAATGTCAGCTTGAAGGAGCACACCTTCAACGACAGATTCCAAAAGATCATGCTCTACGTCAACAAAATTGACCTCCGCAGCGGTGAATTGCGAAATGTCTTCATTGAAGATAGCCGAAATGAAGGGGTGAACAATACCGTTGTTGCCCGAACGGGAAAATTGTTCGGTGACCCTCAGGAGATGGTTTATCACCTTCGCCTGTATGACGGAACGATCAACCAGATGGATATGGATGATCGTTCCTCCCACACGGTCAGTTTTGAAACCTATGATATCCGATTGGATATAAAAGCGGCCATGTCAGCACCGGGCATTACCCATAAAGGTCCAAAGGAAATGACGCTGGCAGAGCTTAAGAAGTATATGAAGCAGTTTAAAAGCAAGGATGAACAGTATTTCGGCGCACAATTGCAGTACCATAAGAAGTTTTCCATACCCGTCGCTTGTTTGGCCATGGGGCTGCTGGCCATTCCGCTGGGCATCCAAACTCGGAATTCAAAAAAAGCCTTCGGGATCGGACTCGGTCTTTTCTTTTTTCTACTTTACTACATTCTCTTGTCGATAGGTTCGGCTTTCGGAGAAAATGGAACGTATCCACCGGTACTCGGCATGTGGATGCCGAACCTGATTCTTGGCGGTTTTGGCCTTTATCTGCTGGTTCGCTCGGCAAGAGAAAAACCGTTGGCATTCAATGGGCTGGCGCCCCTGTTCGACATGGTACCTCAGTTGCTGAGAAGGAAAAAATGACCATCCTCTACCGATATGTCACCAGAGAGATCCTCGCATGCTTTGCCATCGTTTTGGTGGCGGTGCTCAGCATTTATATCGCCATTGATTTCATCGAGAAAGTGGACAATTTTATCGAGGCAGGCGTTCCCGTGAGCCGTTGCATCGTGTATTTGCTGTTCAAACTACCCTTTATTTTTAACCAGATCGCACCGGTTGGCTTTCTCCTGTCCATTCTGGTTGCATTGGGGTTGATGAGCAAGAATAATGAGGTCCTTGCCCTGAAAAGCTGTGGCATCGGCAAAGACCGATTGCTCAAGCCAACGATGGTGCTTGGCGTGCTATTTTGTGGCGTGCTGTTTGTGGTTGCCGAAATGGTTGTGCCGGTCTTTATGGTCAATGCCAACCAGATCTGGCTTCAGGAGGTCCGAAAAAAAAACATCTATGCATCCAGGACCAATGACATCTGGATGCGGGCCGCCCGGCAGATCATCCATATCAAACAATATACACCTGAAGAAAAACGTGTGTCGGGCATTACGATTCATACTTTCGATAACAATTTCAATCTGATCAATCGGGTCGATGCTGAATCAGGCGAGTTTAAAAACGGCCGGTGGCGACTTAACGGTGCCGTTGAGCAGGTGTTTGAAAAAAATACCGGCGCCCATCAACTTAAGCTGCACAACACGATGACGGCCGACATCGACCTGAATCCGGATGACCTGGCCCAGGCGGCAAAACGATCCGATGAAATGGGGTTGGCCGAATTGGGTCGATATATCGAAAAAGTGGAGCGGGAAGGGTACGGTGCCGTTCGCTATCGGGTCGACTATCACAGCAAAATTGCCGCACCGTTTGTCTGCATCTTTCTCAGCGTGCTTGGAACCGGAATCGCCCTACGGGGCAAATTGCGCGAGGGGATGCCGGTGAGCATTACCTATGGGTTGGGGATCACTTTTCTCTACTGGATTTTCAACAGCTTTTGCATCTCCCTGGGTTACGCAGAAATGATGCCGCCTGTGGTCGCCTCATGGGTGGCCAACCTCGTTTTTTTCAGTGTTGCCGGTTTTTTGCTGCTCAATGCGAACTGATTAAATCGCAGGAGGTCAGATAATTTTGACGGAATCGTTTAAAGACGCCAGAAGAATTCAGAATCCAGGAGTCAGAATTCAGAAGTATGGGTTCGCCTTCGGCTCAGTCCTTAGAGTAAAAGCGGAGGAGTACAGCGACATCATCTTCATTCTGGATTCTGGATTCTGGCTCCTGGATTCCAGGGTTCAATTCAGATGAAGGTCGACACCCCTTTCCAAGGGCGAATCAAAGCGTGGTCCTTTGGATCAGCTTTCTTTATATATAACTTCTTAATGCTGGCAGCGCTTTGTGTGCTGTGTCCGATATGGATCCCTTTGGTGTGGTTTCGAAAAAAGTACCGTCGCACCTTTTTTAAAAGATTGTTTATGGAAGCCCTCCCCCGGAAAGATCCTGAATCCGCCGATGCCCGGAAGCGGATTTGGATCCATGCCCTTTCCGTGGGAGAGGTGCTGTCGGCAGAACCATTGGTAAAGGCATTGGCCCAAAAGCATGGTACCCAGGCGCTGATACCATCTTCTCCGTGAACCGGGCGCTGAATATCATTAAACCCCGTCAGGTGGTGATTGTGGAAACAGACATCTGGCCGAACTTTCTATACCGGTTAAATAAACGCAGGATACCCGTTTATCTGGTAAACGCCCGGCTTTCGGACCGGTCCTTTAGTGGGTATAAACGCGTTGGTCTTCTAATGGCGCCACTGTTGTCTTTGTTCGTCCATATCTGCGTACAGACAGATTCAGATCGGCGGCGATTCCGGGATCTTGGCGTTCCTGAAAACCGATTGGTGACAGTGGGGAATATCAAGTTCGACCAGGCGCCGGTCAGCATTTCGACCGATGATCGTAATCAGCTTTCGGAAAAATTAAAACTTTCTGCAAATGCGCCCGTATTGCTGGCTGGCAGCACTCACGACGGGGAAGAGAAAGCTTTGTCAGATGCATACCGAAGGATTTGTGCATCCGGCATCAACTCGGTGCTGATTGTTGCACCGAGAGATCCGGGCCGGGCTGCCGACGTGTGCAAGATCTTCAACCGTTCAGGTTTCGATGCCATGACCATGGATCAGGTAGAAAGGCATCAAAGACCGTCAAGTGTGGTGGTGGTCGATCGTATCGGGGTACTGCGAAAACTGTATGTGTTGGCTGACGTTGCCTTTGTAGGGGGTAGCCTGGTGCGGGCGGGGGGGCACAATCCCTTGGAGCCCGCCTCTGTCGCCAAGCCGGTACTTTTCGGGCCCCACACCGATGACTTTCGGTGGATCTGCCAAGCACTCGAGCATGCCGGTGGTGCGATACGGGTTTTTAATGCGGACCAACTCGCTGATAATGTGCGGGAACTGATCCTAAGCAAAGAAAAGAGTTCCCATGTTGGCCGGTGTGCCTACGAGGTGTTTTCTAAAAACAGGGGGGCCGTGGAGCGAACCATTGCGGTTATCGCAAATTTAGGGGATCGATGACCAGATTAACGGATTATATTGAACGGTTAAGATGCCGGGTTGAATCCGTTGCTAAAGGAACAGGTCCTTCGCCGATCTTCTCAATTGAAACAGTTTTGCTTTTCCTCTCAGTTGCTTACGGTGGCGTGATGTGCATCCGCGCCCGTCTGTATGAAAAAGGAGTGCTTCCATCCAAAACCCTTCCATGCCGCGTTGTGTCCATCGGCAATATCATTGCCGGTGGAACGGGCAAGACGCCCATGACAATTCTGGTTGCTCAAATCATAAGGGACCTGGGCTACCGTGTTGTGGTGATCAGCAGAGGATACCGAGGGCGGATGGAAGATAAGGGAGGTATCGTCAGCGATGGTGAGACGATATTCAAAGGCCCTGAGGATGCCGGTGATGAACCTTACCTGATGGCCAGAATTTTAAAGGACATCCCCATTGTCGTAGGGAGACGGAGATACGAGGCCGGCATGATGGCCATGGAGCGGTTCAACCCGGATGTCATTGTGCTCGATGACGCCTTTCAGCACATCCGGTTGAAAAGAGATATCAACCTGGTGCTCCTGGACAGCCGATCGCCCCTTGGTAACGGATACCTGCTCCCGCGCGGCCTGTTGAGAGAACCGGTTTCGGCATTAAGCCGTGCGCATGCGGTCATTTTTACCCGCAGCAAAAAAAACGTCATATCATCCAATATTAATGGGTTGCCTAAACTCCGACCGGTTTTTTACACCGTCCACACTCCGGTTGTCAGAAAGACCGACCAAGGGTATGGCACCTTTTTAAATGATGTGATGGATATTTCCATTTTGAAGGGCAAAAAAACAGTGGCCTTCTCGGGCCTGGCGGACAATGATCAGTTTTTCGATTCATTGGAACAGGCGGGGTGCAACCTTGACCATAAATTTTCCTTTGCCGACCACTACAGATATGGTCCCAAAGATTTAGACCGAATCGCCGAAACGGCTAAAGAGAAAGGCGCTGAGGTTCTCGTCACCACCTTTAAGGATTTTGTAAAAATCGAAAACTATACCCGATGGCCGGTGGCGTTGGTGGCCGTTGATGTGAATATTCAATTGCTTGGTGATAAGCATTGTTTCCTCAATTTCATCTCGGGTGCACTGAAAAGGCCTGATGCTTGATTGCCTAAAAAAAATTAATAGCAGTCAGCCGTTTCAACAGGTTTCTACTAATCGGAGTGTTACCCGATTTTTCTATATTCAAGGGGCCAGGAATTACAACTAACTGAAAAAATACTTATTTATAGTACATTCATGAAGATGGCAATGGTTGAGATATCTTGATTCGATACCTCAAATCAGTGCCATTAAATATTTTAATAGTTGAAGATGCGTGTTTGGAAAATATCCTCGATTGATGGGCCTGCGACATGTCGATCAGACACCCTGGCGTACTTTCTGGAATATTTAACCGACTGTAAAGATTGTTTATTTTTGTAAAGCAGGATTTCCTTGAATTTTGCATAAATGTTCTGGCATTAAAAATGCTTACCGTTTCTTGTATATAAACTTTTAGGAGAAAATAATGCGGGGAAATTCAGGATTCAGTCTTTTTGAGCTACTTACCGTGATTGGGATCATCGCTGTGGTCTCTGCCATTGCAATCCCCAACATGATCGCCTGGAGGAATAGGACGAAACTGGGAGATGGTGCAAGGGATATTTATTCAGCATTCCAGTTGGCAAAATCCATGGCAGCGAAAGAAAACAATGATGTCACCGTTTTCTTTGCACCTAGCGGTGGTCTGGCGAGGGATTACATATTGTTTATAGATGATGGATCGGGGACGGGTGATTTGGATTCCGATGGAATTCCAGACGGTGCCAATAATGGTGTACAGGATGGAACAGAGAGAATCCTTTCAAGCAGGCAACTTCCGAATGGTGTGAATATCGATGCAACAACCTTTGCCGGGCACGCCGTGGCTTTTGGCGGCAACGGTCTCCCCGATACAATTGGAAATGCACAGATTTCAAATACGGCCGGAGATATCCGTAGAATTTTTGTGAGTATGGCCGGAAGGGTCAGGATTCAGTACTAGCGATTTCTATAAAGGTTACGATTATGAGACCCAACACGAAGGATGCAAACGGTTTTACACTGCTCGAGATGATGATTGCCTTGGCCATCGGCAGTATTGTGATGCTTGGCATTTCCTCAACATACCAGAGCCAGCTGCGATCCCATATGACACAGCAAAGTTTGGTTGACTTGCATCAAAATGCCAGAGCTGCAATGCATGTGATGAAAAAGGAGATCCAGATGGCGGGTTATGACCCCTCTGCAGGGGCAGATGCGACGGTGCTGATAGCCACGGCCACCGACTTCCAATTCCAGATCGATGCTGATGGAGACGGTGACTGCAATGATGCCAATGAAGTGATCCGTTATGCGCTCAGTGGCGGGGACCTTGGACGCGATACAGGGTCCGGACTGCAGCCTGTTGCGGAAAACATAGATGCCATAGATTTTGTCTACTACGATGATACCATGACTGCGTTGATTCCGTATCCAAATAATGAAACAGAGCGGGCATCCATTCGTCTTGTCCAGGTTACTATCGTTGCCCGGGCAGACGATCCGGTTATGTCATTTAAACATACCAATACAGACACATACACCAACCGGATTGGTACCACTATTTTCGGGCCCGTGAATGATACATCGAGACGGGCGCTCATGAGCGCCAGTGTCTGGTGCCGGAATATGGGTATGTGATTGAAAAAGGGCAAGGGTGTGCAAAAAATGATAAAGTCAAATAAATACAAAATGTTGAATACTGGTGAGAGTGGCTTTACCATCATTGAGGTATTGATCGCCATGGCCATTTTCAGCATAGGCATATTGGCTGTTGGGATGATGCAGATCAACTCAACAGGAGGAAACACCAACGCACAAAGCGTCACTTATAGTTCTGAATGGGCTCTGGGTCAGGCAGAATGGCTGTTAACTCAAGGGGCGGCTAATGTTTCCGCCTATGATGCCATTGTCACGACCAATCCCCCGCAGGCCTTAGATGGTATCGATAACAACTATAACGGCCAGATCGATGAGGCCGGTGAAACCGGACCAATATCAATCTCCTGGACGGTTAACGAGGTAGATTTGGGACCGAATATAGGTACCGATATTTACAATTATAAGATCGTTACCGTAACGGTTACCAAGACTTTAGGGGGTCAGACGAGAACCATCAGCTTGCAGAATAGAATACCCAAGATCGTTTAAGGAGACGGCGATGCATTATCTAGTCAATAAAATGAAGTCCGACGAAAGCGGGTCGGTGATTATCGCTGCCCTTTTGATCCTCGTCACGTTGACGATCCTCGGCATATGGGCCATGAATACCACAACCGTTGAATACCAGATCGCGTCCAACGACCAGTTTCATAAGATGGCTTTTACCAATGCTGATGGGGGCGTTTATTCAACTCCCAAATTGATCTCCAAAGCCATCAATGAGAGCTCTCCACAGGACGCGACAGTCATGGGTTGGTTTGGTTTCACCTTTCTGAATGGAACAGATGACAATACTGTCTATGATCAGATTCTGGGTTATACGGCCTGGGATGGAGGCATTACCGATATTGGCCTGAGCAACAATGTTTACAACGATACCATTGAAGTCGACATTCAACGAACCGGACAGCGTAACGTTGTCGGTGGAGGCGTCGAATTCGCCAGTGGCGCCGAGGGGGTTGGCGTCGGGTCAACCGGCGGGGTTAACATATTTTATGCACTGGACTCGTTTGGGTCCGGACCACGCCAAAGTGTTTCAAACGTTTTGGCTGAATATCGCAAGGTGCTGGGTTTACCAGGAGGTTTATAATGAAAAGAAAAAGAATTGATAACACGGTTTTTCTTCTGTTCGTGGCACTGTTTGCCGGTTGTTGGGGAATGTCGGCTGCAAATGCTGCTGAACCGGCCATTGCCGACTACACCTCCTATCCGTTGTTCATGTCCAGCGAGGTCGCACCCAATATTATGATCATGATGGATAATTCCGGCAGTATGAACTACCCCGCGTATGGGGGATTTAACGGCACCGGTGCTCTCGTTACCGGAGACGATTACAGTTGTGGCAACATAGATATTCCCATTCATAAAAGTGAGGACGACGCCGAAGAATCAAATTCAGTCGGTGCCGTCACCTATATGAACAACTCCGATCTGGACCTGGGGAATTTTGTGTTGGCGGATGATGATGGGGATGGTCATTATGACGACGGCGCCAGTCCATCGGTTGTGGGCCTTCGATTTTACAATGTGAATATTCCAAAAAATGCTACCATTACTAACGCCTATATTGAATTTGAGTCTAATACCAATAGCTCTTATACCGTAAACGGCACGGATCCGATTACGGGCCTGCCCACGACCTACAATTACGGAACACCTCCGGCAAACACCTCGTTTGTTATCGTTGCAGAAGATACGGACGATGCTCATACATTCTCCGCTGTCGCCAATAATATCGCATCGAGGGGATACAACGCCACAACGGCAAACTGGAGTAATGTGCCCCACTGGACGGCAGGTACCAAGTATCAGACGCCCGAGCTCAAATCCATCATTCAGGAAATCATCAACCGGGATGGCTGGTTCGACGGATCGTCCATCGCCATTAAAATTACCGGTACGGGAAAGCGGGATGCCCGGGGCTATGATTATGGCGATAACACCCATGGGCCGGTGCTTCATGTGGAATTCTCAGGCTGTCAGGAGTATTACGGTTATTTCGACCCCACTTCCAGGTACTCTTACGCCAGCAGCATCTTTTCGCGGGATCCCAACGGCGACTGGAGCGGCAACTTTTTGAACTGGCTCACCATGCGCCGGATCGATGTGGCCCGCAAGGTGTTGATGGGCGGGTTGGCCAACCCGCGGACAACTTCAGGAACGCAAAAGCTGACCGGTGAAAATTCTGCTGCTTCAAGGGCTTATACCAAATCGTACGATGGCACCGGAGCCACCGGAATCACCAATTTTACCAGTGGCAGTCACACCTATTTTGTCGATGGCGGCAATTTTACCGTTTACGACAGTGCCAACAATAGCCAGGGAACCTATTCCATCGTTGTCGAGAAGGTGGCGGCGGAAGAGCCAAGTGACTTTGCCGATTTGGACGGCAACGGGTTGACCACTGTCGGCGTGCTGCAGCGATACGGAGACGCGGCACGATGGGGTAATATGTGGTTCAACAACAATGGGGATAACGCCCGGGCTAACAGCAACGGCGCGGTGGTATCAAACCCCATTGACGACGGCATCACGGAAAACTTTACCAACGACTTTCAAAACACGGCTGCCGACACCTGGACGCCGCTGGCCGAAGCTTACTATACGGCAATTAAATATTATAAGCAGGAAGCCGTCGATGGATCCCTGAACTACTCCAACAATCCCGGTACCACAGCCAACGATCCTTTTGTCGGTTCCGCCTATTGTGCCAAAAATTTTGTGCTGATGATAACAGACGGGGCGTCCACCAAAGATGCGTGGCTGCCGGGCAGCGTTAAGGATTTTGCCGATGGCAAAGCGGCGGCAAATGACTTTTTAGTAGGACCTGAAACAGCTGACGACTGCAACGAAGCATGGCCCTACGGAGGCTGTGAATATACGTCTGGTGGAACTGATTACCTGAAAGACGTAGCCTTGTGGGCCCGGTCCCATGACATCCGAACGGATATTGAAGATACCCAGAATGTTGTCCTTTATGCGGTATATGCCTTCGGGCGAGAAGAGAATGCGCGGGAATTGCTCAAGCAGTCAGCCAAAAACGGTGGTTTTATCGACCGTGACGGTGATAACCTGCCCTCCGGTCTGGTCACGGATAATCCGGAAGATCGACTGGAATGGGATGAAAATGGCGACGGCCTTCCCGACACCTATTTTGAGGCATCAGATGGTGCCAAACTCCAAAAGGCGTTAGGGGATGCCATTCGAGATATATTGGCGCGTTCCGCCTCAGGTACCGCGGCATCCGTGCTTGCCACCAACAGCGAAGGTGAGGGAAACCTGGTACAGGCCTATTTCAGGCCCACCTTATCCACAACGATTAACAATAATTCCAACCCGGTCGATGTGACCTGGAGCGGTTACCTTCAGTCCCTTTGGGTTGACCCCTGCGGAAACCTGAGGGAGGATGCCAACGGCAATCAGAAACTCGATACGGGAAAAGGGGTGGAGAATCCCGTTTTAGGGACAGACATCGACCCGATCATCGAGTACGTTTTCGACGATGCTACTTCCAATACCAGGATTCGACGCTACCTGAATCACCCTAACTATGATGACCCGTATGACTGTGATTTTGAAGGAACCCCAGAAGGTTATTGCACTGACAACGGCATTGCACCAGCAGGCTGCTATGAATTTGTGCCATTGGACGGCATTACCCCCCTGTTTGAATCCGGCCGCCTTCTTGCGCTGGCAGATCCTGACTACCGGAGGATTTTTACATACATAGATAATGATGCAGATGGCGTCGTAGATGAAACTTCATATAACGGTTTTGACGATACAGACGAGGTCGTTGCCTTCACTACGGATAATGCCTCGGCTTTGACTCCTTATTTAGGGGTGATCAATGGTTCGAGTGCCGATGGTTTCTCATATCTGGGATCTGATCACTCCAGCCGTGTGGACAATCTGATCGATTACATCCGCGGAACGGATTTTTTCGACGGCAATAACAACCCTGCAATGAGAAATAGAACGACAAATGAAATCGATGGTAATGATCACGTCTGGAAGTTGGGTGACATTGTCCATTCCACTCCGATCAGTGTTTCCAAGCCCACGGACAACTACCACATCATATACTCGGACCGGTCTTATCAGGACTACTTCGATTATGCGAGAAACAGAGAAACGGTGGTATATGTGGGGGCCAATGACGGCATGCTCCATGCGTTTACTTCCGGGAAATACGACAGCGATGCAGGTGAATATACCGATCCTGACGACATGACGGTTACTATCACAGACAATGTCGGTAATCCCTTAAGCGTAACCCTCGACATGTCATTAGGTTCAGAATTGTGGGCCTATATCCCCCAAACACTATTACCCCACCTGAGATTTCTGCCGGATCCCAAATATACCCATGTGTACTACGTCGATATGAAACCCAAGGTGTTCGATGCCAAGATACTGCCGGATGATACCCATTATGTTGATTCCGGTGATACAGAGGATAACTGGGGAACATTTCTGATCATAGGGCTTAACCTTGGCGGCAAGCAAATCTGGACCAATGAGTTCGGGGCCACCGGAACGGACACCCGTTATTTCGATCCAACCTATATTTGCCTGGATGTCACCGAACCCAGAAACCCTGTGCTCATGTGGGAAAGGAGCTACACCGGGCTTAACTTGAGCCAGTCCACACCCTCCATCGTGAAGGTTGAGGATGAGTGGTTTGCGGTATTCGGCTCCGGTCCTACAACCTATGATGGAACGAGTACCAAGACAGGTAAATTGTTTGTGGTGGATTTAAAGACCGGTGCCCCGTATACAAATGGTACAGACGACTGGCTGTTTGAGTTAGGCGAGGATTATGCCTTCGTCAATACACCGACTTCTTTGGACAAAAATTTGAATTACAGCGTCGATGCCATTTATTTTGGTGAGACCTATTGCGCCAGTGCGGCCTGTGAAAGCCCGAAACAGTTTGAGGGGAAAATCTATAAGATCGCCATAGCATGCGACCCCTGTGACTGGAATACGACGATGGCAAATCCGGTGCCTGTCTATGAGGATGATCCGACAGCTTGGGCTTTACCAACGGTGCTTTATGAATCCGATTCTCCATTTACGGCTCCGGCGGCCCTGAGCGTGGATTATTTTGACAACGGCTGGATATATATCGGAACGGGTCGCTATTTAAGGGAGGCGGACAAAATCACACAAAATCAGGAATACATCATCGGCCTCAAGGATCCTTTCTATAATGAAAATTATAAAGGAACCTATTACCGTAACTTTGCATCATACAAAACGCTGATTATCAATGACCTGTTCGATTCAAACGATATTGCCGTTACCACGGCAGGGTATGTGTTTCAAGAGAGCACCGGTTCACCCTATGGTGGAACCCTTGCCACCTCCGGTTTCAGTTATATGCTGAACGATGCAAGAGCAAAAGACGGGTGGGTGAGAAAACTGGAAACGTCAGCCGGCCCATCGGAGAGGGTCGTATCAAAAAGTGCAGTGCTGGGCGGTATCGTGCTTACCCCCACCTTTATTCCCAATGATGACATCTGCGGTTTTGGTGGTTTTACCAATTTCTACGGGCTATATTATGAAACCGGTACGGGTTTCACCAAGAATGTGTTTGACTGGGACGGCTCGACCATTACCCACGATTCAACGACCTACGAGAAAGTCAATGTCAAATTGAGCAGCCGCAGCATCGGTGCACCGCCTCCTGGTGTCGGTATTCATGTCGGAAGGGAAAAAGGGGTTTCGGGGGCAAAGGCGTTTCTGCAGCTCAGTACCGGTGAAATCGCCGCTATTGACATTGAGACGGCGTTGCCAATTAAAAGTGGTCTGACAAATTGGATTGAGAATCCATGAAAAGAACCTATCGTTCCTTAAGAAGCTCAGTCCGGCTGCCCATTTTTTTAGTTATACCAAAAAAGGAGTTTTCCATGAGACAAGATAATAAGGTCCGGGCCAGACCCATATTCATGATATGGCTGCTCATAACAGCTATCCCACTTTTCGCTTCACAGGCGATGGCCATAAACGATGCTATGGTGAAAACGATAACGGTTACGATTCAGCAGACCACGGAAGAAAACTTCCTTAGTGATTCCGGTGAATTTCGCATGATCGACGAAACCGTAGTCCAAAATCAAAAAGGGGAAATATCGGATCTTCGCTACATAAGGTTGCCTTGCAGAGCAGAAGTGACTTTTGAAGTGTCAGATGCGAAGATGCAGAATGCACTCGAGATAAAGGTGATCGAAACTTTGAGACGAAAAGGAGATAAAGATCCGAATTTGCCTGAGTAGAGATTGATCTGTTATCTGTTGCATATCGATGGCAGCCGGGAAGGCCGACCTGATAATTAATGGCCCTGCCGGCTGCTTTTTTTTCAAAGCATTTGCGTCGCCTTACCAATACCTATCTTCCAGATCAAAAATTGAATACCTTGGCTTCCGCCGCCATATCGATGAGGTGGGGCCCCCCGTCTAGCTGCATGCTGGAGAAGAAGTTGGCCTCGTCCAAGTTTCTGTTTTTCGCACAGGGGGTACAGATGCCGGTTTTGACCTCGTTTTCCACCAGGTAGGGCAGGTAATCATTTGGGCAGTCGCCCGTTATTGTCCTCGAGGTCAGATCGCGGTTTTTGTCTGCCCAGTTGACGCCGGCATCAATGAAAAACATATCCACGTGATGGCCCTTGGAATGGGCAATCTGCGCAAACTGGAAACAGCGGGTGGCGGCCTCGTTGTCATCCTTGCTCAGCACGAACAGAAAATTGGGCATTTCTTTCTCCTTTCGTTATTGGTTTACCAGTCAATCCGCTGCCGGGCACTGAACCCGAAGCGGTTATCGGTGTAATAGATGTCCGTTGGCGTGAACGCGTAAAGCCGTGCCTTGAACCGTGAAAAAAAAGAATCCAAGTCCGGTGTTGTGTCATTTGGAAAGAACTCCCGGGTAAAGGGAAAACGCTTCAGGTAGGTGGTAATCGCCTTAAGCGACAATGCCACGGATCGAATCAGCTGAACCGTTCCCGTCATCTGGATGCCACGAATGGCCTGCCATGAATCCGCCTGGTGAAACAGCGACGCGGCCGCCACCCCCGAATCCAGGGCCTGCTGAATATGGCGGCTTTCCGGTGAGGAGAAGAAATAGAAACTGCGGTCCAGGCAGATATAGTAAACCGGCGCCGACCACGGACCCGCTTGACCGGCTGTGGCCAGGGTCAGGGTCGATCCGCCCTGAATTAATGCCAGCGCCGCTTCCCGCCAATCTTCGGATATCGATTCCCCGCCTGCAGTCAAGGCACCACCCTTATTTCTTGAGCAGCCCCACTGTCCTGATCGCCCGCTCCATCTGTTCAATACGCTTTTCCAGACTGCCCGTGTAGCCGATGGAAAAACGGACCAGTCCTGGAGAAAGCCCCATTTTCTGCTGGTCTTCCTGGCTGATTTCCGATGAAGTGCTCGCACCGGAGCAGGACATCAGCGTATCGAAGTATCCCAGCGAGACGGCGATGTAGCCGAAATCCTCCTTGTTCTGGAGTTCGTCCAGGAGATCGTCGGCCCGGTCGCGGGTGCCGCAGTCGATGGTGAACATGCCGCCGTAGCCATAGCCCTTGTTGATCAGGTCGGTGGCCAGGCTGTGCTGGGCAAAGGACTCCAGCCCCGGATAGGTCACCGGTATACCCAGTTCCTCCAGCCGGCGGGAGATAGCCAAGCCGCGGCGGGAGTGCTCGCGCATGCGCAAGGCCAGATGGGGCAGGCGCTGGATGATGTCGTAGGCCATGCGTGGATCCATGGTGGGGCCCAGCAGCATGACCCGCCCCGTATGAAGGTCCATGAGCTGGTGGACCATCGCCTTGGTGGTGCAGATGGCGCCGGCAACCAGGTCGCTGGCCCCGTTAATGTACTTGGTCATGGAGTAGACCACCACATCCGCTCCCAGCCGTGACGGGGAGATCATCATGGGGGTGAAGGTATTGTCCACAACCAGAGACAGATTCTTCGCTTTGGCCAGTTTGGACAGCGCAGGGATGTCTGCAATTTTCAAGGTGGGATTGCCCACTGTTTCCGTGTACAGCACCTTTGTGTTTTTAGTGATTGCCTTTTCGAAAGCTGCCGTATCGGTCGGGTCCACAAACGTCGTAGAAATTCCAAGTTGCGGCAGCAGGTCATTCAGAAGGGCATGGGTGCCGCCATAGATGGTATCGCTGGATACGATGTGATCTCCGTTTCGGCAAAGTTGGAGCAGGGCGCAGGAGATGGCGGACATGCCGCTGGCAGTGCACACGGCATACTCGGTATCCTCCATGGCGGACAGGTAGCGGGCCAGGATGTCCACGGTGGGATTGAAATGCCGGCTATAGAGAAAACAGCCCCCTTGCTCCGGGCCCCGGATGCCGCCGAAAATCTCCGGCATGGTTTCCGGGTCCATCACGGTGAAGGTGGATGACCGGGATATGGACGGGGTCACGCCGCCGTGCTCGCCAAACTCCCTGCGGGTTTCACACAAGGACTGTTCCGGGTTGAAGTTATTCATTACGCACCCCCCTATTTTTTCTTGCCTATGGAAAATGCCTTGCCTACGACTTCACCCAATCGCTGGTAATTTCCGGTTCCCTGAGAGTAGACCAGCGGATCTACTTTGGTCGCATCGGGTTTGCCGTCGGTCAGGCAACTTTCATTGACATGGGTCTGGATCACTTCTCCCACCACCAGGATATGGGCGCCTAAATCCAGTGTGTGGCGCAGCCGGCACTCCATATTCACCGGGCAGAACGCTATCAGAGGCGCATGATTCAGATCGCCGAAAAACAGATCGAAAATCTTTGATTTGTCTTCTTTGCGACCCGAATAGATGCCGCAGAAGTCCACCTGCTCAGCCATGTCTGAAGACGGTACATTAATGGAAAATTCTCCGTGGGCGAGGATGCCTTTCAGGGTGTGGCGCTCGCCGCGGATGGCCACGGAAATGGCCGGCGGTTTTGACGAGGCAATGCCGCACCAGGCGGCGGTCATGAAGTTGGCGCGACCGTCCACCACGGCGCCAACAAGCACGGACGGGGTGGGGAAAAGCAGGGCATCGGGTCCAAGCATCGTTTTTTTCATTAGAACCTCCATCGATTAGGGTCGCGGTAAAAAATAAATCCACAAAGATTGCGCTTAGATTTTGGTTCGCCTTCAAGGCGCGCCAAAGGGAGCGTATTTGTTATACTTGACTTTTGGCGCAACGCCGAAGACGGGCCAAAAGACAAGCAAGACTGTGGATCTATTTATTTCCGAGGCCCGGATATTTATTCGGTGGTTTCGGGTTCGGCGGCTGCCCAATAGGGCACCTGCCCGGCACGTCTGCCGGACCAGGCATCATCTTCCGATGAAATTCCGGCCAGCTCCTTCAACGCCTCGCGGATTTCGCGGGACCCTCTCTCGTGGATCTGTTTTACCGTGGCGTGCTCGCTCAAGACCTGAGACAGGGAATACAGGCCGTTGCTGTTTTTCAGGTTGACATAGAGCAGGTCTCGGATAGACGCCCAACTGTCGCGCCGGGTCTGGTTGGGAAGCGGTGTCAGACTGTCCAGTTGCCGCAGCCATTTTTTCAAAAACCGCGAATAAAGATATTTTTGCACCAGGGCGAGCCAGAAGATGAGAATGATGGTGCTCAGCATACCGGCGCCGGTAATTTGAAGCACCGGGTCCAGGCCGGCAAATGGCGTCAGGCCCATGAGCCCCAGCCAGCCGGCAGCCCCGCACACCATGGAAGCGGCCAGTCCAGTGAAAAAAGACTTCACCCGGAACATGCGTGCTTTTTTGCGGTAGCTGATCATGCCCTCCAGGAAATGACAAAGCCGTTCACCGTGGGTTTCCACAAAGGAGGCCAGGTTGTCCAGCCGGTGGCAGGGGGCCTGAAGCACCGCTTTTTTCAGATCCTCCCGCTGGTTTTCCAGATGGTGAAGATAGGCGGCCTGGGGATCCTCCGCCCGCCCGCTTTTTTCAGCAGCCGCGGTTGAATAAGTCAGATGGATCATGGGGATGTCCTTGCGGCCGGTAATCTGGGACAGATTCCAGCACAAGGTGCCATAGACACGCAGCAGGTCGGTCATGGAGGCGCATTCGTCGATGCGGTTGAGCACGTATAACACCCGGTCTTCGAATGTCTTGGCCGGCAGGGTGTCCCGCAGGCTGGTATGCGCCTCTCGCACGGTGCCTGCCTTGTGGGGGTCGAACAGCACAAGCACCAGGTCGGCGATTTGCGCCAGATCGCCGATGACGTCCTGATAGTTATATCCCCGGTCCCGTTCGGTGATGCTGTCCAGCATGCCGGGCGTGTCGATGATGGCCAGGTTTTTCAGAAACGGTGAATTGACCTTCTTCAGTTTGAAATGGGAAGCGAACCGCTGGCCGTGTTTTTTCATGGCCTCAAAGGGATATTCGGGATCGTTGAGCAGAAATTTGCCGTCCCGCTGATCGGTGACCCGTATCGGCGTACCGTCGGGTTCACTCTCGTCGTAAGTGATAACGGTGAAGGAATCATCTGTGGGCGCCTGTCCGGTACCCTGGATGTGGTTTCAAGGGGTACCTCGCTGTAGCCATAGCGCATGGCCACCGGTGTCAGCTGTTCGGAGACCATCTCCAGCAGTTCGGTACGAAGGGCGGTAATATAGTTGTCACGATACATGAACGTCTCCGGCCGGCAGACTGGCGCTTTTTGTTAAATAAGCGATTTGCATAAGAAACGTCAGTACTTATAAGGGTTTCCCGAAAACAAATCAAGCTTATAACGACACCGGCCGGACAGCTGTCTCCGGTCTGTGGGGCCAGGGAAATTAATGGCCGCCGCAACCGCAGCCGCAGTCGCTGCAACTGCCCCCGGCCGCCATGGCTTTGACCACTTCACGGTCCTGTGCCCGGACGATACCAGTGATGGTGACTTCTATGGAAACAGGGGCCATGATGCCGGATTGCTCACGCAGGGGAAGCTCAAGATGGCCAACGGTTTCACAATAAGCGGTGGGAGCGATGTCGAATTTAATCCGGTCGCCGACACCCTTACCGAACAGGGCCTTTTCAAATGGGGTAATCCCCGTGGGGCCGACACCGTAAATGAATTCGAAGGGGGTGCTCGTGTCATCATCAGCCGATGCGTTGCCGGTCTGTATGTTCAAGGATACTTTCATCAGGTTTTCGATGGCCCTGGTAGGGTTGGGCATGGTGTAATCTCCTTTACCGGTTTTCAGGCCCTATGGATCGTGAACTTTATAAATTGGACAAAATGGTTTGTCTATCCGTCTTGCTGTGGGGTTTGATCCACTGTCCGTCTTTTCGATAGTCGATGGTGATTGGTTTCAGGGTCTTTCGCAGGACCATAAACCGGTCCTTCATGCCGATGAGCCAGTCCTTGTGATCCATGACGTCCTGCCGGGTGAGAAACAGCTGGTGCTCGGCCATTTCCATCTCCACTACGGCAGCACCGTTATCCATGCGGATGGTGCCGCTGTTGCTGCAGAGCATGCAGCGAATTTTGTCAGGGCCTATGAACCGGAACGTATCGCCGCCGCACAGGGGGCAGCATGGACTGGTTTTTGGGACCTTGGGACCGAACAGGCAATGGGCTAAAGACTTTGCGATTTCACGGTTGCCGTCATTTAAAAAGACCTCGCCGGGAAGGGCGCCATACACCACTTGCGTCTGTCGGATATCGGCCAGGATCAGCTTGAGGAAGCTTTCGACGCCCAGCAGTGTGCTGCCCTCCATGCCCGGGATGCCGGCTACCGCCACGCCCACGGCAGGCTTGCCCCAGAGTCGATCCATCGAGCCGTAAAAGGAAAGACCCCGGTCAAGGAACCGTTTCAGCGCGCTGTGGGCCCCCAGAAAATAGGCCGGTGCCGCAAGGATGACGGCATCTGCCGCGGCGATGGCTTCCAGCACGGTGGCATAGTCATCGTGGATCACACAGTTCCCGTCCTTGAACAGACAACTATAACACCCCCGGCACGGGTCGATCCGGAAATCGGTCAGCCGCAGCAGATTCAACGCGCAGGGCTCGGAAAGGTTGCGGAACACCTCCTTGACCATGATCTCACAATTGCCCAGCCTGCGCGCCGAACTGACGATGCCCAGAATTTTTTTCATCGAATGCCTTCCCGGAAAAAAAGTACGATTATCATATCTCTATTTTGTTCCCCCCAGAATGCCCCGTATCGCCGTCGGAATTTCTGCCGGCATCAGCACCACCTTGGCATTTTGCGACGTTGACAGGTTTTTAATCGCTTCCACGTACTTCTCACCGATCAGGTACATCACGGGAATCTCATTGTCGCCGATGGCCTCGGTGACTTTCTGGATGGCCTGCTGGCTGGCTTCGGCCAGAACGACCTTGGCCTGGGCATCGCGCTTGGAGGCCTCCAGCCGGCCTTCGGCTTCTAATATAGCCGCGGCCTTCTCGCCGTCGGCCCTGGTCACCGTGGCCCGGCGCTGGCGCTCGGCCGCTGCCTGCTCTTCCATGGCTGCCTGCATGGTTTGGGAGGGGTTGATGTCCTGGATCTCGACGGTCTTCATGATAATGCCCCAGTCAGCGATATCGTCGGAGATGGCTGTTTTGAGTCTGGCTTTGATCTGGTCGCGGGAGGAGAGGGCGTCGTCCAGGTTCATTTCTCCAATGATGGACCGCAGGGAGGTCTGCACCAGAGTCTGGATGGCGATCTGGTAGTTGTCCACGCCGTACACCGC
>JABZFO010000060.1 GCA_014237405.1 Desulfosarcina sp. | reverse complement strand
CCGATGCTCATCCGGAGGCCAGCGGCAACGCCGTGATCGACAAGAACCACCTAAGCATCCAGGCCCGAGGCCTGAAGCCCAATGCCGTTTACACGGTCTGGTTCGTGAATACCCGACCGACAAAGCATAAAACCGGCGCCGGTTCCACGCCATATATGTTTAAAACAAACAAATGGGGCGACGGTGTCTACAGTGCACCACTGGCCGATGCGCCCTTCGGGAAATGGGCCATGGTCATGGTGGTACTCCATCCCGATGGGAACCCGAAAAATATGAAAAACATGGTGGGGGCGCTCAAAGCCAAACTGTAACATCAAACGGAACCATATAACAACCTGCCCGTGCTTCGATGTGAAGCCGGGCAGCGTTGTTGGCGGGTGACCGGTTAGGGTTGCATTCTGGCTGTTCGCTGGTATGATCTTTATTCTGCATTTAAATCATCAACCCCCGTTGCGGAGCCAAATTGAAAATCGCGGTTACCAATGATGATGGAGATATGACCGGATGAATTTTTGTTCCCAGTGCGGTGCTCCGGTGGTGCTCAAAGTGCCCGCCGATGACGACCGGCCACGCCACGTCTGTCCGTCCTGCGGCACGATTCATTACCAGAATCCGAAGCTTGTGGTGGGATGCATTCCCGTATGGGACGATCAGATTTTAATGTGCCGCAGGGACATCGAGCCCCGCAAAGGATACTGGACCCTGCCTGCCGGTTTCCTGGAAAATGGCGAAACCGCTGCAGATGGTGCCCGGCGGGAGACCCTTGAGGAGACGGGTGCAACGGTTGCAGACCTGACACCCTACCTGATGGTCGATATCGTTCACATTCACCAGATTTACCTGATGTTCCGCTCACGCCTCCTGGCGCCGGAATTTCACCCGACCCGGGAAAGTTCAGAGGTGAAACTGCTCAGAAAAAATGACATCCCCTGGGACGACATCGCCTTCAAGGTGGTTGAGAAAACCTTGCGATACTACCTGCAGGACCGGCCCTCGGACCGCTTTCCCTTTCGGATCGACAAGATTGAAAAAAAGTGAACGGGGTTTCAGTTCGCCCACCCACCCCACCGCTCTTAGGGTTCGCGCAAAAACCATTTCAACCAACCATTGCTTTGAAACAAAAAAGGCAGGGTCACTATTGACCCTGCCTAGTAGTATCTGAAAATCATTAATTGGTTATTTTAGATCTTCTTTCTTCCTAATCCTGCAAGACCTATCAAACCACCGCCAAACAAAAGCATGGTAACCGGATCTAAAACTGAAGCAGTTGTCGTCGAAACAGCAGTGCCATTGTTTTGCAAATGTAAATCCGCATCGAACCCAAAATTTAAACCTTGTACAGAATTATTTGATGCAGCAAGAGCGTTGGTAGTAAAATTATCGGTCAACTCTTGGGAGGCAATCTGGGGAGCTTCCCAATGAAATAAGTCAATAACTAAAACCAATAAAATGGCCACTAAGAAGATAAATATTTTATTCACAACTAGCCCCTTTTTATGAAGCTATGATAAATGTCATCGTTTCTTGACTGCGATATAAAGCAAAAGGGGTGCCGAAAGTTAAATTATATTAATATTATATAAATTACAGAATGTTAGAACAGATTTGAAAAAGTTGAAAGCTGATATTAAGAATAAATTTACATAATTTTGTATGTAATCTATTTCATATTAGGAAATAGATTATCCAACAGTATGGCCCGACAATTGTAGGACCGAAACGGCTTTTTTCAGATCATTCTTTTTCACCAGGACATAATCCGTATCGTAAGTGGACACGGCGAAGATTGAAATGCCGGCCTCGGCCAACGGCCCGGCCACGGCCAGCAGGATGCCGGTGAGGGAGAAATCCAAGGGACCTTCGATCTTCAGGACGCGAAAGTCACGCTCAGCCCAGACGGTTTCCGGTACCGAATCGCTTTGGCAGACGATGGACAGTTCGTCCGCCGTCCGGGTGACGGAAATAAAACCTTCCGTCGGCACCCAATGCGGGATTCCGGCGTCCGGCGCCAGCCGGCACACCGAAAATAAATCATCCAGGACCGACAGGGTCAGCTGAACGTTTCTCATGGTCGAATTCCAATTCCCCCAGCCGTCGCTCCAGGGTGTTGACCGTGTGGTTTTAGGCTATTAAGGCCGGAATTTTTTTACTCGAATGTCTTTAAGTATCTTATAATGTTTGTCATTACCTGTTAGAAT
>JABZFO010000043.1 GCA_014237405.1 Desulfosarcina sp. | reverse complement strand
TCGGCCAACTCTTGTTGGCTTGTGCAAAGGCGATGAAGAGGATGAGTTCGATACAGATTGCGCTGAAATGGGCGACCACAACATATAGTATGGGCTTGAGCTAAGTAGATACCCCAGTTTAATAATTAAGATGCGAGCCCAAAAGGTTTCAAGGGCTTGGGACCGGTGATACGATTTGCACAAACGCCATGAATGTGGTAGGGACGGCCACCGGTAGCGCACAATCCGGATGTTTAACCATTCAGGAATGCTCAGGATAATGTCCAAAACCATCATTCAGATATATGAAATCCAGACCCCGGGTGAAGCCCGGGCCATGATCGGGTTGGGTGTGGATCACATCGGCAGCGTGATCGCCTCGCTCGACGATCGGCACAACCCGGTTATCCGGGAAACCGTTTCGGTGGTCCGGAAGATGGGGGCCGTCAGCAGCCTGATCCCGCTATATGCGGACCCGGATGCCGTTTTCGATACCCTGGACTACTACCGGCCCCATATCGTCCATTTTTGCGACTCGCTGGATGGCAACGGTGGCAGTTCGGTTGACGCGGCGCTTCAATTGCAGGAGGCGGTGAAGCACCGCTTTCCAGACATTCATATCATGCGTTCCATCCCCATCGGACAGAAGGCAGAGGCAACCAGCGAGGCCGTACTGGCGCTGGCCGCCCGGCTGGAACCTTTGACCGACTCCTTTTTGACCGATACGGTGATCGTTGGAAAAACGGGTGGGGCCGATGCCGATCAGCCGGTCAACGGATTTGTGGGTATCACCGGGCTTACTTGCGACTGGTTGGTGGCCGCCCAGCTGGTGGCGAAGAGCCGAATCCCGGTGATTCTGGCCGGGGGCATTTCGCCGGAAAACGTGGCCGATGGCATTCGCCGGGTTCGACCCTTTGGGGTGGACAGCTGCACCTGCACCAATACCGTGGACGACAACGGCCGTCCCATTCGTTTCAGAAAGGATCTGGCGCGGGTCAAGGCACTGGTGTCTGAGACGCGCAGGGCAGATGGCATGACCATGGACCAAAGCTGAGGGCCGCAGCGATAATAAAATCCACGATCTTACTCGTCTTTAGTGAACCTTAACTGCAAACCCCAAGGGAGGTTGACAAAAACCCGGTAAGGGGAAAGCGCTTTACAAGTGCCGACTCAAGAACATGATCACCGGTTCTCAGTTCGACAGGACCTACCGGTCCGGTGAAAAATTCAAGGAGGCCAATCTTGAAGAGGTAGAGATGGAATATCTCTACTCCGATGGAAACGCTTACTGCTTCATGAACTCGTCCAACTATGAACAGGATTTCCTATCCGATGAGCAGGTGGGCGACGCCAGGGCCTTTCTCAAGGAGAACACCGTATGCAACGTCCTCATGTTTGAAAAAAAAGCCCTGGGCATCTCGCTTCCCAATTTCGTGGAGCTGACCATAACCGAGGCGGAGCCCTGGGCCAAAGGGGATACCGCCGCCGGTTCCACCAAGCCGGCCACCCTGGAAACCGGCCATGTGGTACAGGTGCCGCCTTTTGTCAACGAGGGTGAAAAGATCCGCATCGATACGCGCACCGGGCAATATGTGGAGCGTGTAAAGTAATACCAGAAGTCGGATGACAGAAGACTGAGGGCAGAGGACGGAGGGCAGAGGCAAGAAGGACGGGGATGGACGGCAGACGTCGGTTTTCAACCCTTGATTCTTCGTCATCAGACCTCAGACTTCAGTCATCAGTCCTCCGAACCAATACGATATCTTATTTATCCGTCGGCCTGGGAGGAGAGGGCCTGCACCAGGTAGCGTCTGATCCGGTTGCCGTCCATCTCCATGACCATCACCTTGTGGCCGTCGATGGTGAACGCTTCATCCTCTTCCGGGATCCTGCCGATCCTGTCTAAAATGAATCCGGAGAACGTATCGTAATCGCTGGATTCGGGGATGTGCATGCCGATCTTTTCGTTGACCTCCTCGATGTCCGATTTGCCGAGAACCATCCACTCCCTGGGCTTTTTGCTGATGATGTGCGGCTCTTCTTTGTCTGTCTCGTCCCGGATTTCACCCACCAGCTCCTCCAGGGCGTCTTCCAGAGTGATCAAGCCGGAGACGCCGCCATACTCGTCGACAATAACTGCCATGTGGTTTTTGCGGGCCTTGAACTGGTTAAGCATCCGGTCCAGCTTTTTGTTTTCCGGAACGAAATAAGGGGGGCGCATGATGGCACGGACATTCACCGGTGTATCCGATGTAGCCTGGTGCATGAAGATGTCTTTTATATTTATAATACCCACCACGTGGTCGATGTCACCTTCGATCACCGGAATACGGGTAAAACCGGATTCGGCCATGGCCTTAAGACGTTGTGAATCATCTCCCGCTCCTCTTCCTTGATTTCTCCCTGCTCTTCAACCACTTCGACAAAGGTGATCAGTTCCTCTTCGGTGGCTGACGGCGTCTTGCTCATCTTTCCCGTAATGCGGGGAATAAAATTGAGAAACGTGATGATCGGGAAAAAAAGGATGGACATCCAGTAAATGGGAAAAATCGTCAGCCTGGCGATGAGGATGTTGTTGCGGGTGGCAAAGGATTTGGGAATCACTTCGCCGAACACGAGTATCAGAAATGTCATGACACCGGTAGACAGGCCCACGGCGTAATTGGCAAACATGCTTATGGCCAGCGAGGTGGCGATTGCCGATGCGGCCACATTGACCACATTGTTGCCGATCAGGATGGTGGTCAGCAGCTTGTGGGGGTCATCCTTCATCCGCTTGATCAGCAGATGAGATCGAATGTTCTCTTTGGCCATGTGCCTTGCGCGGGTATGGCTGATGGAGAACAGGGCGGTTTCCGCCGATGAAAAAAAGCCGGAGAGCAACAACAGTATAAAAAGGAGAAAAAATTGATTCACGATCATCCGCAGACCCCGTCACCAGTGGTGCGGTCGAGCGAATGATGGCTATTCCGGTGGTTTAGGTGATAGTTACGAAAAGCGGGGCAAAGGCTAAAATTACCGATGAATCCGGAACCCGGGTCGGGTAAAAAAGGGTCGTCCAACGCTACTGCCTTTCTCTTGAAATGGGAAATAGTATCATGCGATAGTGGCCCTTCCCGGTAAAGGGCTGGGCGTTTTTCCGATGAGGTGTTGTCAATCGTTGCCTAAGGGCTCACTTAAAAATAACTTCACATATCGAACGCCGATGCATCCCGCCCGGCTGCGTTGCGAAAACTCGACATATCCCGGATATGCCTTCCGTTTTCACGTCTTGCCGGACGGGCGCCTCAACGCCCGAAATTGCGAACTTATTTTTTCGTGAACCCTGAGGTTAACGAATGCGGGCCATAGTGGCCCAATAGATTTAACTATAGCGTATTTTTTCAGTTTTTCAAGTCAATATGCTTATAAAAACAAGATCTGGAGACAGATCGCGGATACGGTAACCATGGCTGACGGCCATCCGATCAATGATTATGTCAGTGCACTCGAGGCCGCCAGGGCATTTGACGGGCAGGTGGTCTATCACCGGGAGTTTGAGTCTATTGAACCCACCTTCGGGGAAACCCGAAAGCCCTGGCCGGAACCGATTTGCCACCTGCTCGGGGCTATGGGGATCGACCGGCTGTATGCTCACCAGGCCCAAACCATCGACCGGGTGCGTGCGGGCATCCATACGGTGGCCGCCACCCAGACGGCCTCCGGCAAGACCCTGATCTATACTCTGCCGGTTTTCGAGGCCGTTATTCATGATGCATCGGCCGGCGCCCTGCTCATCTACCCCCTGAAGGCACTGGCCCAGGATCAACTCAAAACCATCAGCAGCATGTCCGCCCACCTGCCCGACGTCAACCTTCGGGTCGATATATACGACGGCGACACCTCGGCCTACCGGCGCAAAAAAATCCGTGACAACCCGCCCCATGTGCTGATGACCAACCCGGAGATGGTTCACCTTTCGGTTTTGCCCCATCACGACCGCTGGGCCGGATTGCTCGCCAGGCTCCGGTTCGTGGTGGTGGACGAGGTGCACACCTACCGGGGAATCCTGGGTTCGCACATGGCCCAGGTGTTCCGTCGCCTGATGCGAATGTGCCGCCATTATGGTGCAGCGCCCACATTCGTGTTCACGTCGGCCACCGTGGCCAATCCGGACGAGCTGGCCAGCCAGTTGACCGGATTGACTGTTGAAACCGTGAAGCTGAGCACCGCCGGCACAGGAAGGCGACACCTGATCCTGATGGAGCCGGCGGACGGGCCATTGGCGGCAACGGTGATGCTGCTCAAGGCTGCGCTGAACCGGGGGCTTCGCACCATCGTCTACACGCGGTCCCGAAAGTTGGCGGAGCTTTTGGCCATCTGGGCCCAAAATCGCTCCGGGCAGTTTGCCCATCGCATCAGTGCCTACCGGGCCGGATTTTTACCTGAAGAGCGGCGGGAAATCGAGGCCAAACTGGCTTCTGGAGAGCTGCTGGCAGTGATTACCACCAGTGCCCTGGAACTGGGCATCGATATCGGCAGTCTGGATCTTTGCCTGCTGGTGGGGTATCCGGGATCCATTGTTGCCACCTGGCAGCGCGGCGGCCG
>JABZFO010000127.1 GCA_014237405.1 Desulfosarcina sp. | reverse complement strand
CTCAGAGTCGCAAAGATTTCATTTCAAAGATGTCTATCTCATCTAAAGAGGCAAGGGAAACAAACTACTGGCTACGCTTGTTAAGGGATACGAATCTTTTAAAAAATATCGATCTCACATATTTGATAAATGTATCTGAAGAAATAATAAAAATTATCACATCCATCGTCAAAACATCACAGACCAACAACAATTCATAATTAAAATTCATAATTCAAAATTTTTCTTGAATGATTCGACATACAAAACTTCCGAAAGACATACTTGGCCGCATCGACCGTGCTGCCAACTATTTGGAAAAACGAAATGATGTTTACTTTGCGTATCTGTTTGGTGGATTGTCAAAGGGTGAACCGAAGCCTTTGAGTGATGTTGATATCGCCGTGTACCTGTCTGAAAATGCGGACAGTATTCAGGCTAAATCTGAAATAGTGGAAAAGCTAGTTGATATTCTCCTCACAGATGAAATTGATGTGGTTATTTTGAATCAGTCGTCTCTCCCACTCAGCATGAATGTATTGAAGCACAATCGGTTGCTGGTAGATAAAAAACCTTTCCTGCGGCACGCTTATCAATCTTTAATTACAAGAAAATACTTCGATTACCACCATTTGGAGTCTAATATCTTGAAAAGGCGATTCTATCATGGTCGATGAAACCCTCATGCTCAGAAAGCTGGCGCAATTAGAGGAATACGCTTCCCAAATCGAAGAGTATCGCTCGGTTACCCTCGAACAATATAGAGATGACTGGAAACTACAACGGATCATTGAAAGAACCCTTCAAATGATGATCGAGACCTGTGTTGACATCGCAGGCCATATCATCTCTGACAACAAGTTCAGAATTCCAGACAGTTATGCGGATTCGTTTCGTGTCCTTTCAGAGAATAAAATTATTACCGCCGACCTTTGCCAAACGATGGAACAAATCTCTAAATTCCGGAATGTGATTGTACATCACTATGATCGTGTCGATGCTGAAATCGTTGTTGAAATTCTCGGAAAACGGATCAATGATTTCAATAGATACAAGGATGCCATCGTTAACTGGTTGAAAAAAGAATGTGTTTAGTAATCAAAATTGCCCTTGTCCGTGTTAATCCGCGTTCATCCATGTCCCGTTCGTTCGTGTCCCAGAATAAATAGTACGCAGGTCGTCGCGGATAAAGCTTTGGTTGGTTAAAATTCAGCGACAGCTGAAAAACTAAACGCCCTATCCGTGTTAATCCGCGTTCATCCGTGTCCAATTTAAATTCAACAAACCCAATGAACCCAATGAACTTGTCCCATCTCGGTGCCGAACACTGTGTCACCGGCTCCTGCCACCTGTTGCAGGCCGACGGCCTGAACATCATGGTGGACTGCGGCCTGGCCCAAGGAAATGATCCGGGGGCACGTATTGAAGACTGGCCAGTATCGCCAAAGGCGATCGACTATCTGTTCCTCACCCATGCCCACATCGATCACATCGGCCGGGTACCGGAGCTGATCCAGAAGGGCTTTAAAGGCGAAATCATCTGTTCCCATCCCACCAGGGCCCTGCTTTATCCCATGCTGGCCGACGCCATGAAATTTTCCGGACTACGGGAGCAAACGGCTGACAGTATCGAAAAGACCATAGACGACCTGTCGTGGGGATTTGAGTACGGCGAGACCTTCGACCTGGAAAAAGGCATTACCTTCAAGTTGAAGCGGGCAGGGCACATCCTGGGATCCTGCTTCATCCGGTTCCAGGACGACAAAAACGGGTGGTCGGTGCTCTTTTCAGGGGACCTTGGCGCGGCAGATACGCCCATTCTCCCCGATCCCGAACCTCCGGAGACGGCTGATCTGGTAGTGCTGGAATCCACATACGGCGACCGGCTTCACGAAAAAAGAGGCCAGCGGATTCGACAGCTGGGCAAAATTCTCACCCGGGCACTGGCCGACAGCGGCAAGGTGTTCATCCCGGCCTTTTCCCTGGGGCGCACCCAGGAGCTGATCTATGAAATGGATCGGCTTTTTTCCGATCCCGGCTATCAGGAGATGTTTCCGGACCTTCAGGGCAAACAGCGCCCGCCGGTATTCGTCGATTCACCATTGGGTCTGGAAATCACGAAGATCTATTCCAGACTGTCCGGATACTGGGACAAAGAAGCCAAATCGCTGCACCGCCAGGGAGACCATCCCATCGACTTTGACGGCCTTTACGCGATAGAGAGCCACCGGGATCACTTGAAAATCTGTGACGCCGAGGGGCCTGCAGTCATTCTTGCCGGCAGCGGTATGTGCACCGGCGGTCGAATCATCAACCATCTGAAAAAAGGAATCGGTCACCCTAAAAACGACATCCTTTTTGTCGGATACCAGGCAAACGGCACGCCCGGACGGGCCATCAAGAAATATGCGAAAAGGCCCGGCGGCTATGTCGATTTGGACGGGGAACGCAAAACGATCAAGGCCGGCGTCCACACACTATCCGGCTACTCCGCCCATGCCGACCAGAAGGGTCTGGTCGAATGGGTGGCGTCCATGCCCGAAAAACCCGGCGCCATCAAACTGGTCCACGGAGAAAAACAGGCTCGCAACACCTTGGCGGAGGTGTTGGCGAACAGGGGATATAACGTTCACTAAAAATAATAGGACACAGATTTTCACGGAGAAACGCAGATAAAGATTTTTTAGGTCTTAATTCAGCGATCAGCTGACTTACTTAATGCCCCTATCCGTGTCCATCTGCGTTCATCCGTGTCCCATTATTAACTTGACCTTTGAGCTATTAATTGACATACCCCCAAAAGTAGCTACAATAGATAGAAAGTAGCCACAAAGGAAGAGGTAAGATGATCCAAGCCGGCATAAAAGAAATTAAAAACAATCTGAGCCGCTTTTTAGCCCAAGTTAAAGCAGGGGAAGAAGTAATGATTACCGAAAGGGGTAAACCAGTTGCCCGAATAATCAAAGAGAACTCTCAAAGTTTAGCTATCCGAACGGCCTTGGCTCCATTGATTGAAAAGGGCTTGGTGGTGTTGCCCAACCGAAGCCTTAAAAAAGATGATCTAAACTGCCACCAAGCAACGGGTAAGCTTGTATCCGAAATGGTTTCCGAGGATCGGCGGTGATTCTTTACTTGGATACAAGTGCACTTGTGAAAAGGTATTTCAAAGAACCTTACACGGAAGATGTTGTCACCAGGTGGCAAAAAGCTAGAGAAATAGTTACTTCATCAGTGGCTTATGCTGAAGCAATGGCTGCATTTTATCGGAAAAAGCGGGAAGTCGCGTTTGAAGATGAGTTAATGGAACAAATCGTGAGTGATCTTCGCGCGGATTGGCATAGTTTTATTCGAATACAAGTAAACGATGAATTGAATGAATACATAGACAAGGCCATAGAGGC
>JABZFO010000047.1 GCA_014237405.1 Desulfosarcina sp. | reverse complement strand
AATCTTGAATCGCTTGTGGCCGGTTGGAGCGCCTATGTCACTTTCGAGTTTTTGGATCGTTTCCATCTGATTGGTGAATACGTGGGTGCGTTGGACAATTTCGAAGCAGGAGAAATTGGCGACGCTGCAGATACTAAAAAGAGAGAGCCGTCGGCCTGGAACCTGGAATTTGGCGTTGCGATCATGGAGGCGTTAGAGATTGCCGCCCGGTACGGCGGATCGGATGACGGTGGTGACCTCCTGCCCGAATCGGAATACGGCGCTGTATTGAACTGGGGATTTTTTGAAAATACCAACCTGGGGATTGAGTATCTCCACGGTGAGTTCGAAGACGACCTCATGGAAACCGATGTGGTCACCGCGCAACTGGCAGTAGAATTTTAGCCATTGAGCTATTGAGCTGATAAGCGATAAGGATCAAGAATCCATTTTCGCTTATCAGCTTATTGGATCAGTATACCTTTAATTATCCCACCATCCCCTACCCGCCCTCAAATACATCACCATGTCTCCCTAATTTTTTTTCGACCTGTGCGATTAGCCTTTAGCCATTAGCGGTCAGCTTTTGGATAAAACGGTTCTATAGACCGGTTGTGTAAAATAATAAGCTTTCTCCCATACTTTAAGTTTTCTGCAATCTTTCATTTCCACCCCTTTTTAATGCTAACGGCTAAGCGCTAATGGCTAACTGCACAGCTCGATTTTTTTTGACATCACGCACCGCCTTGCTATAATGCCTTCCTTTGATGGAAATTGGCTTGGCAGAATCGGCCGGAAGCGCAGGCCCATCCCCATGTTTTCATTGTCCAGCGGTTGAATGTCGTGTTTGATGACAAGGGGCTCGCCGGTATAAAAGTTCGCTGGAAATTTGACGACATGTTCGCCAGCATGATCGCTGAAGATCACGATCTTAACCGGAATGGTAAATTGGAGCCCTCAGAAGTAAAAACAATAAAAGAAAAGGCTTTTTCTTATATTTCAGAGTTCAGCTATTTCAGTTTTTTAAAAATCGAGAAAAAACCCTTTCAGGTGAAGTTCATAACGGATTTCAATGCAATTTTAGAAAACAAAGGATTGGTCTATGAATTTTTTATTCCCTGCCATGTGACGGCAACCGATAACTTAAAGAAAGTATCCGTTGCGACCTATGACCCTTCCTATTATTCAGCCATTTTCTTTGCCAACAAGGGGCCCGTTTCTCTCACCTCTGCCGAAGCCTTCGAGGTGAAGACAGCCATTCGGGAAGACCCGGACACAAAGATTTATTTCGATATGATTCATCCCTGGACGCTTTTCCTGGAGTTTCGGCAAAAAACATGAAGCGATTATTAGTGCTGTTGATCCTTTTTGTCTTTTTTGCTCCAGGGATTGGTCCCGTCTGGTCCCAGAACCCGTTTACATCTAAACCGGAAACCCTTCACAAAGCCCCCGAACCGCCATTTAAGAGCCGGCTTTTCGTCAAAATCATCCTATGGCAACACCAGCTGAAACAAAAAATGTCGGAACTCATCCGGGTTGCGCAAAACGACGGTAGTGTTAAGCCGCTGATATTCCTGATGGGGCTTGCCCTCGTCTACGGCGCAATCCATGCAGCCGGTCCCGGGCATGGCAAGGTTGTCGCCATGACATATGTTTTATCGCATAAAGCCTCAATTATGGGTGGATTGCTGTTTGGCCTTTGCATTGCCTTTTTCCATGGTTTTTCAGGGGTTATCGGCGTTCTCGGTTTGCGTTATATTATTCAGCGGGGTGTCAGCGAATCATTGGCGACGGTGACCACAGTAACTCAAATCATCAGTTTTGGACTGATCACCCTCCTTGGACTGGGACTTCTCTTTAAAAATGGCTACGCTTTATTTTTTGCGCCTGCGCCGGAAAACAAAACAGCACCTGCAAAAGCGTCCCGAAAAGGCTTGTTGCCATGGGCTATAGCGGTAGGCTTGGTTCCTTGTCCCGCGGTGGTGATGGTCATGCTGTTTTGCCTATCCATGGATGTGATGATTCTTGGCTTGTTATTGGCGGCTTGTATTTCCCTTGGAATGGCGGCAACCATTTCTTTTGTTGTTACTGCCGTCGTTATGGGAAAAGCCGGGGTTTTAAACACGGTATCAGAAAAGCGTGCCGAAAGGATTGAAGGATTTGTCGGAATACTCTCCGGAGCGGCCATTGCGGTCTTCGGCACGCTTTTTCTTTTAACGACCATAAACTTATTAGTATATTAGCTGAATCAGGAAGGGTCAACGCTGGCATTTCCTCTTGGGAACCGGCATGTCGCGGCCGAAAATCGCGAACCCCACGGTGCCGATGATCCCGAAAACGAACGCTGTGATAAGGTTCGCCTGCGGGCTGATTTGCCATAGAAATGCGCCGCCCAAGGCGGCAACAGCAACAATGACATCCCGGATCAGGTAGTACAATCCGAACATGCCCGCCTTGCAGCTATCTGGGGACAAATCCATGATCAGCGCCTTGCGGGTGGGCTCGCCGAACTCCTTGAGGCCCCGCAGGAAGAATGCCACGATCAGCCACTCCAGGGAGCGGCTGTAGAGAAGCACCAGGGGGAACAGGGTGAAGAAGACGAATGTGATGAGCACGAAGGGCTTCTTGGTGGTGCGGTCGGCCAGATAGGCCACAGGGATGTAAACCAGCACCGCAGTGGCCATCTCGATGGTGGTCAACAACCCGAACTGGATGGCCGATACCGGCGCTGAAATCACCTTCATGCACCAGACCACCACAAAAGCATAGGGGATCTGCTCGCAGAAGCGGATCAGAATGTCGGTGACCAGAAGCCCTTTCATGGCCGGGTTCATCAACCGCAGCAACTTCAGCGGGTTTTTCTCCGGCGTCAGACCGCTGGCGTCCGCCAAGGATGTCGCCGCAGCCGTATCTTTTTCGATCATCCGTTGCTGCAGTACAAGGGCCACCGCGGCCATGGCCAGGGCGGCCCCAAAGGCGAGGCGAACCCCATCGCGTTCGCCCCAGACACTAATGAAGACACCGCCGATCAGGGGACCAAGGGCCATGGGGATGCGGCGCACCAGCGAGTGCATGCTGACCCCCATGGTACGCTTGTTTTGAGGCAGCACCTTGTATATCAGACTCATGCTGGCCGGCAGGGAGATGGCCGACCAGGAGATAAAGAGTACCGCTCCGGCCAGCACCGCCTGCCAGGTGGGGATCAGGATTACCAGGGCGAAGCCGGCCATGGCCACCAGGTTGAGATTGTCCATGGCCTGAAGCAGGCCGATGGCCATTGCGCCACCGCCCAGGGCCAGTATATAGATGGGCAGAAAGCGTTCGGCCATGCGTTCGCCCATTCCCACCAGCACCACCATGGCCAGCACACCGACGGTGCTTCGCTGCAGGCCGAGAAAGCCGGAGACCCGGGCGGCGCGGGATGTTATGGCTTCATGAGGTGCCATCTTTTTCATCTAAGCTTTACTTCCGGCCACATAGAGCCGGCACCAGGCATACAGGGCGTCGTAGACCTCAAACTGCCCCTCTATGTTTTCCAGGTCGTCGGGATAGCGCAGGCTGTAGCCCACCGCGATGGCCTCGAAGCCGGCCGCCAGAGGATCGGCATCCAGACGGTTCGTGTCCGCGGCATTGATGATTCTGGCCATGCGCAGCAGCGCCTTGTCGGTCAGTTCGTAATCCTTGATAATCACGTCAAAGGTGCATAGATCCTCGCGGTGGTGCAGTTCGGCCCCGGGTGTGTCAAAGGCAGTCGCACCCTCTTTTTCGGCGATTTCCATCACCCTGCTCCTGGGCACGAAAAGGAATTCGGCATCCGAGTCGATGAACCGTGTGATCAGCCAGGGGCAGGCCACGCGGTCAACGTGTACATGGGATCGGGTTATCCATTTCATTTTGGTTCTCCTTTTAGCACATTGCCCCCTTGTGCCGCTGAAAATAGGCGTACAGGTTTTCAAACAATCGGTACCCTTCCGCCATGCGCTGGTCATCGTTCGGCCGGGAAGCCACCAGACCGGTCAAAAGGGCGTTGAAACCGTCCGTTTCGGAACGGTCGTATTTGGTGTCTTTCAGATCGATGTCGTGAACCACTTCGGCCAGGGGAACAAGCGCCCGGTCCTGGAGTTGGAGGCGTTGGATCATGACCTCAAACGAGCATCGATCTCCCTCGTGTGTGTATTCTCCGTCGAACATATCGAAACGAAACTCGTCCGGCGCGGGGGCATATGGTGTTGCGTCGACGAATTTAAAAACCGCTGCGTTGTCCACGAAACGCCGGATCAGCCAACCGCAGGCGATGCGGTCGACAAAGAGGTTTTTCCGGGTCACCCAGGTTTTCCCTTTCAGATTGTCGAGCCCATCCTTAACGGTGGCCGCAGCCGATGTTTGACCAGACAAACGGGCCGCCAAGTCCTTGATCAAGATTTCCGCGGTCCCCCACTCCGGTGCTTGAAAGAAATCGATGGCCCCAACTTCATCCAGGCGGCGGCGCAACCTGGACACTTGCGCCGGCCCCCTCGCCGCCGGGTCCTGTTCTGAAACAGGGCCATAACCTGTTCATCGGTCAGACCTTCCACAAACCGCGCCTCGGAAATAGACCCATCTCCGCCACCCCCTACAATCTCCTTGAGTATCCAGCTCAAATCCTCACGAGACTGTTCGGAAAAGGGCATGGCGTAGACCGATTGTTTGATGGCCACAGCGCCCACCTGCTGCAACCGCCGCCAGATTTTCACCCGCAGGGCGTTGGGCTTGGGGGGGATCTGGTGGATCAAAAGCAACCACTTTTTTTGATCGTTGCGTGTCATTATTGCCTCTAACCTCAATTGTTACTTTTACAGTGTAACAACTGTTACATATTGTCAAGCGCAAGGCTCAAGAATTTTTTTAACCAGAGTTTGATATGGAAAGGAGGAACTGATTGATACTCCGCCTTTTGTCCGGCTGAGTTCAAGCCCGCTGTTCCGGCGTGAGGAAATCGAATTTGATGCCGCTTCCACCCCATTTACTGCGTTATCAATATTGACTTAATAGATTTAATCAATAAATTGAACTAATATAGGCAAGGTTTGACCCTTCGCTTAGCGCACAAGGATCATTCATGGAGCGGCGGATCGTTGCCGTGTAGAAGAGACTTTCTATTCTTGCACTTAACCAAACCCTAACGTTGCAAAAGTCGGATGGCTTCAGAGCCGAGGCGTCAAGGGTGAAGCCGTATAACTTCTACTGCGAACCCTTGACAACGAAGGATATGTAGCCATCCGGCTTTCCCGGAGGGTAAAAAACATGGCGAAAAACAGCCAAGATCCTTGAATTCACCAGTGGTCGAACCCTGGTCAGGGTGTTTATTCACTACTTTTTATTGTATTATCAGCTTGTTTAACTCTTTTCGCCATGTTTTTAATGCAACCTTAGGGCAAATCTTCAGGGGGTAACAAAATGAAACACGTATCGAGGCAATGCGGGGTCTGGTATCTGGTTTTGTTGGCTGCAGTTGTCGCCGCTTGCACAACGGCCAAACCTATCGCCGAGTGGCGGAACCAGGACTATACCGGCGGTCCATTCGACAACATTCTCATCGTCGGGGTATCTGATCAGGTAACCGTGCGCCGCGCATTCGAGAATACGTTTTTAGACCGGCTCCAGGAAGAGAAAATCAAGGCAACACCCAGTTTCGCGATCATACCCGGCGAAACCAGGCCAACCGAGGAGAACATCAAGGCGGTAATCAAAGACATCAAGTTCGATTCGGTGTTGATTACCCACCTGGTCGGTGTAGAGGAAAAAGAGGTCTACCACCCATCCACCTACTACACGGCACCCTACTATAGAGGCTTCTATGGATACTACGGCCATGTCGGAAGTTACGTCTACGAGCCAGAATACTACAGCCGACACAAACTGGTCAAACTGGAAACCAACCTCTACGACGTCCGAACCGAAATGCTGGTCTGGTCAATGCAGTCAGAGACTATGAATCCAAGCAGCGAACAGAAATTGATCGATGCCAAAATCAAGACCGTCGTCAAGCGTCTGAAGGCGCAAAAGCTGTTACAGGCAAACTGATTCACCGGCCTGCAGGGCTCCACATTTGACAGAATTTAATGTGATGAAAAAACGATCATTATGTGAAATGTGGACCCATAACACAGTTTACTCTGGAAAAAGAAACTGTAGCTGTATAGAGCGCATCATGTATAACCTATCTTGATATCTTTCGTCTCAGCATGAAATGAACTGTCAAAACGACAAGTACAATGACACCGATAACGGAAAACAATTCAATTAGGCGCCAGAAAATATGATCGATGCGGTTTTCAGCAGATTCGTTAAACTGCTCCATTATACTCGTGATTAATGGGGCACTCGCCTTGTCAATGGACAACGCAAGCTGGTTCAGATTGGATACTGTTGCCTGAACCTTTTCAATGGCATTGATATATTCATTGATGTCAAAAGGTTTTGAAAAATCTGATGATTCATCTGGCTCGAATCGGGCCATGAACTTGTCCAAAGACGCCAATAAATCACTCGCTGCAATTGCCGTCTGTTGAGTTCCCTGGAGCAGTCGTTCGATATCGGATGTCGTTTTCTCTAAACTTGTAAATGTCATGTCCACGCGTTCCAGCGTTGCCTGAACGTCTGTGTTGATTTTGTAAATAGCGGCGGCCTTATCATCAATTGCGTTGAGTACCGCCTTGCGTTCGCGGGCAATCAGATTTGAGACATCCGTAATGGTTGCTGACCGTTCATCGGCCACATGTTTTGGCAATTCTCCCAGCAACTCGGCAAATCGATCCGCAGTGGCCCTGAATCCTGAAATATCTTTGAGAATTGTGTTCATTTCAGGCTGCATGACCAGTTGTTTGTAGACAAGTTCCACCTGAAAGCCCATGATCAGTTGCATCTTTGTCAAAAGAAACATGGCCCGTTCGGAAGTCATGCGGACTTCATCCACTGCCGCAGTGGCCTCTCGAACCGGCGCCAGCAAGCCGCCGGGTTTCTGGATCTCTTTCAAGTTTGGCTTCTTGCCAAGATCACCGAAGTCGCTGAAACGGATGTAGTCAACAGCGACCTGACCGGGGTTGTCTGAATACCAGTCAAATATCAGGTCTCGCAATTCCTGGCACTGTTCAGGTGTCATCACTTTTGTAGCCAGGTCCCACGCGTCCACTTCCATCTTTTTAAATGCGTCCACCATAACAGTCGCAGGCGTGCCGAAAACTTGAGGCCTCCAATATTCCTCCCATACCATCCGATTCAATGTTGCGATCACCACCAGGTCCAGCAGCGCTGGTCCGGCGTTTGGACCGGCAGCAATTTCTGTGGCAGCGCTCAGGGAATAAACTTTTCTGGCCGCTGCAATTAGCCGGCCCTGGGATGTGGGAATATCTTTTTCCAGTTGAAATGAGGCTTGTCCAATCGTTGCAAAGAATCGATTGGCATAGCTGATAACCGCCGATTGAAGCTCCTCCTGGGTCATGACCGCGATGGTTTTCTCTGTTGTTACCGTTTTTGGTTTAAACCAGGCAGATATCGCTAACGGTATGCTTGATAAATGAAAAACAAAAATGATCATGAAAAACACGCCAATTCTGAAAGTAGTATTCGACTTCATATGGCAGAATCTCCTTCTTTTCATCCAAATTCCCCGCTGAGAGAAGTGGTATACGCAGGTCGTAAAGCGCTTTCAGAACACCTGAGAGCGGCCTGATCAACCAGGGGAAGGTGGGGACGTCCGTGCTTGAGCGTTCATAAATGCTCTATCCGGTCGTCTATCTCGGGAGTTACCTTTGATTTAGCGATTCGCGTGAGGGCCTCGGAAAAAATAAAAAATTTTGCGCCGTTCGATTCCTCGCCCCATGACATGGTGCAAAATACCCGGAGCATCTAATCTGGCTAATCTCGGCATGGGGTTAGCGTACAACTTAAGCTATCCGTTATCAAGTACGTTCAACACAAATGTTCCCTTTTACTCTTTATTTTCCCTTGTATATCGGTTCCCGTTTCTCCTTGAATGCTCGGGGGCCTTCCCGGGCATCCCTGCTTAAAAACACGGGGATGGAAAGCTCCATTTCCCGGGCCAGGGCCGCCTTTACATCCTTTCCCGAATTTTCCTGAACCGCCTGCTTAACGGCAGCCACGGCCAGAGGACCGTTTTTCGCGATCGTGTCGGCATAGCGCTCGGCCGTTTCCATCACTTTGTTCCGGGGCACCACCTGATTGACGAAGCCATATGCCAGTGCCTGCCGGGCATCGATGAGTTCGCCGGTGAGCAGTATCTCCATGGCCCGGGCATAGGGGATCTGCCGGGTCAGGTGGACGGTGGAACCACCGGCCGGCACAATGGACCACTTGACCTCCTGGAGACCGAACCGGGCGTTTTCCGCGGCTACCCGGATATCGGTGTTATAGAGGATCTCGAACCCGCCGGCAATAGCGTTGCCGTTGATGGCGGCGATCACCGGTTTGGTCATCGGAAAATCCCGCAGCAGGGCGTTCTGGGCCAGCATGGGATTGGCCTGGACCTTTTTGTCCGCCTCGGTTTCCGGCTTCCGGGCGCCGGTCCATAAGGGAATCAGCTTTCCCAGATCCGCACCGGCGCAAAAGCTCTGGTCACCGGCACCGGTGAGGATGGCGCACCGTATCTCCTTGTCTTCACTGAAATCCTGCCAGGCGTCCACCAGTTCGATCACCGTCTCCGGATCGATGGCGTTGTGGGCCTCGGGGCGGTTCAGGGTGATATAGGCGATATGGTTTTTCTTTTCATAGATGAGTGCCATGCGGGTTTCCCGGGTTTGTTGAGTTTATTGGGTTTGTTGGGTTTGCTGGGAACGTTGAGAGCCCCAGATCGCTTCCTGCTCACAACGGATGTCTGATCGGTTCAATCCCATATCCCAGAACTTTTCTATACCTTCCGTCCTCTGTCCTCTGTCCTCTGTCCTCTGTCTTCTGTCCTCTGTCCTCTGTCCTCTGTCCTCTGTCCTCTGTCCTCAGTCCTCTGTCCTCTGTCCTCTGTCCTCAGTCCTCAGTCCTCAGTCCTCAGTCCTCTGTCCTCTGTCCTCAGTCCTCTGTCCTCTGTCCTCAGTCCTCAGTCCTCAGTCCTCAGTCCTCAGTCCTCAGTCCTCTGTCCTCAGTCCTCTGTCCTCTGTCCTCAGTCCTCAGTCCTCTGTCCCCAATCATCCCACCCTAACCACCTTCAGCCTACAGCCTGTCTACCTATTGTCCATCCAGAAATGGTAGATTGTGGTTCAGGCCAAGGCCGCAGCGTTTTCGTAACCGCAGGCGTAGCAGCGCTACGTCGAGGATTGCGGAAACGCGAGAACGCCGGCCTGGGCCGCAAGATGCCGTTTCTGGATGGGCAATACCTAATGTCCAACGAAATGATCCATAGCCCGGTTGGTGCCGGTCAACGCAACCAGTCGATCTACCCAGGCAGCAGGCAGCAGTTTGAAAAAGGGAATCATCTTTACCATGAACGGAATTTTCAGATAGTCCTTTTCCCGTTTCACCGTTTGAATGATCTGCCGGGCTACATTTTCCGGTTCGAGCAGCGGGTTGAACAGCGGCGGGGTGAATCCCATGAACATGCCGGTATCGATAACCGACGGGCAGATGCAAGAGACCTTCACGCCGGGGCAGCCAAATTTTTTCATCTCCATGCGAAGGGCATCGGAGTATCCCACTACGGCAAACTTGGTGGCGCAGTAATCGGAAAGCCGGGGCACGGCCAGCAGGCCTGAGGCCGAGGCGATATTGACAATGTGTCCACTGTTTTCGGCCATCATGTCGCCAATGAACTGGCGGGTCATCCACATAACGCCCAGGACGTTGATTTCCACGATTCGGCGAAGCTCCTCATAGGAGACTTCTGCCGCCGGTTTACCCACCACGATACCGGCGTTGTTCACCAGGATGTCGACGGTTATAAAATCCTTCCGGACCTGTCCGGCCACCTGCTCAACCATCTGTGGATCAGAAACATCGCAGCAGTACCCTCTGACATCAATGCCCTTGGTCTGTATCTGACCGACAGCCGTGTCCAGCATCTCATTGTCGATATCCAGAATCGCCAGATTGGCCTTTTCCCGGGCAAAGCCAAAGGCCATCTCCCGCCCGATACCGGCAGCGCCGCCGGTAATGACCACAGTTTTATGCGCCAGCTTTTTCATCGTTCACCTTCTGACGGTTTTATTGGATGATCACCGCATATTTTAACGTATAGCGGGCAAGGATTTTGGCGATCTTCTTTTCTATTGTCGCCCTTTCGGCTCCGGAAGCGGGTGTCACCGTTATGGCCACCCGGGTGCCGTGAACCTTGTCCTCGCCAGCGGAGACAGACACTTTCTCAGCTAAATCGCCCAGTCCCGCCAGCTCTTTGTTGTAGATCTTCTCGATCACATCCCATCGCAGGGCCGGCTTGAAAATCTTGCCCACCGGCGTCAGGGGAACCGTATCAATGATGTGAATAGCCTTGGGCACGGCGGCCCGTTCGCCGATGTTCTCTCGTGCGTATTCGAGGAGGTTCTCACCGGTCATGGTGCTGTCTGCGGCCAGTTGCACGTAAGCCACGGGCACTTCGCCGGCGTGGGGATCCGGCTGGGGAACGGCGGCGGCCACCTGGACGTCGGGCAGCCGGTACAGCGCCGCTTCGATGGTGGCCGGATCGATGTTGTGGCCGCCGCGGATGATCAGTTCCTTCTTGCGGCCGGTCAGCCAGAAGTAGCCATCCGAATCTATTCGACCCAAGTCACCGGTATTGAACCAGCCATCCTGGACCCAGATCCCCTTGTTGTGCGCCTCATCGACGTAGCCTTTGAAAACGTTGGGCCCGGTGATGATTATGGCACCGATTTCGCCTACGTTGGCATCGCGCAAGTATTTCTCCTGCTCGTCCACGATGACCACCTTCATCAGCTGGTAGGGCATGCGGATGCCGATGCTGCCCACCTTTCGCTCGCCGTCCCTGGGGTTGATAGACGAGGCACAGGCCCCTTCGGTGAGCCCGTATCCTTCGAGCACTTTCATGCCCGTGTGGACCTCAAACCGTTTGAACATCTCCACGCTCAGCGGCGCCGCCCCGCAGATGGCATACTGGAGAGAAGAGATGTCGGCATCGTCCACCGGGATATCCATGAGGGTGGAAAGCACGGTGGGGACTGCCGAGAAGAAGTTGGCCCCATAGCGTTCCACAATCTTGTAGAAGTTCTTGATGATGGACGGATCCCGGTACCCCCTGGGCGAGAGAATCACCACGTGGGCACCCATGGAAAAAGGGGATATGCCGGTAACCGTGGTGCCGTTCACATGAAACAGGGGAAGTCCGCAAAGCACCGTGGTCTGCCTGCCCATACCCCCCATGGTCTGGATCATCCATCCCATGACCACTTCATTATAATGGGTCCGCCGGGCCAGTTTGGGGGTACCGGTGGTACCACCGGTGTGGTAGAGTGAGGAGACGTCGTCAGGCGCGATGATTCTGTCGAATATCAAACGGTCTCCCGGATATTTCTCCACCAGCTGCTCGAAACTATGGATACGGTCGCTATCGCCAGGCCCCATAATGCAGATCACATGCTCAAGGGTGGGAATTTCATCCTTGATTTTCATCACCTTCTGCCAGATGTCGATCCCCGGCAGGTTCCCAAGGGCCACCAGCACCCGGGTGCCTGCCGCCCGGCAGATATCCCGGATGGTGACCGGCTCCAGCAGGGGATTGATGGGATTGACGATACCGGCCGCCTCAGCGCCCCAGAGCACATAATGGGTCTGAGGGATGTTGGGCAAAAGATAGGTCACCACGTCCTGCGGCCCGATGCCCAGATCGTGGAACATGTTGGCACACTGGCGAATTTTGTGGATCAGATCGCCATAGGTGACCTGGGTGGGCTGGTCCCAGGTGTCGCCGTCCATCAGAAAACTGATGGCCAGGGCATCCGGGTTGACGGCGGCGCCTTTTTCGATAACGGCATAGGTGCTGGTTTCCGCCACCCGATCTTGGAACGGAACCGCTTCGATGGCCTCGATGTCTTTCATGCCGGTAACGGCAAATGTCTCTTCCATGGCGGACCTCCGGTCGTGATGTCAACTCGTTGCAGCGGTGTCAGCTGAAGATGAACCCGATGTTGGCACCCTCGCCGCACCTTGCTCCAGTCGACTAATTTGAACTTAATTATAATCCTGAATAAGCTTCAATTGATTGTTGACTTTTAATAGATAATACCCTATGGGAAGTCAAGCTGTTTTTGAACCTGATTATAATTTCGAATTTACTTCAAGCTTTGAACTTTTTCCTGTTCCCGGGTGCTTGAAATTTCCTGTCCTGAATGAATCGCATGTCCGTCCCCTGCCGGCCGGGCAGCGACAAAACAAGGGGGATCCATGGAAGAGACCATCAACCACGTCTTTCGAAATCGGACCGCCACGTACAAGGACCGCCTGGCCGTAGAAAAAAAGCGAAGCGGCCGGTGGGACAGCGCCACCTGGAACCAATACTACGACCGGTCCAGGGCAGTTGGCCTGGGTCTGGCCGCCCTGGGTGTTGAAAAGGGCGACCGGGTGGCACTACTCTCCGAAAACCGTCTAGAGTGGCTCTACACGGATATGGGCACGCTGGGCATCGGCGCCTGCCTGGTGCCCATCTACACCACCCTCACCGCCGATGAGGTCGCCTATATTGTGGGCAATGCCGAGGTCAAAATTCTGGTGGTGGAAGACCTGGTGCAGGCGGAAAAGGCCCTTTACGCCGCCGACAAATACCCGGCACTGAAAACGATCGTTGCCGTGGAGGCCGGCAATCTGACGCATTCGAACCTGATCTCCTTCGCCGAATTGATGCAATCCGGCATGGATGCCCACCGGGCGGACGCGACCATGTTCGAAAATAAGGCCGACGATGTGACGCCGGATGATCTGGCCACCATCGTCTACACCTCAGGCACCACAGGGGTGCCCAAAGGGGCCATGATCACCCATAAAAATGTAATGGCCGTCATCCTGGCCCTGGACCGGATCAAACCCGGATTTGCCAACGATGCGGACCAAGCCGTACCTTTTCTCCCCTTGAGCCACGTGTTCGAGCGGGCTGCCGGACATTTTTACGGCATGTATAAGGGAATCACCTCCTCCTATGCGGAGAGCGTGAACACCGTGCTTGAAGATTTTGGAGAAAAGCGCCCCACCATCATCCTGGCCGTTCCCCGGGTATGCGAGAAAGTCTATCAGAAGATTCACATGCAGGTGGAACAGCAGCCCCCCTGGCGCCAAAAGGTCTTTCACTGGGGCCATTCCATCGGCACCCGGATCTCAACGTTGCGAGAAGAGAAAAAGCCGGTGCCGGTGACTCTGAAACTGAAATACAAACTGGCTTTTGCCCTGATCTTCAAGAAGCTGCGTCAGGCCTTGGGTGGACGGGTGCGATGGATGACCGCCTCCGGCGCCCCCACCGCCCGGGACATCATCCTCTTCTTCAACGCTGCCGGCATCCAGGTGGTGGAAGGCTACGGAATGACCGAATGCTTCGCCCCGGCCACCATGAGCAACCTGGCCGACTACCGCATCGGTACGGTGGGAAAACCCCTGCCCGGTGTCGAGATCAAGCTTGCCGATGATGGGGAAATTCTCATCCGCGGGGACAATGTGTTTAAAGGCTACTGGAAAATGCCGGAAGAAACGCGCGAAGCCTTTACCGAGGACGGCTTTCTGAGAACCGGGGACATCGGGGTATTCGACGATGCCGGTTTCTTGAAGATCACCGACCGGAAGAAAAATCTGATTATCACCTCCAGCGGCAAAAACATCGCGCCCCAGAAAATTGAGAATCTGTTTCTAAGCGATCCCCTTTTCACCCATTTCATCGTCATCGGCGACCGGCGAAAATTTTTAAGCGCCCTGCTTACCATCAACCTGGATCAGGCCGCCTTCATTGCAGAAAAGCAGGGTATCGCCTTTAAGGATCCCATAGCGCTGCTGGACCATCCGGAATTTATCCACATCATCGACGAACATGTGGCCGAACGGAACCTTCACCTGGCCCGGTTCGAGACCATCAAGCGTTACCGGATCATCAAAAAGGAGTTCTCCCAGGAAACCGGAGAGCTGACCCCGTCCCTGAAAATCAAGCGGAATGTGGTTCAGGAACAGTACGCCGACCTGATCGATTCCATGTATATGGATTGAGGGATTGGAGTCGGAGGTCCGAAGACTGAAGACTGAGGTCCGAGGATGAAACTCAGAGCTAAAAACTCCGAAACAAGAACCAGAAACAACATTCCCAACGAACTAAACGAGTTCATAACGATCTGAACGCTATTTACAGCCCCATGCAAAAGAAAAAGGAACGTCTCATTATGAGCAGTTTACTAAAACAGGTTGAACCCATGGTCTACAGCAGCCAGATCAGCGTGCCCTATACCTGGTGGGCGGGTGACACGGCCGGCCGGTTTCTCAAAACCCTGCGGGATGAGCAGACGATCATGGGGACACGGTGTGAGAGCTGCAATCGCGTCTTCGTACCGCCGAGAAAAACCTGTCCGGCCTGTTTTACGGAAAACGAAACCTGGACCGCCGTCTCCGACGAAGGCACTGTGGTCTCCTTTACCGTTGCCAGACGACAGTTGGCGGCCATTGCTCAAAAGGTGCCGGTAATCTACGCCCTGATCCGGCTGGACGGCGCGGACACGGCCCTCTTGCACACCATCGCCCAGGCAGATCCCGATGATGCAAAAATCGGCATGCGGGTCCGGGCCTGTTTTTCCAAGAAAGCGGGGGCAACGATCAACGCCATCTCCCACTTTGTGCCGATTGATTAACCTAAGGGCCGCGGAAAAAAGAGGATCGCTATGGATAGCGCAGCAATTGTAGGCGTAGGGATGACTGCCATCGAGAAAAACAAGATCCGCGACGGTTTCGCCGACATGGCCTGGGAGGCGGTGAACCTGGCCCTGGCCGATGCAGGGATGTCCATCGACGACATCGATAACGTGGTCACCACCTCCAATGACTTCTGGGACGGGCGAACCATCAGCTGCATGGCGGTGAGCGATGCCAGCGGCGCCCGGGAGAAAAATGTCTCCTGTGTGGAGGGAGACGGCACCTTCGGCGCCTTTTACGGATTGACCCGCATCCTTTCCGGTTCCTACGGCACCACCCTGGTGACGGCCCACAGCAAGGGCTCGGAAAGCGTCTCCAGCCTCATCACCAACGCGGCCTTCGACCCCATATACGAGCGGGCTATCGGCATGGACATGGTCAGCGCCTGTGCCATGCAGGCCAATGCATACATGCACCGCACCGGCACCACGGCCGAACAGCTTGCCCGGGTGTCGGTAAAAAATCACGGCAATGCCATGCACAACCCCAAAGCTCAGCTGCCTATGGAGATTACCGTGGCCGATGTGCTGGCCTCGGAGATGATCTGCGACCCGCTCCACAAGCTGGACTGTTCACCGGTGTCCGACGGCTGCTGCGCCATCATCATCGCCGGGAAAGATCGGGTGAGCGACACTGCCAAACCACCCGTATGGATAAAGGGCACAGCCTTTTGCGCAGACGCCTATCACCTGGGAGACCGGGACCTCTCCCGGGCACCGGCCCTGACCCGGGCAACGAAAAAAGCCTTTGACATGGCCGGCATCACCGATCCGGTCACCCAGATTCACGTCGCCGAGCTTTACGATGCATTCACCTACCAGGAACTGATGTGGCTGGAAGCCATGGGGCTGTGCGCCGACGGGAAGGCCGGGCCTCTTTTGGAAACCGGTGCGTTCGATATCGACGGACGGCTGCCGGTCAATGCCTCAGGAGGCCTGCTGAGCGGCCACCCGGTGATCGCCGCCGGTCTGATCCGAATGGCCGAAGTGGTCCGTCAACTTCGCGGCGAGACGGGCGGCGTCCAGGTGAAGAATCCCACCGTGGGCGTGGCGCATGGTGTCAATGGTCTGTGCGGCCAGTCCCACTGTGTGTGGGTTCTGAGTTCTGAGTTCTGAGTTCTGGGTTCGGGGTTCGGGGTTCGGGGTTCCGACCTCTGGCATATATATGGTTGCCGAATACGTTAACGTTCAATTCCAAAATCCCTAACCCGGATAAACCGGAAACAACAAATTGGAAGCACCAAATAACAAATAAATTCCAAATTACAATATCCAAATCTCAAATAAGATCAAAAACCAAAGATTTGGAATTTTGAATTTTAGTCATTGTTATTTGTTATTTGGCTTTTGGCTATTGTTATTTATTTTCTGACATAAAAAACACGAATTTCAAGATTAAGATACTAATTTGTTTTGGAGGAGCTATGGCAAAACAGCGTGTCGCCATCGTGGGCATCGGGCAGACCTACCACAAAAGCCACCGCCCCGATGTCAACGGACAGGAGTTGATCAACGAGGCGGTCCAGCGGGCTTTGGCCGATGCGGACCTGACGATCAGCGACATTGATGCCATCGTTATCGGCAACATGGACCACTTCGAAGGCATCAACTATGTGGACTGCTGGAGCGTGGACGGCTCCGGCGGGTTCATGAAGCCAATCATCAAGCTCACCACCGGCGGCACCACCGGCAGCACCCTGGCCATCGGCGGCTATCACACGGTTGCCTCGGGCCTGTTCGATCGGGTGCTGGTCATCGGCTGGGAGAAGAACTCGGAGTCGGACACCACCGGCGCCATCACCACGGCATTCGATCCGGTCTGGGACCGCCTGGTCTTCGCCGGTGCCATCTCTGGGCTGGCGGCCGAAGCCCAGGCTTATATGGCCAAGTATGGCGCCACGGATCGGGACGGGGCACGGGTTTCGGTGCGGGACCGTAAACACGCCTGCAACAACCCTTATACTCAGCTGCGCAAGGAAGTGACCATCGACGAGGTGCTGGACTCTCCTATGCTGGCCGACCCCATCCACCTGCTGGATGTCTGCCCGCGCACTGACGGCGCCTGTGCCGTGATCATGGCCGGTGAGGACGTAGTCGAGAAGATCACCGCCACGCCGGACTGGATCTGGGCCACGGCCAACCGGCACACCTACACCTACCTGGGAGACGCCAACTTCGGCCGATTGGACTCCATGGCCGCCGCATCCCGTGAGATCTATGACAAAGCGGGAATCAGGGAGCCCGCCAAGGAGATCGGCGTCATCGAGCTCTATCAGCCCTACTCCTTTGCCGGTATCATGTGGATCGAAGACCTGGGGCTGGCGGAATATGGAAAAGGGGCCGAGTTCATCTGGAGCGGCGCCACGGACATGGACGGCGAGATCCCCTTCAACCCGTCCGGCGGAGTAATTGCCTGCAACCCCATCGGCGCCACCGGCCTGATCCGCTGTGCCGAAGCGGCTCTTCAAGTGATGGGAAAAGCCGAAGGCCGACAGGTGCCTGACGTGGATCTGGCCCTGAGCACCGGCTTCGGCGGATGCTTCTGGTCGGACATTCTGCTCCACGGCCGCAGAAAACCAGATTTCTAATCATCCGTTATCGTCTATTCTGCAAATCCACGGTTTCGGGACCAAGGAGAAATTCATGTTGGATACCGAGCATGTCATCATTGAATCGGGAGCGGCCAGACAGCCCTTCAACTATGCCGTCGGGCTTCACGGCAGCCTATTTCTGCAGGAACTGAGAGATAACCGGCGGTTCATGGCCGTCAAATGCCCCATGTGCAAGAAGGTGTACATCCCCCCGCGACGGGTGTGCGGGGCCTGCTTCGTGGAGATGGATAAATTTGTGGAGGTGGGACCCAAAGGGTCCATCGGCACCTTCACCATCCTGCGCTACGCCTTCATCGACCCGGAAACCGGTGAGAAGAAGCCGGTTCCCTACGGCTATGGATTTATCCGGCTGGACGGGGCCGACACGCTGTTTCAGCACTACATCGACATCCAGGATGAGTCCAAGGTCAAAATCGGCGCCCGGGTGGAACCGGTGTTTGCCGATGAACGCAAAGGAACGATCAAGGACATCCGCTACTTTCGAATCATTGATTAGGATTGGGAACGAGAAATTAAAAGGCCGCCGCCGGCTCGATGCCGGTGGCGGCCTCACAAAACCGTTAAAGCGGTGAAAAGCTACGCCGATTTTTGAAGGCAGAAAGCGTCCAATGCTTTATGCAGAGTTTTGACGGCCAGTTGGATGCAGTGGTGCTTCTTCACAGGGATCTCCTCCAGAACCTTGAACACGATTCCGTCGTCGATGGATCGGGCATAATCCAGATCCTTGCCTTTGATCAGGTCCACCACCGCCATGGCAGCGGAGATGGCACCCGCGCACCCCATCACCTGGTATTTCGCATCCCCCACGACGCCGTTGTCCATCTTTATGTAAATACCCATGGTGTCGCCACAGGAGCCGGTCATCTCGGAGGTGATATCCGCATCGGAAATCTGACCCATGTGCGGCTTGGTAATGTAGTAGTTGATGGCCGTTTTGGAGTAGCCGGATGCGGTCAGCATATCTTCGATGGATTTGGTTTCAGCTGGCGTTGCTGTCTGGATCTGTGTCATGTCCCGTTCCTTCAAAATCCTGATGGTTGTCGCTTTTCGAATTAGAAAAAATAAACCTTTCTACCACCGGTGTCAAGATGTGGCAATAAAATACAAACAGGCCATTGATCCGGACCCGGGTAACGGGCAGGTTGAGATCCCGAACAGCGCACATCCTGATTTTCAAGATGGGGTTGTCTGGGGAAGCTCGGTTTCAGGCTTGTCAAACAACGTAAAAGCCGGTAAAAATATCGTCATACCATCCAATCCCCAAGAAAGGTTGACTCCATGAACTGCCGGCGCACGATTGGGTTTCTTTTTTTGATCTGGCTCGCTCTATGGGGCTGCAGCGGTGTTCATGCCCCGTCCAATGCGGTTTGGACAGCGAAACCTGAATTTCGTGAGGTGGACAATCAGCTATTTAACGTTAAGATCGAGATCAAAAAAGGAGAATACCCCTACTATGCATTTTTTCTTCTCACTTTAACGAATAAAAGCAACGACGACATGATTGTCGATTGGAACGCAAGCCGGTACCTGTTCAACGGCAGACCTGATGGGGTGTTGGTGTTCGAAGGGATAGACCCGGAAACGATAAAAACCGCTATGGTTCCCTCAGAGACAGTAGCGCCCGGCGCGGTCTTTTCGCGTGAAATCATGCCCATGCGACTTATCGCGTGGAGCCCGATAAGAGAAAAAACTTCCGACAGCAAAAGCATCACCCCCGGCATGTTGCCCGCCGGAGAAAACGGCATCCGTTTAGCGGTTCAACACGGAAACAGACAGATGACCATCCCCCTGTCTATCCATATTTCAAGAGAAGGCTCCCCCTGACGGGGCAAGATAGCGTAACAAAGTGTTCCGTTTTAAATGTTGATGAATTCGTAAGTCGCAGTCCCGTAAGCGTACTCCGCAGTGACGAGGGATGAAGCGTAACGCAGATATCGGATTTTTTACGGAACCGTCAAGTGTTAAGCGCTCAGGCGAAGACGCTCCTGGTCCAGGATGTGGTTGCCGATACGGGTCGCCAGCCGCAATCCCAGGCTGCGATCATCCTGTCGAACCACCTTGCCGGTGATATTCACCGCCGGCCGGCCGGCAAAAGCGATGACGCCCCGAACAATGCGCGAACGGGCCAAGGCAGCGTCCGGTCCCATGCGCATGCCGGCGGTGCTCAGGTCAAAAATAGGAATCGTACGATTGTCAATGGAAAGCAACGGACGCTGGTTAAGCGGGTAGATAACGCGATGATGCTGCCGTTTTTCGGAGATTCGCCCGGCAGTTCCCGGAAAAACGGCCCCGTTAACGTCCGCCTGCATCGAATCCCGTTTTCTGGCGTTGAGGGACGCCTCGATTTCCAGCAGGTCGGACAGGATCTGCTGCCGGGCCGATGCTTCCCTGCCAGCCGCCTGAGGGGAGGGAAACCGGTCGTCGGGCATCGCGGCCGGGGAATGGATACGCTCCACGGAATCCTGCGCTTCAATTTCTGCCGTTGTTTCGTGGAACATCTTCATCTGGCTGCGGGTCTCTACCAGGGTGTGGGTCAATGCTTTCAACCGGGCCTTTGCCTTTTCATGCTGCCGGTTGGCCGCCGCCACTGCCGCCTCGGCCGATTCCACTGCCTGTTGAGCACCCGGCAGCGCCGATTCCGTCTGGTGCAGACGCCGGGAAGTGATTGAGATGGCATCTTCGACGGTTTGGGTATTCGGCTCGGGCAAGGGTGAAACGGCGTCAAGGGACGCATGGGCATATGCCTGGTCGGCGTCATCGATGGTGGCATCC
>JABZFO010000006.1 GCA_014237405.1 Desulfosarcina sp. | reverse complement strand
GCTTCACCGAAGAGGATTGCAAGGGAACAATTTCGATTTTGCCACAAAGATGAGAGAAAATAGTACATTTCAAGTCGGCCTTATGCCATTTGGGCTCTGTTGTGATTCAGGCAGGGTGCGGAATTTAACTCGTTGCCGAATTCGGGCGCACCCTTACCATGACGCGCTCATGGCGTTTTTAAAATTGTGAGACACTTAAAATTTAAATCTTTTCGGTGACAACCACGGTCATTTTTTCATATGGCTCCCTTTGGGAATTTTAAGGATGACGATCATTTGTCCTTTACTGCAATGCGGACAGCAGTGGATATCGATACCGGTTATTCGCAGCATGATCTGCCCCGCGCTCTCATCCACCGGCTCGGCAAACACGGCTTGCCCATCAATCAAAACGCGGATCAAGACGATGTTTTTGCGTTTGTCCCGGTGAAACAAGAAACCGAAATAGCGGATTTTGACAAAACGGGCCGGAAGCACATGCAGCAGAAATCGCCGAATGAACTCGTCGGCCGACAGGGTCATCCGTCGGGTTCGATCGTCATCACTGCGGTCTTTATAGGTGAAAGTAATCTCGTCATTATCAATGGACACGATGCGATGATTGGAGATGGCAACTCGGTGGGTGTAGCGGCCCAAATAGTCGAGCACTTGCACAGGTCCGGCAAAAGGGCGTTTGGCATAGACGATCCAATTTTTTGCCCTCAAGGTCGCGATCAGTCGGGCAAAGCCGTCAGTCGTACCCGTGGCAGCGGTGTTACCATAAAAACCCAAATCGTCATTTTCGTAAAGGGCTTTATCGAATGACAACACCCCGGCCGGCACCAGACAGTGCAGATGAAAGTGATCCATCAAGGTCTGCGACCAGGTGTGCAGCACACCGATAAAGCCCAATTGCCCCTCAAGACGCCACTGGGGATCGGCGGCAAAGGCCTGCAAGGTCTCGTTGACACTGCCAAACAGGTTGCCCAAAAGCGCCTGAGGATTGCAGTGGATGACAGGGTTGAGTTCATGGGGCAAGGTGAACACCAGATGAAAGTAACCGGTCGGTAATAGCTCGCTTTTTCGCGACTCGAGCCAGCGCTCTTTGACCAGCGTACGGCATTTGGGGCAATGCCGGTCTCCACAGCTGTTGTAGGCGTTTCGTTCGAATCCGCACTGGTTACAGCGATCACGGTGGCCGCCCATCATGGCGGTGCGGCAGTGTCGGATATGATGCATGACCGTCAGGTGTTTAAACGGTACACGGCGGTTTTGGGTATAGTCATCGCCGTAAAGCCTGATGATGTCGGCAGTCTCCGGTCCTTGCCGGGGGCGATATACCGGTGTGGCTGAGCCGTCGTTATTTGTCATCATGCGCCTGCCTTTGTGAACTCGCTAAGGTCCAGCGGGCTGATCAGCTTCGCCAGTTTCTGGTTGCTGGCATGCAGGTATCGTGAGGTGGTTTTAATGGCGCTGTGTCCCATCATCTGTTTGATCACGTATAGATCAACGCCCTGGTCCATCAAGTGGGTGGCAAAACAGTGGCGAAGAGTATGAATCCCTTTGCCCCGGGTGATACCGGCCCTCTTCTTCGCCCAATAATAGACCTTTTGGGCGGTACCGATCGGCATGGGTTTCGATTTGATTTTGCTGAAAAAAAGCCATTCGCCGGGACGGTAAGCCGCGTAGTATGCGCGCAGCTCGGTGAGCAGACGGCGGGGCAATAGCGTATAGCGGTCTTTTCGACCCTTGCCCTGTTCCACGCGGATCAACATGCGTTCACTTTCGATATGGCCGGCCTTGAGGCGAACCACCTCGCCCACGCGCAAGCCGCCCCCATACACGGTCATCAGCAGCACGCGATTCTTGGGGCTTTTGGTGGCATCGATCAGCCGCATGACATCCTCGACGCTCATCACCAGGGGAAGCTTCTTTTGCCGGGGCCGAGATGGAATGCTGAATCGGGTGTTTTCCCAATTGAGCACATGGCCGTAAAAGCAACGCAGGCCGGAAAAAACCACGTTGCACGAACTCCAGGCCAGGCCGCGCTCTTTGATCAGGTGAAGCAGGTAGGCCTGGATCTGTTTATTGTCGAGGTTGTCGGGTGTTTTGCGATAATAGCCTGCCAAACCTGCCACAGCGCCGACATAAGCCTGTTTGGTTTTTGGGGAAAATCCCCGCAAGGTCATGTAGTCCTCGAATCGATTACGAAGTAAAGTGCTCATAATGCCTCCTTTGGGTAAAGTGTAAAAAAGGAAAATCCGAACGGCCACAAAGGCGCGATCGGATTACATTATAAGCGATGGGGGTGGGTACTGGGAAACCGGTATCGATCGTGAACGGACGATGTTACGTTGTGCGGTGGGTCAGAAGAAGTACTTCCGCGAAGCGGTTTAGTTCAACGCTTGGGATAACCGGATTGAAAAAGCGTCAGCTTTTTCAATCCGAGTTCATCCCATTGTTGGGGTGTCATTTTGAACCCAATATGGTTGCTATATTGGTTTTAGCTTTTTGACTCTTGGTACAAAAGCTTTCCTGAATCGTTTTACCATGTCAACTAGCCATTCAATTGATGTAGCCCATTCTTCTCGATTCTGAAGATTAACATCTTTAGTGATAGCAATAGTTTTATCACGGTTTTCAGGATTTGGATTCCATTGAAGTTTTGAACCAATTTCGGTTTCAATTTCTTCTTTTTGATCTTCAAGTTGTGGCAGAGCCCAATCCGCAATTTTATTGCCAATATAGACTCGCACTCCAATTCGGTTTTCCCACGTATTAGCGATATTTGACAAAAAAATGTGAGATCGGCCTAAAGCTACGTCAAACCAATATTGAGGACGAGGTGTCTGGGCACTGGAAACAACTTTTGATTTTAGAAGCTTTTCTCGAAATTCACTCCAAAATTCAAGTTGTAGCTTTTTGGTTTCAGATAAAGCTCCCGTTAATTTTCCCGTGGCGTCTTCACGTTTGATTACGGTGTAGATCCCCGCAAATAAAGGAGCGGCAGTCTGCAGGATTTTCATAATCATTGACAAACGGGAAGAAATTTTCAAATTAGATGAGCCTCCGGCAAGGAGGCTTTTTTTATGCAA
>JABZFO010000130.1 GCA_014237405.1 Desulfosarcina sp. | reverse complement strand
CTTCCGCTTCGAGCCTATTGGCCTACGGCCAGCCGGATAAACGTTCTTCGCGGTTACGTCTCTAAATTAGCAAAGAGTGGGCCAGCATTATCGCCATCCTTATTTTATTGTATTAACAGTATGTTAACCAGGGTATGCAAAGATAACAGGTAGTTGAAAAGCGAAAAACGATTCGAAATAGGAACTTTTTTTCACACGATTGTGTAAGCAAGGTAAGAAAAACCTACCGCGGCGGCTTCCGTGGGCGGAAAAACAGGATTCAGTCATGGAACCATTCCGGGAAACTTTACCCAAACATTGGAAAATTCGGAGGGCCGGAGGGTTTCAGAGCCAAGGCGCGAAGGGTGAAGCCGTAGTCATTTACTAGTCGGTCAGCAATGAGTACGTGGCGACAGGCTGGTCTGCCGGCGCTTATCCGTTGACCGGAATCTCCGCCTTTTTGTTGAGTGTCTGCCAGTATTTGCGGTACGCCCAGCCGGGCGGTTTTTCCACCGGCATCGTTTTGATGCGTTCGATCCAGGATCGGGTCAATTTATCCGCTTGTTTGAATGCCTCACGGCAGAGCGCCGTGTTTTTCTCACCCGCGGTTTCCGCGGCGTTGTCCATAAATGACCGTTCCAGTGTATCCCGTGCGTCGGCAAATGCGGACAGCCGGTTCTGATAGTCCATAATGATGCTGCGGTGCAGGCATTCGTGCAGCCACCACCGGCAGCGCGTGTCGTATGCGGCACCGGGGGCCGGCCCCGTATCCGGCATGTCATCCGTGTCGAACCGAAGCGGTTTGAAGATGCCTGTGCACGGCGCCGACGTGCCTGTGGCCCAGAATGTGCGCGATTCCGGTGTCAGGTGGGCCGCCAGCGATCCGGTGGTCTGGAAACCCCTGGACACAGGGTTGGCTGCGTGCATGCATATGCGGTCCATGAACAGATGGGCGGCAGGCAGGTAGCCGGGAGTGTCATGATCCCGCAGGCAGCGCAGGGCACCGGCCAGGTCCAGTTTGTCCGATGCCGCCGGCCGTTGCGGCCTGTCGATTTGCTTCAGGCAGCGGCCCTGGCGGGTTGACGAGAAGGAGAAGGTGGTGTTGAACCAGTCCGAATAGCATCCCTTGAAGCTGAAGGTGCGCCCCGGCTTCAGCCAGCCCTTGTCTCTGGCCGTGTCGATGAGCTGCGGGTGGCTTCGATCGAAATCGGCATCCAGGGTCAGCCGGTTGGAGATGGCCCAGGCATCTGTGATGTGTTTGGCAGCCCATAGTCCACCGGCGGTTTCCAGCACCCACGCGTCGGACGGGTCCGCACAGAGAAAACTGTTGTGGTAGGCCATGCGCCGGTCCTTGTACCCGCAGACGCCGCCCTGGCCGTGGTTGGCCAGCAGGCCCACAATGACCTCAACCGCCTGTTCGGCGGATCCGGCCCGCTCCAGGGCCAGGCGCAGCAGATCCATGCCGGTGAGCGCCGTCCCCCGGTCCACCGGCATCCGGGTGAATACCGCCTCGTTGCCGATGACGACGCCCTTCTCGTTGGCGCCCATCTCCGCTCCCCACATCCAGAAGGGGCGGCAGATCAGTACATCGAAGGTTCTCCGAATCTGGGGGATCTCCTCGTAGGTACAGTGCACCCGGTCACCGTGGCCATGGATTCTCCCGGCAACGAATTCCAGGGCCATGGCCTCGTTGGGTTCCCGGTCGCTGTTCTTGCCGAAGACCATCGATCCGTCCGCCGTTGCGGTTTTCAAGGCCACGAAGGTGTCACACATGGTTCACCGCCCGATCTCTTCCGGCGAGAATAATTATACTCAATAGCGGCAGAGCAAAGAATTTTTTGAACATTCAACGTTCATATAGCCTTCTCATCCGGTGTGGCGAGGTGTCCCCCCATCGCGTTGAGCAGCAGAGTGATGGGACGGTTCTCCTCGCTGTTGCCGGCAAAGCGGATGGGGCCCGGGTGCCGGTAGTGATCTTCTCCCGGGGTGGCCGCCAGCCATTTGTCGCGGAAAGCCTTGACCACCCGGAATGCCGGGGAGTTGACGTCCACGATGCTTTTCTCCAGCACCAGTTCCAGCTTGCCTTTGCGCTCCTCCAGGTGGCGCCGCTGGCGATCAGGCTGAACGCGGTCCGGCCCAGGTTGTAGGTGTAGATGCAGTCGAACCGCGTGGGGTCGCTGCCCCGGCCGTCGTAGCCGTAGAAGTGGGTCTGGGTCTTGAATTTGGCGATGGACTGTTCGAAGATTTTCTCGATGGGTGCCGGAATAGCGTCGTCATCGCCCAGGAAACCGGCTTTGACCAGGGCCGCCTTCAGGGTTTTTTTGGAGATGATGGTTTGCTTCACAATCAGGTACTGGGCCTGTTTCCAGTTACCGAAAAGGATCGGCCCGTAGAATTCCGGGTCCAGTCCTCCCTTTTGCATTGTCTTGATGAACTGGGTGTCCTGGATGCCGATTTTGTAGAGGCCCTTTTCCTTCAAAATGCCCAGGTAGTCCTTCACCAGGTCCAGCAGCACATTTTCCGTCTCGACCTGTGAGAACTGGAAGTTGCCGTGGCTGTCCCGTTCCATGAGCAGACCTTCCTGGAAGAACGCGGGAATGTCGTTGAACAGCTCGTCGTCCCGGTCGTTCCAGACATTGTAGGAGACGTCCTTGCGAATGCCGCGCACCAGCCGGCGCAGGTACTCCAGCTTGTCGTTCAGGGTAGGGAAGGCGGTGTGAAAATCCCGGTCGTGCACCTTGTTGTAGTTGGCGATGATAGTGTTGAGCTTGAGGATGAACACCTGAATCTCGTTGATGAAATCCAGCACGCCCTCGGGGACCACCAGGACCCCGTAGTTTTTTCCACCACACCCTCTTTTTCGGCTTCCTCGAGTCGGGCGTAGTCCATGTAGTCGGCCAGGTCTTCGCCGATCAGGGTCATGTTCGCATGGGTCTGCAGCGCCACTTCCAGGGCCAGATGGCTGGCCACGCGGCCCATGACTTTGCACACGTGCCAGTATTTAACATCGGAGCTGGCGTCGGTGCACAGGTTGGCAATGGCCTGGGAGAAGGCGCGGGCGGCGGTGTGGAAACCGAAGGACATGGCACACAGCACCTTGCCCCGGGCGTCCCGGACCTGGATGTCACCGTCGATGGTCTTGGGGACACCGATGACCTGAATTCCGTCTTCGAACATCTCCTGAGCGAGAAAGGCGGCGTTGGTGTTGGAGTCATCCCCGCCAACCACCACCAGGGCGTCCAGTCCCAAGTGTTTGCAGGTTTCCCGGGAGAGGGACATCTTCTTCTGATTGTCGATCTTGGTTCGCCCGGTATTGATCATGGTAAACCCGCCCACGTTGCGGTACCGGTCCACCAGTTCCCGGGTCAGCTCCATATAGCCCCCATCGATAATGCCGTCCGGTCCCATGAGAAATCCGAACACCCGCGTCCGGGGGTTGACTTTTTTGGCGGCGTCGAACAATCCGGCAATGACGTTGTGCCCGCCGGGAGCGGGGCCCCCGGAAAAGACGATACCGATGTTTCGTGCTTTGCTATAATTTGCTTTCACCGCGTCGTCGGCATCATCGCTTCCCATGACCCGCTGGACCGTGTTGCCGATAATGTGCGACAGCTGGCGGTGGGCTTCCTTGTCGATTTCGAATTGGTACTGCGGGTCGGTTCTCAGGGTGGTGAGGGCCCGGTTGAACACCTCGCATACGGGGGGCTGGTAGGCGATTCTCTCTTTGAATTCAAGATTTACATCGGCGACGGCGTCCATGACCGCGGGATGGTCAAACAGCTTGTCAAGTCGGATGGTGGATGATTCCGGCATTCAGCCCTCCAGTCGGTAAT
>JABZFO010000050.1 GCA_014237405.1 Desulfosarcina sp. | reverse complement strand
TTGGAACTTGGCGGCTTCCTTTTTCACCAGGTTGCCTACGGCGGATTTCAGAACCTTATCGAGATCCGATGTGATATCCACCGTATAGGCCTCCAAAGTGCCGGCGATGTCGGCATTCAAAGAAAACCGGTCGACACGTGAAATGGCCGAGTGGATGGCTTCGGTAATGGCGGTCTGCTGCTCACTGGCGCCTGAGACAAGTTGGACGGCTCTGAAGTTCGCTTTGAGGACGGCGTCAAGAACATTTCCCGCCGTTTCCAGTTTCAGATTCAGATCGCTGGTGGCCTGTTTCAGGGTCATGGGAAAGGATGCTTCCCGGACCAGGGGAAGATTTTCCAAAGCAAGTCCTTTTATGGCCAGCCGGGCGTTATTCCTGGGATCGTCCGGCTTCACATAGTTTGCGGTGCCGATCAAACTCAGGGAGGCGATTTGCTTCATCTCCTTGCCCAGGAAGGCAAAGGTCATGGGAGTGCCCAGGATGTGCTGATCCAGGGTTATGTTCCCAGCCTTGCCGGTGAGATTGCCTGCCGCCACCTGTGCATTGACTTTCAGGTTGCGGATGAGAAAATCGGGCATGGGGGGCGTTTCGGCAAAGCGGATGTTTTTCCCTTTTCCCCGTAGCGGCTCCTGTTCCTCCGGTGCGCCACCGGCACCACCGGACACCTGACCGATATAGGGTTCGACTTTGCGGTACCAGTCCGATGCGGTCTGAACCCAGCCGCATAGCTTTTCACCGAAAATCAGCTGGCTCAGGTTGGCCAGCCCCGTGGGGGAGAGGCTGTATTTTTCCATGAGCCGATTGATGTCCTTGAGCGGCGCGTTAGCCAGATCGCGCACCTGCTGCTGATACGCCGTGAAGTCTTTAGTGAATGTGGTTTGGGCCTGTTTCAACAGGTTCAGATCCTTCTGGATGTCGGCCTGAAGCTGCTGAACCTCTCCGGCAGCACCCAGAATGGCACCTAATGAGCCGCCGGCACCCTTGATCTTTTCCACCCGTGCCCGGTACTCGTTCAGGGTTTTTTCGTCTGCCAGACGCCCCAGCTCCTTCTCCCAACGGGCCTGCTCGGCCTTGAGCTTTTTATCCAGGTTGGTGGCCAGGGCGATGGAATCCAGGGGCTCTTTGGCCAAGATGGCTTTAATGTCCGGCCGGGACAGGGATGGCATGGTGAATTTGCCGCACACTTTTTCCGCCGCCGCCTTGGAGGCACCGGCCACATCGATTTTTTTCTTTTCCTCCCGCTTGCGGGCCAGTTCCGGAACTTCACCAGAGCGCTGCCGCGCCGTGTTGAACTTCAGTCCCTCCACCACCATGTCGTTGATGATCACCTTGCGCTTGATCAGGTACCCCGGGTCCAGATCCATTTTCATGTGGCCGATTTCAACGGCGTTTTGCATGGGTGAATCCGGGTTGGTGACGGCCAGGCCGGTAAGCTCCAGACCGGCCGGAAAAAGGGAGAGGTCCGCTTTGGCCAGATCCACCCGGGCACCGACGGCACGGGTGCCAACCGTTTCAATGGTGCGCCGTACCACCGCGTCCACCACCAGCACCCACACCAAAATAAGGAGGACTGCCGCTGCGGCAAATGCGATGAGGCCTTTCCATCGAATCCATTTTTTCATACGGCACCTCCTGTCCAGCCCGACATGGATTGGTAGACCTCGTAGAATTTGGTGGCCTCGAAGGCCCGCATGAGGCGCGTTCTTTTTACCCACGCCAGGATATGCACACGGTATCGCCGGATCAGCAGGTTGAAGAGGATAAAGCCGGGGACAAACGACACCAGTGAAAAGAGCAGACTGCCCATAACGATGGTGTTGTTCAGCCGGTCCAGGCGAAACCAGGTGGTGTTGTACAAACCGGTCCACAGTCCCGTGAGGGTTGGCGAGGTGAGTACCGCCAGACCGACGCGGTGAAACAGAGGGTCGAGCAGGTAGGCAGCGGCCGAGAAAAAGACCCAACCCAGGCCGAAGGCGGAAAGGTTCACCCGCAGTACCAGCACCAGGAGCAGCACCAGTAGGTTGTGGAGGGAGAGCATCGGTGTAAAACCGGCAATCATGGACAGGCACAGGGCCAGGGAGATCTGGCCCGGTTCGGTTTCCGAGTTGAGCGCTTTGAGCAGGTTGGCAATGGCTTCGATCACGGCATTTCTCCTTTCTGAAGAAAATGGGCAGATCGGGGTCCGTCGTTAGTGGTTCGCCTATCCTAACCACAATTCGCCGCCAATTCAAATCAATTATCAGGGGGGCATTTGACATTCAGATTGACATGAACACCGGCTTTTTCATACACTTTTAAATGAATGACGCAGAGCGGGCAACATTTCTATTCCATCCCCCCATATCTTGCCCATGCTGTGAAAAAAGGAATCCCGTTATGCCGCTGACCATTCAAGCCATTGTCTGTACGGTCGATTTCTCTCCCTTCAGCCCGTGTGTGGTACGTCACGGGGTGGCCCTGGCCCGACGGGCCGGTGTGCGCCTTTACCTGATTCATGCGGTGCACGATCCCCAGGACGGGGCGCACCCGACAACGGTATTCGAGCGGGGAGGAGACCTGACCCATCTCACCGACGACGCGAAGCAGCGTATTCATGCGTTGATGAACCATGCCGATGTGGACTGGGAGGCGGTGGTGCGTTTCGGGGACCCGGTGGAGCAAACAGTGGCTTTCGTCAACGGCCTCCCACCGTGTCTCGTGGTCTCCGCCAGCCACGGCGTGTCCGGTTTTCGGCGGCTCTTCATCGGCACCGTGGTGGAGCGCATGACGCGCACACTGAACCGCCCCATGCTGGTGGTCAAGCCAACGGATGGCGTAGATGACGACCGGTTCAACGGTTTTCGTTCGGCGGTGGTCGGTTGTGACAGCCACGGGCACTGGCAGCGACTGGCCCCGCTGCTGCCCCTGCTTCAGGCCGATTCAGCTTCAGGTATTCACCTGGTTCACTCCATGGAAGGACCCATGGACAAAGCGATGGTGGATTCCGATGCGGCATCTTATGGCCAGGCTCAGCAGGCGCTTCAGGATCGCTTGAACCGTCAGTTGCGCGAACAGGCACGGCGGCTCTTTCTCCATGCCGATCAGTTTTCCATAGAGGTCAGCCCCGGTGTTCCGGAAGAGATGATGCTGCGGATTGCCCATGAACGGGCGTCAGATATGATCATGGTGGGTGTCCGCCGTTCCGGCAAGGTGGGCCGCTGGATTTCCGGCTCTACGACCGAGGCGCTGCTGCGCCACTCACCCTGCTCCGTGTTGACGGTGCCTGAACCGCTGGAACAGAAAAATACCGGAGGATATCATCAATGACGGCCACCGGCGTGGTTTGGGACCCTGTCTACCTGGACCATGTGACCGATGACGGTCACCCGGATCATCCCCGTCGGCTCAAACCCCTTTACCGGCGTCTGGAAGATCCGGTGGTGTACCGCCGGTTCACCACCATTGTTCCACCCGTGGCCGCAGACGAAGAGATTCTTCTGGTGCACAGCCCGTCCTACCTGAACCAGGTCAAGGCTACCGCCACCTGCACATCATCGGCCCTCAGTGCCGATACCCTGACTTGTGACCGCTCCTACCAGGTGGCGGCCATGGCCGTCGGCGGTACCCTCGAGGCCATCAGGCAAGTGGTTGCCGGAACCCTGTCTCATGCCCTGGTGCTTGCCCGTCCGCCCGGCCATCATGCCGAGCGAACCCGGGCTATGGGCTACTGCATTTTCAATAATGTGGCCATTGGCAGCATGGCTGCGCGCATGGCCATGGGGCTGGCGCGGGTGATGGTGGTGGACTGGGACCTTCATCACGGAAACGGCACTCAGCATATGTTCGAGCGGGATCCGTCGGTATTTTTCTTCTCTTCTCACCAGTTTCCCCACTACCCCGGCACCGGCCACCTCACCGAGACCATTTACCAACGGCTCCTTACACCCGTGGCCCGTGCGTTCAAACCGGAACTGATCCTGGTTTCCGCCGGGTTCGATATCCACGGTGCCGATCCACTGGGAGGAATGAAGGTGACCCCGGCGGGATTTGCCGGTCTGACCCGTCTGATCCTTGGCATTGCCCGGCAGACCTGCGCCGGTCGAGTGGTTTTCTGCCTGGAGGGGGGATACAACGCCGACGCCCTGGCCGACTCGGCCCTGGCCATGATCAATGAACTCACCGGCCGGACGTCGACCGATGTGGCTGCCATGGCGGCAAATGCCGATCCGGGCCGACTGAATGCCGTCGTGGACCGATGCATCCATACTCACCGGCGATTCTGGAAGGAACTGGACAGGTAGTTGTTCCAGCGAAGCCACAGGAGAAATCCGTAAACAGATGAAGAATCGATAGAGGGGGGTCGCATGAACAAAATCAGCATCATGGAAGCGTCTGTACGCAAATGGGACCGGATCGTCGCCGGCAAGAGCTCCGACGGCGGCGTCCTCGACTGCCCTCCCTGCCGTATCTTCTATGCTTTTCTCTGCGTGGGATGCCCCATCGCCAAGTATACGGGAAAAAAGTTCTGCAAAGGATCTCCCTACATAGAATGGTACTGGCACCAGAACGATGTCCACGGCAAGATGTTCCGAAAAATCTACTGCCCGGAATGCGAACGGCTGGCCCGGAACATGCGGGATTTCATGGTCGAGATTGTCGACCATCTGAAGGCACAACAAGTGGCGGCGAAAAGCGGGAAACAAGCGTGAAGATCCGGGTGCAGGCGTTGTCAGTTGACGGAACGGACGGTACCCGGTGATGATCTGGGTGGCCCTGGGCCTGACCGCTGAGACGGCGATTTTTATGCTGGCGGGATTCGCATGGTTCCGGTCCATGGAATATACCATTGCCGAAGCCGCCGCCGGTGCCGTCGTGTCTGTGTTCATGGCCCTTTCCCTGATCCATCAGCTCTCCCTTTTCATCGGATCGCCATTGCCCGGTTTCATCCTGGAACCGGCGGCCCTGGCCGCCGTTCTCTTCTTTGGGATCCGCCGGCTGCCGCACCTGTTCCAGACGCTGGCATCGGCGGCTCGCCAGGTGCGACAGGAGACATTTCCAGGGTTGGCGATTGCGGCCGCATGGACGGTGATGGCCGGTCTGGTGGGGATGGGGTGGTTTTCGACGGATCACCTTCTTGCCGTTCATCCATGGAATGAACTGATGGCCGGTTCGGCAACCAGCGGCCTCGTCCGACTGGCTGGCGCCGATCCGATCCCTCCGCTCAATGCCACGGCCCTGTTTTACCACACGGCCCGTTTTGGCCTGGGACCCAATGCCTGTGGTTTCGGCCTGCTGGCCCATATGGCTGTGGGCTTTTCCACCTATGCCCTGGCCCGCCGCTATGCCTGGCCATCCATGGCCCTGACCGTCACCCTGATGGTGCTGAGCATGCCTCGACTGGTTTTCCTGGGGCTGTGGCCCTCGGCAGAGTTGGTCTCCACTGCGGCCATTGCCTTTTCCCTGGTGCTGATTTATCGCCTGGTGGAGCAGCACCAATCCGGGGACCTTCGCTTTTTCGTCCTTTGTATCCTGTTTTCCATTTATGCGAATCCCATGAGCATCGCCCTGGCCCCGGTGATGGTTCTCCTGCTGATGGTGATCATGATTCGTCGCCACGGATGGCTTTTGTGGCGGGAGCTGATTGCGGCAAAACCACTCCTAACCGCACTTGCCCTGTTGCCGGCCCTGGGTTTGGCTCAGATTCCCGTTTTCGCATGCAACCTGGCAAACGGTCATCCGCTCTTCGGCGCTGCCGTCGACTTCGATAATGACGGCATCCTCGGTGCCGCCGCCAACATTATTCGTTTCCTTTTTATCAGCTTTGACCCCACCGAACCGGTGCAGAAAATGCTGGTGTGGTTGGTGGGGCTGGATCTGAATCGTCTGATGATGGGGGTATACAACACCCTGGTGGTGCCGGTGTTCGGTCATGCCGGGGTGCATGGTCCGTTTATCCCGATCTTTTCGGGCAGTGGACGCATGGGCTTCGGCCCCTTCGCCCTGATGTTGGTGCTCCCGGCAATGATCCACGCCCTGGTGCGGGGGCCGCGGCGGCTCAAGGCGGTGGGTGTGGCATGGGTGGGATACCTCTACCTGGCAGCCCTTGTGGTTGCCTGGCATCCCGACAGCCTTTCCATCCTGTGTCCCCTGTATGCGGCAAACGGGTTTATTGTTGCTTTTTCCCTGCCTCCCTGGCGGCTTCGACGGCGGGGTATGCGGATCCTTCAGGTGGTCTTTGCCCTCCTCATGGCCTGGTCCCTTGCCTGCGGATGGTGGATGCCTGTTTGACGCTTAGGTGTTGAAAAGCCGGCTGATGTGAATTACAACGTATCCGGACTGATGGACAGGAGATAAGGAGATTGATGTGAATTCCATGAACAGGACCCTCGTGACCGTAGCCGTTGTTTTTGCTCTGATTGTCGTCGGTCTGGTGACCTACTTTATGGTCAACAAATGGCACCAGAACCAGATGGCCCTTGGCCGCCAGCAGGCCCAGAATGAATGCCTGGAAGTGATCCAGAAAATGGAAGTGGATTTGGACGAGATGCGGGCTCAGCTGGAGACCGAGCGCCAGATGCGGCCGGGCGATGAGATTTTTCCAACGGTTTTCGGCACGCCGGCCCCCGGCCGTGATGCCGATGCCCTGCCCGCCGACTGCGAAAAGGTGGAGACGCAGGTGATCTCCTTTTTCAACTACCTGGACAGCCGGTCCTACCTGTCGGCCCGGGACATCGACGGTGGAAGTGAAGGCTTTTTCCGCGAATGTGCAGCGCTGCTCATGGCCAATCCGCCGGTTAACATTGCGGAGATGCGGGAGATGTTTCGACTGGTGAAAAATGTGACCCATTTTTACCGGGTGCTGGGGAAAGACCGCCTGATGCTGGCCAAGGACATACTGGCCGCTGAAGAGCGGATCCTGGAACCGGCCATGGCGGTGTTCTACGCCCTGCTCGCCGAGTGCGGCCAGCCTTTGCCGGGGGACGAGCAGCCCCTTTCCATCGAGCGGCTGTACGATTATGCCGGCTATTTCCTCAACACCCTGGGAGGGCGAAGTTACATGCTGCGGCGGGAATCCAGGGTGCGCATGCTGGTGAGTTATTACGCCATTTTAATCATCGACCGGGCCAACGATGAGAAGTTTAACCAGCACGGCATCGATGTCCGTCCCTATATCGACTACCTGTTCTATGATATTTCCAACCAAAAAGGGCTGGCCTACCGGGAACGCTATCTTACCCGGCTGACCGCCCTGCGGGACAAATACATGTAAAACTTTTGTCATATCGTTTTTCTTGCTTGTAGGCTGCCCTGGTCCCGGCTATGGATACAGCGTTTTTGAACGATCTGAGTTTAGCGGACCCACTTGAAACGGCGTGCGACGGTGCTATCCATGAAAATGCCTGAGTTGAAAATCGGTCATCTGATCAGTCGGCTTCCCATCATCCAAGGGGGCATGGGCGTAGGAATTTCCATGTCCGGCCTGGCTTCCGCCGTGGCCAATGCCGGGGGCATCGGCGTAATTGCCGGCGCCATGATCGGCATCACCGAAAAGGATGTTTCCACCAACGCCCTGGAGGCCAACTGCCGGGCCCTTTCCCGGGAGATCCGGAAAGCCAGGGATAAGACCCAGGGAATCATCGGCATCAACATCATGGTGGCCCTGACCCATTTTGCGGAATTGGTAAAAACTGCCATTGCCGAGAAAATCGACATCATTTTTGCCGGCGCCGGTCTGCCGATGGATCTGCCCGGTTTTCTGAAAAAAGGAGACCGGACGCGGCTGGTACCCATCGTTTCTTCGGGCCGGGCTGCTGCCCTGATCTGTAAACGATGGTTTCAGCGGTACGGCTACCTGCCCGACGCATTCGTGGTGGAAGGCCCCAAAGCCGGCGGGCACCTGGGGTTCAAGGCCGACCAGTTGGACGATCCCGTTTTCTGCCTGGAAAACCTATTGAGCGATGTGGTCGCACAGATGAAAAAGGTGGAGACGGAACACGGCGTCCGAATCCCCGTCATAGCCGCCGGCGGCGTGTATGACGGCAATGATATCCGGCGATTTCTGGAACTGGGAGCCAGCGGCGTCCAGATGGGCACCCGGTTTGTGGCCACCTTCGAGTGTGATGCGGATCCGGCCTTCAAACAATCCTATGTGGATGCCCGGGAAGAAGACCTGATGGTGATCAAGAGCCCGGTGGGACTCCCCGGCAGGGCGCTGAAGAATCAGTTTCTGGTGGATGTGGCCGCCGGCATCAGGCGCCCCTTCCGCTGTCCCTACCACTGCATCAAGACCTGCGATCCGGAAAAAAGCCCCTACTGTATCGGCTTGGCCCTGGCCTCGGCCAGGCGGGGCAAACTGAAAAACGGGTTCGCTTTTGCCGGCGCCAATGCCTTCCGCGTGGACAAGATCGTTTCTGTCAAGGAACTGATGGGCTCCTTGGAGGCCGGTTACGACCTGGCCACGGCCTGAGGGCCACGGCAGAAATAAATTGTTCCACCTTAATCTCTTGGGGTAAATTCCCCGCAGCTTGCTGCGTTTCCTTTTTAGCAGTTAGCGGTTGATACCCCGTCAGCTCTGCTGCGGGGTAGTTCATTTTTTTTCAAACAGCTGATATATTCGGCGCCGGACAATAACCGGCGCCTTTTTTAGGCCTGGCCGCAAACTGAAGATTTCGATAGTGTTACCGGCCGGTTGCAGTGGCGGCTTTGTCCGCAGCCGCGATCCCAATGCTCTTGCCAACGCTTACCGGTTGTTGATCCATTTTTTAAGCGGTGGGCGTCCGCCGACCGTTTTTTACTGCTGCCAGATCGACATGGTTTGAAAACTTTTACCGTCAGAGGAGGTGCATCATGGTAGAGAAGGTGCTCATCATGGGGGCCGCAGGCAGGGATTTCCATAACTTCAATGTCTACTTTAGGGATAACGATCGATACCATGTGGTCGGGTTCACGGCCACCCAGATTCCCGATATCGATGGCCGTGTGTATCCTGCCCAACTCTCCGGTAGCCGCTATCCCGAAGGAATTCCCATCTATCCGGACAGCCGTCTGGTGGAACTGATCAAACAGCACCGGGTGGACATGGTGGCCTTTTCATACAGCGACGTCCCCCATGGCGAAGTGATGCACAAGGCCTCCCTGACTACTGCTGCCGGTGCCGATTTCATCATCATCGGCGCCCCTTACACCATGCTGGCATCCAGCAGAAAGGTGATTTCGGTTTGCGCCGTGCGCACAGGCTGTGGAAAATCTCAAACCAGCCGGAAAGTCATCCAGATATTGCAAGATATGGGTAAACGTGTGGTTTCCGTGCGCCATCCCATGCCCTATGGCGATCTTACCCAGCAGATTGTTCAACGATTCTCTTCCCGTGAAGATCTCACCCGTCAGCGTTGCACCATCGAGGAGCGGGAGGAATACGAACCGGTTATTGACATGGGGGCCGTTGTCTATGCCGGTGTCGACTATGGGCTGATCCTGGAAGCGGCGGAAAAAGAGGCCGACGTGATTGTCTGGGACGGCGGCAACAACGACACGCCGTTTTTCAAGCCAGACATCAACATCGTGGTGTTCGATCCCCACCGCGCTGGACATGAAACCCGTTATCATCCCGGTGAGACCAACATGCTCATGGCCGATGTAGCCGTGATCAATAAGGTGGACAGCGCCGAACCCGAGAAGGTGGAGCAGGTCCGAAAAACCATTGGCAAACACAATCCGGAGGCGACTATCATTCTGGCAGACTCAGCCGTCCTGGTTGACGATCCGGATCCGATAAAAGGTAAAAACGTTCTGGTGGTGGAAGACGGCCCCACATTGACCCATGGTGAAATGACCTACGGTGCGGGTGTCATTGCCGCCCGTCGGTTTGGTGCCGCGTCTCTTGCCGACCCGCGCCCCTATCTCAAGGGGACTCTGGCGGAAACGTTCCAAACATATCCCCATATTGGCACGCTGCTTCCAGCCATGGGCTACAGTTCCGGACAAATCAAGGACCTGGAGGAGACCATCAACGATTGCCCTTGCGATCTGGTGCTTTCGGCCACACCCATTGACCTGACAGCGGTGGTTACGGTCAATAAACCGGTCGTTCGGGTACGCTATGAATACAGGGACAACAGCACGCCAACCCTTGAGGACGTTATTCGAGAAAAATTGGGGGATTGCATCTAAGGGCCGCGGATCATTGAAAAATTGTGCCCATCAGCCGTCGTTCGGTAACGATGAGCCTGTGCAGGTAGCAGTGGTCCATGCTCCGGCGCACGGATTAGGATAATAGAAGATAGAACTCCCACATCACCACACCACTGAAAATCGCAGCGAAAAGAGGAAGGATTCCGGAGCACAACCGGTAACGGGTGGTGAGGGCTTCACTGCCCAGTATGATGATAAGCACCGATAATGCGGTGAGCCCATACTTTACGAGGAGAAATATCTGTGGCCCCTGATTGAGATAATATCTCATCACAGGATTGAGTTCCTCGGCCCCTTGTGACAGCAAGGTCAATGTAAGCGCTGCGTCTAATAAACTCAGACTCAAGACAAAAAGAGTAGTAACAAACAGGGATGGTTTGTATCGATCAAAAGCAACGATCCGATTCCGGTCCTCGGCGCGCCGCATGGATTCGCGCATCCCTTTGAAAAATAACCTTTTGAATAGAGGGAGTTGGTTTTCACGACGATCTTGCTCGGATCGCCGTTCCAATCCAGTGTAAAGTGTCATCTGAGATCTATTCCAGTTCAGTAGCTAGCCGCTCGAATTCATAGAGTGCTGCTCGTTGCGCATCCACGGAATACCTGCTTTAGCACCATCGTACCTTGCTCAAGAAAGTTGATGTCCCACTGTAGTCTGTGAAGACACTTATGGAAGACTACAAAAACCATACCAATTCTAACAACAGCATATTTTCAGTACGTTATAACATATACATCTCATTTTTATGTGGTTATCAGCCGGAGCAATTCCCAATAAATGTGAAATTGTTTACCCAATTTTCAGGATGCCGCTGCCCGTGCCGGAACGCCGCTGCCAGACGCCTGTAACTGATTCGAAAAAAGTCTAACCTCCCGATGTGCTGCCCGAAACAGTGAATGGCTTTTGCCGGGTGCTTGTGATATATTGACGGCACACAGATGGAGCAACCGGCGGCATCTGAACCGCGGCCAATGCCGGATGAGAAATTTTTTTGTTGATGTTTTTGGCGCGTCTGTTTTAATTTTCAAGTAGATAAAAGAACCGTTCGATCAAATGCCCAATGCATGAAGGTTTGTTTGAGCCTGGGCGACTTTAATCAGATGGAGACAAAGAATGAAGGACAGCAGATTCTTATCCGCTGACATCGATCCTGCCAAAGACACCAATGTGAAAAAATTGAAGGAACAGGCGCTGCAGCTGATTCACCAGGAATTGACCGAGGATCAGAAACTGCACGACGATGCGGCAGTCGCAATTTTAAATGACTACGACGGCATGGGGGCGGAGGCATTTTTAAAACAGCTGCGCACCTATAGTTTAATCCTTAATGCCCTAAAAAATAAGGCCGGCTTCCAGGAGATGGCGACGCTTCTGGCAAACCTGTTGCGGACTGGGCTCTACAAGGTTGATGGCGAGGCGATGGACGCCGTTACCGTGCGACGGGATGCCATACAGGTGGATATCGGGGGGAAGTCCACCATGATTGGCACCGTGAATGGTGAATTCCTGACGATCTTGTCTCTGGGAAAAGAGAGCCGTGAAACGGAAAGGCAGTTGATGGTGATCGATAAGCTGGTCAAACGCCGCAGCGAGGAGAACCTTGAGGCAGTCTCCCGTGCCTTCAAGATCCCCATTCATGACACAGAAAAGATAACGCTTTTAATTCAGAAGCTGTTTGATGGCCAGGGTAACTTTATCCGCAAAACATTCGATCCGATGCTTGATGAACTGGCCAGGCACGGGAACCGCGCCTTCGAATTGTTATGGTGTTATTTCAAGGCGCTGAAAGGCCGTGCCAATCGGGTTTCCTTTCTCAATGCCCTGCAGCACCTGATCAGCCGGATCAAGCGGCCCAAGCACGCCCTGCGCTTCCTGCTGGCCGATTTTTGCCGGCATCCCGACAAGGTGGATCCCTCGGATCGGAATGCAATCATGCTGGCCAACATCCTGTTGCGGACATACAATAAGGAGCTTGATGTCGATATCGAAATGACGCCGGAGGAGGTCCTTAATGTCCGAAACGGATTGGACAGGAACGTGGTGCACTATGCACAGTTTCGTATCGATTCGGTGGAGTACCGGTTCTCCACCAAGGTCCGAACTATTCATGAGAAAATGGTTGCGCTTTTAAACTCGACAACACCCGGTAAACAGAAGCCATCCATCCGCCACCTCCTGTTTCTCGAGCGTGAGATCTTCATCTATCTTTCTCTGCTGTCGGGCAAAACGGCACACCTTATCCTGATTTCGGCATTGACCGAATATGGCGATCCGAAAGCTGGAATCTATCGCAATCTTAGGGCTGCAACCTACCTGCCGGTTTTTCTGCAGCACCTGAAAATCATTGTCCGCGGCGTTGGACGGGTGGGGACACCCGACGATGTGGGCCTGCTCAGACAAATTAGCGAATATGGCTTTCAGTTGTCCGAACTTAATGGCACGCCGGAAAATCAGCGATCTGTGGTTCGAACCATGGAATGGATCGAAAACGTCATCCGGAACATCACCACCTCCAACTGGCATTCCGTATAAGCGCAGGGGATATTCACGTGAGCGATCAGCTGTCGGAGAAACGCCTTCTTTCTGTGCTTGAAAAAAAGGGGCTGATATCATTCCAGCGGGCACGGGATCTTTACGTTAATCGTTTTGAACTGGTCAAACAGAATGAGCGGCGCCGCACCAAACAGGGCAAGGCCACTTTTAACGAAAATCGGGACAGGCCGTTTCTCTTTATCGATGCCATCGTTGCCCTGAACCTGAAGCGAAAAGATGACCCGTCGAAAACACTGGATGAGGATGCCATTTATCAAACCCTTGCGGAAGGCTGGGGGATTCCTTTTGTCAAGATCGATCCCTTGAAGCTGGACCTGAATGTCGTCACCACCACCATTCCCATCTCCTTTGCTAAAAATCACCTGGTCCTTCCCGTTACGATCAGTCAGGGGAAACTCACGGTAGCTACACCGAACCCGTTTAACCTTGAAGTGTTGGAGGACATCACCCGGGCATGCCAGATGCAGGTCAACGCCGTGGTGAGCCCCCGGTCGGACATCATCAAGCTCATCGAAGAGTTCTTTGGCTTCAAGCGATCCATTGCGGCGGCCGAACATCAGTTTTCCGGACCCACCGTGGACCTGGGCAATCTCGAGCGATACATCCATCTCAAATCCGCAGACGAACTGCCGTCCAACGACCAGCACGTGGTCAATGCCGTCAACCACCTGTTCATTTATGCATTCGACCAAAAGGCCAGTGATATTCATATTGAACCCAAGCGGGACGTAAGCCTGGTCAGAATGCGAATTGACGGGGTATTGCACACGGTCTACAAGCTGCCCAAAAATGTCCACTCGGCAATCGTCAGCCGGATCAAAAACCTGTCCGGACTTGACATGGCCGAGAAGCGCCGGCCCCAGGATGGGCGCATCAAGACCGGCAAGAAAGACGTGGAGGTGGAGATTCGCTTGTCCACGGTGCCCGTGGCCTTCGGCGAGAAGGTGGTCATGCGGGTCATGGACCCGGATATATTGTTCCAGGATCTCGCGAGCCTGGGCTTTTCTTCGGTGGACATGGAAAAGTATAACCAGATCATATCCCATCCCCACGGCCTGGTTCTGGTTTGCGGCCCTACAGGCAGCGGGAAATCCACCACGTTGTACTCCACACTCAGGAAAATCAGCACCACGAAGGTGAATGTTACCACCATTGAAGACCCCATTGAAATGGTGCATGAAGATTTCAACCAGATTGCCGTAAGACCTCAGGTGGGAATTACCTTCGGATCGATCATGCGCAACATCCTCAGGCAGGATCCTGATATCATCATGGTGGGGGAACTCAGGGACCTGGAAACCGCGGAAAACGCCATCCAGGCGGCGCTCACCGGACACTTGGTGCTGACGACACTCCACACCAACGATGCGCCGTCATCAATTATCCGGATGATGGATCTGGGCGTTCCCTCTTTTCTCCTCCAGGCGACACTCAGGGGTATTCTTTCTCAGCGGCTGGTTCGAAAAATCTGCAATGCCTGTAAAGAGCCCATTGAAATGGATGCGGCCAAACTTCATGCACTGGGGCTGGAAACCGGAAAGTCGGGCAGATTGTCCCTTTTCCATGGCAAAGGGTGCCAGAAATGCAGGGAGACCGGCTATCTGGGAAGAACCACCATTCATGAGGTGCTTCCTTATTCCGATGCCATCAAAGCCCTGACGGTTCCGGACACGGATCTTGCCGTCCTGGCGGAAACAGCCCGGGCAGAAGGCATGGCCTCTTTGCGGGAAAGCGCTGTAGAAAAGTTGCTGGAGGGCATCACCACCTACCAGGAAGTACTTCGCGTTACCTCCAGCGACAACCTTTTGTGACGGTCGACGCCTTGTTCGGAGGGCTTTTTCTTCTGAGGATACCGGTTTGCCGGCTTTTTAATTGATCGGTGTTCTGAATCTCTCCTCGGGAAAGATGACTTTTGCTGTGCTGGTAATAATCACCGTGGATGTTGTCTGCTCCGTATGCAGGACGAGAAGGGTGCCAAAGTCAACCGGGGGCAGGCTCTTTGAGCTGATCTCGTTCTTTTCCAGGACCACCTTTTGCTTATTGTAAATACTGTATTGCTGGCCGACTTGGATGTTGTCAGCGCGGCCCTTATCGATAAAAGCCAGCGTATAGTCACCGGTCAATGCTGAATGCTCTTCAGATGTAATGATTTGTCCGTCGATACCGGGGGTGCTCGGTTTGAGCTCAATTTTTGAATGACGCTGGCTGAACGGCATCAACATATCGTCCACTCTTATTGGCCGAAATGACTTCAGGACCTTTGCCATCACCATATCTTGTTCTTTTTTGGTCACTTCCACGATGCCCAGAATATAATGCTGGGTTCCGATGGTTTCTATTGAATCGCGTTCATCCGTGGGTTCCATATACTTGAAAACAGTATGCCGGCTGCCGGGAATGAGAACACCCTGGGCGGTATCTCCTGCTGGGCGGATGTAGACGATGTCCCCTTCGCTGATCAGAACTTTTCTCCCTTGAACCTCAAAAATGTTTCCCGAGGGCGGCACGGGCGGCTTTCGGATGAATCCGACACGGTCGATGGATGAATATACGAAAAATGGTGCGGCCGCCTTTTTTCCCTCTACGGGTTTTACAGGTGTAACGACAATGGGCTGGATGGGCTCGGTTTTCGTAATAGTTTGAGAACCTGACTTTTGGTACAGGCGTATCCGTTCGCCGGGGAAGATCCAGTGAGGATTGGAAATCTGGTCATTTTCCTCCCACAGCTCCGGCCACAACCAGGGAGAATCGTTAAAATGCTTTGACAGGTCCCAGAGGGTGTCACCTTTCTGGATGGTATAGTAAAATCCTGTCTCGCTTTCGACTACATCGATATTGTCCGCTGCCGTTGAAGGAGTTGAAAACAGCAGGGGCAGGAGCATTAAAACGGAAAAAAGAACGGTTGAATTAGTTCTGCGATTCATCAGATACCTCATCTTTTGGGTGTCATCGATGTATCTATTGCAACTTTTTCATTGATTTCAGTAACCTGATTAATGGCGTGTTGTCAAGAGTTTACATGGCAACGGGGGAAAACAAAAAGCCCCCGCATGGTTGGTCATGCGGGGGCTTTTTGTATCTATATAGGGTCTTCGGTGGGGAAAGTTGGCTACATCATGCCACCCATGCCACCCATACCACCACCACCCATGCCACCCATGCCGCCGGCACCAGCCATCGGGTCGGATGACTTGTCATCGGGCTTTTCAGCAACCATAGCCTCGGTGGTGAGCATCAACGATGCCACGCTGCCTGCGTTCTGAAGGGCGAAGCGAACCACCTTGGTGGGGTCGATAACACCGGCTTCGATGAGATCTTCATACGTATTGGATTCTGCATTGAAGCCCATGGCACCTTCGGCGTTTTTCACTTTGTCGATAACCACGCTGCCTTCGTAACCGGCGTTGGCGACGATCTGGCGCAGGGGTTCTTCAATGGCGCGCATGACCACCTTGACACCCAATTTCTGGTCGGCTTTGATTTTGACCTTGTCCAGCACGGGAAGGGTGCGAACCAGGGCGACGCCGCCGCCGGGCACGATGCCTTCTTCGACCGCGGCGCGGGTTGCATTGAGCGCGTCTTCAACGCGGGCTTTCTTCTCTTTCATTTCGGTTTCGGTTGCCGCGCCAACATTGATCACGGCCACGCCGCCGATCAGTTTGGCCAGACGCTCCTGCAGTTTTTCACGATCGTAGTCGGAAGAGGTTTCATCGATCTGCGCACGGATCTGTTTGACCCGGCCCTCCAATGCGGAGCGCGCACCGGCACCGTCAATGACGGTGGTGTTGTCTTTGTCGATGGTGATGCGTTTGGCCTTGCCCAGATCGGCAAGGGTCAGGTTCTCCAGCTTGATGCCCAGGTCTTCGGATACCACCTGACCGCCGGTGAGGATGGCGATGTCTTCCAGCATGGCCTTTCTGCGATCGCCGAACCCGGGGGCTTTGACGGCGGCCACGTGAAGCGTGCCGCGCAGTTTGTTCACGACCAGGGTGGCCAGTGCTTCGCCGTCAACGTCTTCGGCGAGGATGACCAGCGGTTTGCCCATCTTGGCCACCTGTTCGAGCACCGGCAGCAGATCTTTCATGTTGCTCACTTTTTTCTCATTGATGAGGATGAAAGGATCTTCCAGGGAAGCCACCATCTTTTCGGGATCGGTCACGAAGTAGGGGGAGAGGTAGCCGCGGTCGAACTGCATACCTTCAACCACCTCCAAGGTGGTCTCCATGCCTTTGGCTTCTTCAACGGTGATAACGCCTTCCTTGCCGACCTTGTTCATGGCCTCGGCGATGATGTTACCGATGGTTTCGTCATTGTTGGCGGAAATGGTGCCCACCTGAGCAATCTCACGCTGATCCTTGGTCGGTTTGCTCATCCTGTGAAGCTCTTTAACAGCCACTTCAATGGCTTTGTCGACGCCACGTTTGATGGCCATGGGGTTGTTGCCGGCAGCAACGAGCTTCTGGCCTTCTTCATAGATGGCGCGAGCGAGAATCGTCGCTGTGGTTGTTCCGTCACCGGCCATATCACTGGTTTTGCTGGCCACTTCCTTGACCATCTGGACGCCCATGTTTTCGAACTTGTCTTCCAGTTCGATCTCCTTGGCAACGGTGACGCCGTCTTTGGTGACCGTGGGAGAACCCCAGGATTTGTCGATAACGACGTTTCTTCCCTTGGGGCCTAAGGTGACAACCACTGCATCGGCAAGCGCCTTGACGCCGTTGAGCATCGCTTCGCGGGCTTTCATGTCATATTTAATCACTTTACCAGCCATTTTACGTAACCTCCATATTTATCGTTAGTAGGATAATCGCTACTCAATGACGCCGAGCACTTCGTCTTCACGCATGATCAGGTACTCTTCACCTTCAATCTTTATTTCGGTGCCAGAGTATTTGCCGAACAGAATCCGGTCGCCGACCTTGATCTCCAGTGCTACACGCTTGCCGTCGTCGCCTACTTTGCCTTTTCCAACGGCATTGACTTTTCCTTCAGCCGGTTTTTCCTTGGCGGTATCCGGGATGATGATGCCGCCCTTGGTTTTGGTCTCTTCTTCGACGCGCTGCACCAGAATTCGATCCTGCAATGGTCTGAGTTTCATGTTTCCATCTCTCCTTTTTCGTTTAGAACTTGTGTTAATCACCAAAAAAGCCAAATCCTCTCAATTATCTAAAAACAGGGTCTGCAACCATGACCCTTTTTCAACAAATGGCATCGCATCCGCTGAATTTTTTTCATAAAAACAAAAGACTCGATAAACTAATCACACGTCATGATTTGTAAAGAGCGGATGTTGTATTTATATGCGGGAACCACCGGTTTTTTTCTGGTCTCTTGACTCAGAGGTGGCATCAGGCGATGCCGGCGATGCGTCACTCTTGCCATGGCATTCAATCGTCGCTCTTGGCCGCTTTGGATTCGGCGCCGCTTGCACTGTTTTTCTTGCCAGGAGACGTTGTCGATTCTGAATTTCTGCTGTTTGCCGCGGATGTTGACTTCTTGGAATAGTCCGTCACATACCAACCGGTTCCTTTCAGGTGGAAGCTGCTCTGGGAAATCAGTTTGTTCAGTTTTCCCGAGCAATGTCTGCAAGTGGTCAACGGGGCATCTGAAAATTTCTGGATCATCTCTTCGATTTTTCCGCACTTCGTGCACTGATATTCGTAGAGCGGCATGGTTCAATTCTCCTGTAACTTGGTGCAAATATTTAATATAATAGGGTGCTCAGTCGAATTGACTGCACAAATATATGTCGTGTTTCGTGCTTGTCAAGAACATACAGGTAAAAATCAGGGGATGGTTCTCAGCCCATCGATGGGGGTGCGCCATGTGCCGTAAAAAGTAAGTACAGTGCTCAATCCTTGGGCCTTCACGGGATCGAGAATGTCGTGGGTGATGCCGTGTACACGGCGTTCTTCCATGAGCTTTTCCTCATCGCTGGCATTGAAGTTTTGCAAAAAGCGGCTGAAGCGAACGATATGGACCAATTCATGAGTGACAATATACAGGGCGAAAGGGTAGAGCGCAATTTCCGGATGTTCCTCCAGGCTTTTCAGGATGGCATGGTCCTGAATACAGATTTTATAGAAGTCGTATGCGCTTGATCCTAAAACCCCGCCTTTCAGTTTGCCTTCATATCGAATGATTTGGGCAAAGGGACCGGTGACGATTTCATCTTCAGCCAGGTCAGCGAGGGTTTTGACATCATATTTCGGGTGAAGCCACTGGCTTGCCGACATTTTATAGTGGTTGCTGACTAACTCCTCGGCCATGGCAACGGCATTGTTGACAATAATCAGTTCATCGTCCTTGAATGGAAATAAATAAATCCACAGTCTTGCTTGTCTTTTGGCCCGTCTTCAGCGTTGCGCCAAAAGTCACGTATAACAAATACGCTCCCTTTGGCGCGCCTTGAAGACAAACCAAAATCCGGCGTAATCTTTGTGGATTTATTTGTTTCCGTGGCCCTTAAGGGCCACGGAAACAAATAAATTGCCCCATAAGGAAATTAAAAAAATGTGGACAAGAAAAGGGTGATGGTATAAAAGAACGAGTTTATCGAAATACTTTAATATGAATGGGGGTGATCTGTTGGGCAGCGTGATCAAGAAAAGAAGAAAAAAGATGCGCAAGCATAAGCACCGAAAGCTGTTGGCCCGCACGCGGCATCAGAGAAGAAAGGGTAAATAATGATACCTTCACGCTTCTGTGATGGACACCGATAAAAAAGCACCGACACGAGACACGTCGGTGCTTTTACTCCCTTCATTTTAAAACCAGGTTACGGTTTCCCTGACGTATCCCCTTCATAGCCCTTCATGTACCTGAAGATTTCCGAATCGGTTGACAGGATCATCGAGCTATTGTCGGAGAGTGCCTCGTTGTAGACTTCCAGCGTTTTCACGAAGGAATAAAATTCCGGGTCCAGTCCGAAGGCCTCTGCGTAGAGGCGCGTCGATTCCGCATCCGCCTTACCCTTGACTTCCTGGGCCGTTCGGTAGGCTTCCGATTCGATGCGCTTCAATTCGCGCTCTTTTTCGCCCAGGATCTTCCGGGCTTCGCCTCTTCCTTCGGACCTGAATTTTTGGGCAATCTGTTTTCTCTCGGCGATCATCCGATCATAGACTGATCTTCTGACCTCTTCGACATAGTTGACCCGCTTGATCTTGACATCCACCAGTTCGATGCCGAAATTGGCCAGCTTGGGCTTTGCCTGGGTCAGGATGCCGGTGTCAATATTATCCCGGCCGACGAACACCTGAGAAAATCTGACCGGCTTCTTTTTCTGCGCATCAGCTCCACGGCTATCTCCCAAATCCTCAAAGGTGTCCAGTTCCCGGTTGCTGTTTCGAACCGCTTCGATGAGGCGGTTGGAGGTGATGAAGTTTCTCACGGTAGGATCGATGATTTCATCCAGCCGCTGTTGCGCCTGGCTGACATACCCCACCGTTTTGAAAAAGAGGACGGGATCAACGATCTTCCAGCGGGCAAAGGTGTTCACCCAGATGTAGGTCTTTTCCCTGGTCGGGATCTGCCCCGGGTCGCCGTCCCATTCCTGCAGGTTGTTGGGGAAAACCAGTGCTTTTTCGATGACGGGGAGTTTGAACCGCAGTCCCGGTGTCGTTACAGTCCGTTGGACCCTGTCGAAACGGGTGACCACCACCTGCTCGGTTTCATCCACCGTATAAGCACAGATGAAGAGGAGCAATACCAGTGCGCCGGCAATGGCCAGCAATGCTTTTATTTTCATTTTGATTCACCACCAATGTTTCCAAGGTTTAAAAGAGGCAGTACGTTCTTCTGGTCGGCATCCACGACAAATTTCCGGCTGATCTTGGGGAGCAGCTCCTCCATCGATTCCAGATACAGCCTCCGCTTGGTCACGTCCTTGGCCTTGACATATTCGCTGTACTGGTCCTTGAATCGGGCGGCATCACCCTTGGCCCGGTTGATGCGGTTCAGCGCATAGCCCTCGGCGGCCTTGATCGTCCGTTCCGCTTCACCCTTGGCCGCCGGGATGGCCTTGTTGTAGTCTTCCCGGGCCTGGTAGATCATCTTCTCTTTTTCCTGGGTGGCCTGGTTGACCTCATTGAAGGAGGATTGCACCGGCGTGGGTACATTGGTTTTTTTCATCTCCACGGTGACTACTTTGATGCCCGTTTCCGCCGCGTCCAACTCATCCTGGAGCACCCGCTGCGCTTCCACGGCAATTTCGTCCCGCTTGGAGATCACCTCGTTGATGCTGCGATCCCCCACCACCAGGCGCATGCTGGATTCCGACAGGTCTCTCAACAGGCCGTTGGCATCTTTTACCTTGAACAGGTAGTTGTACGGATCCTTGATCTTGTACTGAACGATCCACGGCACCACCGCCACGTTCAGGTCGCCGGTGAGCATCAGGGATATGCTGGCCGTATCCTGGGCCGATGCGTACCTGCCACCACTCTCACTGCGCTCGGACTGAAAGCCGAACTCTTCCTTGTAGATGCGGTCCTGACGCACTTTGTTGATTTTTTCGATGCCGAAGGGCAGTTTGAAGTTAGGACCCGGCTGCGCGATCCGGACAAATTTGCCGAAACGTTGAACCACCCCAACCGAACCGGACTCGATGGTAAAAAAGACAGAGTAGCCGATCACCAGCGCAGCAATGACAACGATAATCAGCAGCGAGCCGCCCGGCGGTTTGAATTTTTTCAACTGATTGACGATATCGTCCATTTGCGGTGGAACGCCGCCGCCCTGCTGATGCTGACGGTTTAACTTTTCCCAATCCCAAGCCATTTTTTATCCTTGTATAGTGGTTAATCTTAAGATGGTTCTTACCGCCGCCCGCCTGATCGTTCGGCTGACCGATCGCCCTTTTAAGGCGAAGGGGGACGCCCCTTGATACCGGGTGGATTTTGAATATCGGCGGATAGATGAATTATAGCTGGCCCCAGACGATTTACAAATGATGGTTAACCTAAGATCAGCAACCGGCTAAGTCAAGGGAAATCGGTGGGCTGCACCCATCCGGGCCGCTTTTCCCTGTCATTCCTGCTCACTTTGAGCCGATTTCATCAGGGTTTGTATTGACTTCTGGGAAGACAGTTTTTATACCGGCTCCATTGCATCAGCCTTGAAAGGAGATTGATCCTGCATGGTGAAAAAGCGTTTGCCCAACAACGTGTTTACGCCCATTGGCCAGGTGCTGGAATCCATTCTCGATCAATGCCGGTCCGACAGCGGCGGAGGAATCTTGCACCTGGTCCATGTGTGGGAAACGGCGGTGGGGCCGCCAATTTCAGACAACGCGAGACCCTTTGCCGTCAAGGGGTCGCTTCTGCTGGTGCATGTATCCAGTTCCGCGTGGCTGCATCAGCTCCGGTTTTTAAAGACCGAACTGCTGGAGAAGCTCAACCACGGCCTGAAAAACGAACGGATCGAGGATATCAAATTCAAAATCGGCCCGATGTGAGGGCCTCGGAAAAATAAATTAACCTGATCCAGGTGCCGGTTTTGCCGGCTGCCCGGCTCTCGTCTGATGCGAGCCGGATCCAACATCTTTTTATCCGGTGTGCTGGAAGGCTCTGGAACAACGGTAGATTTCAAGTCCCATGGATATGCTGACCCGCGATCATTTCTTCAATGGCAACGTCGTCCTGAATCAGCCAAAATCCGGTTACCGGTTTTCCATAGATGCGGTTATCCTCTCCCATCTGGTCTGTCCGGCACCCGGCGAAACCGTGCTGGATCTGGGCACCGGTTGTGGCGTGATTCCCATCATGCTGGCGTTTCGGCATCCGGATATCCAGGTGATCGGTGTGGAGATCCAGCCATCGCTATCCATTCTTGCCCGGCAAAATGTGGCGGACAACCGGATGACTGGCCGGGTTCGCATTGTGGACAAGGATATGGGACAATTGTCGCCGGCGGATATTGACGGGCCGGTTGACCTGGTGGTGACCAACCCGCCGTACCGTAAACTGGACAGCGGCAGGATCAATGCCGACAGCCAGAGGGCCGTGGCGCGGCATGAATTGAAGACCGATCTGGAAACGGTGTTGCTGACCGCCCGGCGGATGCTGCACAAGTCCGGGCGGTTTTCCATTATCTATCCGTCTGTTCGAACCGTGGACCTCGTGGCGGCCATGCGGTCAACAGGGCTGGAGCCCAAAACCCTGACAATGATCCACTCCAAGCCGGCATCGCCGGCCCGGCTGGTGGCGATTACGGGGATCAAGGGCGGGCACCCGGGCCTTGAGGTTGGTCCGCCGCTTCATCTATACCATGACGACGGCACCTACACCCGGGCCGTTGAAGCGATGTTTTCCGCCTGAGTGGACACTGTCTATTCCATCAGCGTGGTCATCACCAGCCCCGATTTTACTTTTGGATAGAAATAGGTGGATTTTCGGGGCATGATCAATCCCTTCTGGGCGACCTCCTGAACTTGTTCGATCCGGGTGGGATTGAGAATAAAGGCCACATCGTAGGCACCGGTATCGATTGACTGCAGGGCTTTGTCTGCCGTGCTGGCATATCCGATGAGTTGTTCGTTGTCCAGCCGCTTCTGGTCAAAACCAAGAATCTTCATAAACAACAGACGGGTCAGCACCGTTACATCCAGCGACCGGAGAGACGCATCCAACTCATCCTTGTACAGCTGATCCATAACGCCGGTCTTGAGGGTCAGCAGATAGAAAACCGGCGACTTGTGGGCATAAATACCGAAACACTGCCGGCTCGCCCTATCATTGAGGGCGGCTAAAAAGTTTTGTTCAACCCGTTGGCGATCGCCTGGTGTAAATGGGTATTCGGAAACCTCAAAGTAATTGCGTGCATTTTCCACCGCCTGTCGCATATCCTCCATGCTGACCGCTTTAAGAAGACGGTGGGCGGGAAGAATGATCAATCCAGGATCGTTCATGCTGCACAGGTACATCAGGACATAGTTGGCCGGATGCCGGTCGCTGAAGGATGGATCCGTATCCTTCAGATGCTTTCTGAAATTCAATGCGGTTTCATATCGGTGGTGGCCGTCGGCGATAAACAGCCGTTTGTCTCTCATGGCCTCGGCCACCTGGCGGTGGATCGCCGGATCGAGGATTTGCCACAACCGGTGCCTGTGGCCCTGATCATCCCTGAAATCAACGATGGGTGCGGATTTGTCAACAGCCTGTTCAAGAGTGCTCAGGACGCCCCCATCATCCGGATAGGGGAGAATGACGCGCTTTTCGAATGGCTCGAGGCCGATCAGCGCAGCAAGGCCATAGCGGGTAATGGCCTTTTCTTCATGGACGTAGGTGATGGATTTGAGATACAGGGCCGCCTGCTTGCCCTGCTTGAGAATGCCTTGCGACATCCATTGCCGGTAATAGGCTGCCGATCGGGTATGGGGGTTGTCCCGGGCGGTGTCGGTCGCTCTGGCCCGTCCCAGAATCAGGCGGATGACATTGTTGGGATGCCTTTCGTAAAAGGCCGCCTGATCGTCAGGTGAGATTACATCATAGGGCGGTGTGGTGACGTCCGCACTGTCGGCAATTTTTCCCGGATTATAAAGGATTCCCTTAAAAGGCATGACAGTGGCCATGGATGGTTGTTCCCTTTCTTTTTCTCTACGTCGGATGCAAAACAAAAATTGATACTATAGGTGGCCTTGTCAGTTCAAGAATTTTTCGTTTGGTGCATCTTTTGGGTCGGCCTAACTTGAGGGTTGACAAAACGAACGTAAAAAAGATATCGAAAGCTTCTTTACGCTGGTGCCTTTGAAGGGAAAGGAGAGGTGGCCGAGCGGCTGAAGGCCCCGCTCTCGAAAAGCGGTATCCTGCCAAAAGCGGGATCGTGGGTTCGAATCCCACCCTCTC
>JABZFO010000096.1 GCA_014237405.1 Desulfosarcina sp. | reverse complement strand
CGTTTCAAATGTCCGACAACTCCTTTTATGGCAGCGGGTCTTACCGATCATGTCTGGAGCATGTCAGAATTCTTAACTTTTATGCCGACACACCAATACAGATAAACTGGACCACCACCAAAAAATTGGATGAAGAAGAAAAGGACGCGCGTGTAGAAATTCAACAGGAGATGCGCATCTTGAAGGGTCGCCTAAGTGGTCTCAGCCGAATCACAACCCTGGGGCTTTTTACCGATTACGGACTACTTCCCAATTATGCTTTCCCGGAACGGGGAGTGCGATTTTATGGGTCAGTTTACAATAAACACCGGCATGCGGATCAGGATTATAAACCGGTGGAGGTTTACCGCAATGCCACCGCTGCCCTCAGAGAGCTGGCCCCGTGCAACACCTTTTACACCCATCGTCGACAGTTTGATATTCAGCAAATCGCCATCGGCAATCCCCAGCAATTGCTCACCGAGACCTGGGCAGTTTGTGGTCTGTGTGGCCACATGCGCAGGATCGAAGAACTCAACGAACCGGATGCGAATCCGGCCTGTCCGCAATGCGGTCACGCTGGTGGTCGCGGCAGCCAGTTGGAAATCGGCCAGCACCGGCAGTTTATCGAGTTTTCACAATCCCAGGCGCTGTCTTACATGGAACATTATGAAAGCCTCTCCGGGGACAGGGATGAAGAGCGTCAAAGGGGGTTCTATGAAGTAATCGTCTCATTTGACCAGACAAAAGAGCGTTCGGCCGGGGCGGTCGGTGAGGATGACCTGCCTTTTGGCATTGAGTACCGCTCTTCGATGATTTTGAGGGAGATCAACACCGGCTACCTGATGGATCAAAAAGATATCCCTTTTGGTCCGGACACCTTTGTTTCGGACGACGGTTTCCAGATTTGTCAACATTGCGGCATTGCCATACCCCCCAATCTAACCCCCCAAAGCGATATCGCCGGTCTGCATAGACGAAGTTGCCAAGGCCGGCGAAGGTATGAAAAATTGCGGCAGGAAGGCCAAGATGGCCAACAGGCATTTAAATACATTCCTTTATACTTGTATCGCCAATTAAAATCAGAGGCCATTCGGCTGCTGTTGCCTTTGGCCGATAGTGAAGACATCGACACACTGGTTGCCTGTATTTACCTTGGGCTACGGTTGCGGTTTGAAGGTAATCCTGCCCATCTTATTGTTCAACCTCAAATCATGCCCGATTCAACCGCAGGCATAACCAAGCATTACCTGGTTATCATGGATGCCGTCCCCGGTGGCACCGGCTTTTTAAAATCCTTGTTTCAAGAAAAGGACGACAAGGGGCGAGAAGGCGAAGGGATCATGGACGTGTTGAGGCGGGCCAGGGATACGCTTGAAACTTGCCCCTGCCGCAAGTTCGTTCAACAGGATGAGATGGATGATACCGACGGCTGTTATCGATGTATTCGATCTTACCATCTTCAGTATAAGGCCGACCGGATCAGTCGAGAACGCGGTATAAAACTGCTCAACCGGCTCATTGACTCAGGAGAAAAACGCGTCAACAAAGGTGAGTTGGAACAAATTAAGGTGAATTCCCTTTTCGGAAGTGTGCTGGAAAAGAAATTTGTAGAGTCTCTCCGTTCCTTTGTTGAAGGCTGTAAAGGGTCGTGGTCCGAAACCATTATCAAGGGAAGTCAGGGTTTTCGTTTTTCTCTACCTGACTCGGATCGTCTGTGGGAGCTGGAACTACAACCGTCGTTAGGCACTGCCCAGGGAGTGATGGTCCAGTCTCAACCTGATTTTTTGCTCTCTTGCGATGACGATACCATTAAGCCGGTGGCCATTTTTACGGACGGCTTTGAATTTCACTGCCATCCCAATAACCGGCTTGCCGATGATATGAATAAACGCAGGGCTATTCTTGAAAGCGGCAATTACTGGGTCTGGGGGGTGACATGGGAAGATCTGGCTAACGAAAATCAGACGCATGTAATGGTTTGTCATCCTCAATTGGCCAGTTATTTTGTTAAATACCAACAATCGCTTTCTCAAAAGTATAAGGAAGACATACCAAATGCCCACAAGTTTGTCGCTAACGGCATGCAGCAGCTTAAAGCATATTTGGCTGCGCCGAATGAAGTCGGCTGGAAACTGATAGCGGATTATATTGTTTTCCACCCTTTACTGCTATTGGCCGGCCGGCGAAAAGTCAGGCACTCGAAATTGCAAGCGGCTTTTGAAGGATGGCGTAAAGGTAGTGCTCTGCCATCGATACCCAACGATGAGAATGGTGAATGGGTGTATAATGACCGTGCCTCTCTTACGCAGGATTTTATCACCTACATCACAGTCGAAAATGCCATCATTCATGCCAAGGAACGAGCCGGTATCATCGGCCGAATGGGCGACAGTGAGCAAGAGGTTTCCGGCAGTGACTTCAAAGAGAGATGGCGCCGGTTTTTGGCGTGCATCAATGCATTTCAGTTTACCAACACGTTTGCTTTCTGGACATCAAGTGAAGCCCAGGATAATAATGCTCCGGAGATCCTGTTTGAAGGAAAGTTTGAAATGTCTGGTGAATGGAAGCAAGTTTTTGAAGAGACCATTTCACGCCTGAGACCAGTAGTGGAGGCCCTTGCCAAGGCTGATTTGCCTGTTCCAACAGTAGAATACGTTAATGATAATATTGAAGATGATGCCTTTGCAGAGCTGGCATGGGAAGGACCCAATGCCAAGATTGCCATTCTTGCCGGAGACCAGCAGGGTTTTGCCAATCAATGGCAGCATCAGGGGTGGAAGGTTATTTTGCCGGATGACATTGAGACCAACGGTACGGGTTGGCTGATAAGTGAGATCAAAAGGATTATATTGGGAGATAAATGATGGCTCAACTGATGATGCACCGGGATGTACTAAAGGGCTACCATAAGTTACCGACCAAGGTTCAAAAAAAGGTCGCTGGGTTCATGGATCGCTTTCAGGTGAATCCAGCCGATCCTTCATTACATGTCCACAAGCTTGATGAAATGATGGCTGATTCAAAGGTGCGTGGCGCCAACTTGCCGGATGGATATCGGGCCATCATTATTGCGCCTGAACAAGGCGATACCTATCTCATGGTGCATATAGATACCCATGATAAGGCATATGCCTGGGCCAAAAACAAGCGGTTCGAGATGCATCCCAAAACCGGGGTGTTTCAGGTTTTTGATGTCGAGAAATTGCAAGCAGCTGTAGAGCAACAACCAGAAAAACCCGCTTCACCGGATGATTATCCATTGGCGACATTATCCGAGGCCGAGCTATTCAGGGCAGGCGTGCCAGAACCTTTAATTCCTGCAGTTAAGGCGATATCGTCGGATGAGTCCCTTGAAGCGTTAAGTGATTACTTACCCAAAGATTGCCGGGATCTTTTGGTGGGTATCGCCGCCGGTTTGAGTCTCGATGAGGCCTTGGAGGAGATGCTTGGCATCGCAACAGTGCCTGCTCCGGAACTGATTCCCGAAGGGCCGGGCGATTTCACGAATGTTGCCGAAAGGGCCAATTTCGATTTGGTATTGGTGAAGGGCGAAGAACACTTGAAGGATATTTTAGAGGCTCCTCTTGAGGAGTGGCGGATCTTCCTGCATCCCTACCAAAAGAAACTTGTTGAATGGGGAACCAAGGGACCAATGAATATCAATGGTTCGGCCGGTACCGGAAAGACGGTTTGCCTGATTCACCGGGCAGTTTATTTGGCCAACAAACTGAAAGATCCCAAAGAAAAAGTTTTATTAACAACATTCACAACGAATCTGTCGATCACCCTTAAAGAATATATCAGACAGATGGATTCGAGCGCCGCCGAACACATTGAGGTGACCAATTTACACGCCCTGTCAAGAACCATATGCACACGATCAGGCTGGAAAGGCCGCATTGGTGATGATGAGGATTTTGATGCCATTTGGGACTCGATATGGGCAAACCCGGAACTGGGGCAGTTGCCCATGGCCCAGGATGAAATGGTCAAAGAGTATTGGAATGTCATCGACGCCAATGGCATTGACAATGAAGAGGACTACCTGACAACGGTCCGTTCAGCCAGACCAAGGATTAGCCGAAAACAAAGACGCCAAGCGTGGCCTGTTTTCAGAGCTTTCCAACGGGGACTGAAGAAGCGCAATATCCTGACAATTGAGGGCGCTATTCATCAGGCGCGCTTAGCTGTTGAGCAGGGGAACTTTAATCAATATCGGCACGTGCTCGTTGATGAAGCGCAGGACTTCAGCCTTGAAGCGCTTAAGCTTATTCGAGCACTGAGCCCCATTAAAGAAAGCTTGCTCGACCCACTTTGTACAGTGGGTGACGGCCATCAAAGAATATACCGCGCCAAGATTCCAATGAGCAGGGCCGGCATTGAAATTCGAGGCCGCTCAAGACGGCTCAAAATCAATTATCGCACCAGTGAGCAGATCAGAAAATATGCCCAGGCAATGCTCAAGGGCCTTGAAATCGATGATTTAGACGGTCACCAAGTCTCCATAGCCGGCGATCATTCGGTGTTTAAAGGCCCTGAGCCGATCGTCGAGGCATGCAAAAGCCAAAAGGACGAAGCTGAAGCAATTGTTGCCTGGGTGCAAACCTTGATGGATGATCACAGTCTTAAAAACTATGAAATTTGCATCACCCCATACAAACCGGCCATCGTTACGGCATTGACGGACGCAAACATATCCATTCTTCAATTAAAACCACGTGAAGTTGATCCCGGCAAAGATGAACCAGGTGTTCGATTGGGCACCATAAAAAGAATTAAAGGATTGGAGTTTCGCGCAATAGCCTTGGCATGCGCCGAACCTGATGATCCGATGAACCACTTAATTAATGCCGAGGTGTTGGAGCGGTGCGAACGATATGTGGCCGCGACACGGGCTCGGGAACATTTACTTGTGACCATTCACGACAGTAGAAGAAGTACACCATGGTAGCAACGATAAAAGAAGTTCACCAATGGAGAGCAAAAAAGATGGGAAAAATAAAAGGCAAAGTCCCCGGTCGCGGACCTATCGCCCAAAAAGTGATCAAAGCCCTTAAAAAGCACTCGAACCAAAAAATATACGACCTGGAAGTCTATCGCAACGCTAAGCAAAGCGCGGCGGAACTCGAAAAATCCATTATTTCTGAAAAGGATATGGCCGGTCTGGACCCGCTGCATGCCGTTTACGCCTATGCCCAGAACAAGCTGTCGGTCATGATCGAGCAACTGGCTGAACTACCCGCGCTTTCACGCCTGGCGGACGCCTATGGCGATGCCCAGGATCATTACCTGCCTTCCGGGCCGCCGATGAGTCCGTTGACCAAATCCTATTTTTTCTGCTGGGGTTTTTTTGATCTTTGTCTTGGGCTCCAGAAGGAATCTCTGACCACGGTGGCCATCGATGTCGGCAAGGAGATAAATATGGATCAGGGATTGATTACGCTTTTAGATATCATGCAGCGCTCCAGAATGGGCATCTACCGGCATGAAGGGGTAAAGGACGGCCTTGTTTGCCTGACCGAATTTGTTTCCAATCAATCCGTAAGAGCGATCGTTCCAGCCGGCTATCCGGGTGAATCCGGGGAGGTCTGGTTTACACGGTTGCTCCCTGAACCGTTCCCCAACCTTGCTTCAGGTTACTCGCTCGTTTTCATAACGCCTTATATCCTTGGCGAATTGACCGGCAATCAATACACAACTGGTCCAGTGAGCCAGTGGGAAGCATTTTTTGAAAGGACTCTGCCCAAAACAGGGATAAAGGACCCTGTGTGTGCTTACGAAAAAATGATGAAATATGGCCTGAACAGGAACTACTGGAATGAATACATCATTGACGGTTTTCTATCGTCACGTTCCGAAATGATTATGCTGGCCGGGTTGCCGGACGTGCGGTCGAGCCTTCCCCACGCAATGGATTAGAGGCGAGCCCTTAGCGCTCTCCGCGGCGGTAAGGTTCCGCCAGCATGGCCGGGGCGTTGAGGCGACGGCATGGCTAAAAAATTCGGTGAAATGCCCAGGGGTTGAAGCATATATTGAAGCACAAAAATCCCGCCAAAAAGAAAGGCGCCCACCATGGCCCGCAGGGGGTTCCACAGAGCAAAAATGGTCAGGGCGATAACGATCCAACCGCGACCGGCAGTCATCCCCTCAATCCATGACTTGCTGTAGGAAATGGAGAGGTGGGCGCCGGCCATGGCAGAAAATCCGCCCCCGGCAATTACCGATAGATAGCGAACCAGCGAAACATTGACGCCCTGGGTTTCCGTGGCCTTAGGGTTCTCTCCGGTCGAACGGATGCGGATGCCCAGCAGCGTGTGCTCAAGAACAAACCAGGCGCCGATGGCCAGGAGCACCGCCATGTAAAAAAAAGGGCTCTGATTGAAAAGCACCGGCCCCACCACCGGAATGTCCGAAAGGAAGGGGATTGGCATCGCGTTGATTTTAATGGCCAGCGGTTTCCCCACATAGGGCTTTCCCAACAATCCCGCCACCCCCAAACCGAGCATGGTCAGCGCCAAGCCGGAGACTACCTGGTTCGATTGAAGACTCACCGATGCAAACGCATGAACAATGGAAATCAGCATCCCCGCAACGATGGCCGCGCAGAGTCCGAGCCAGGGGTTGCCCGTATGATGGGTGACGATAAAAGCCGTCACCGCACCAACGGCCATCACGCCTTCCACGCCTAGATTGAGGATACCGGACCGCTCGGAGATAATCTCACCGATGGTGCCGAGCAGCAGGGGCGTACCGGCAACCAGCGTTCGCTGAACCACTGAAAGGATCAACTCTTCCATGGGTTAGGCCCTTTCTCCCGACAGTACTCGAATTTTGTTCTTCGTAAAAAAGTCACCCATGATCAGAAAAAACAGCAGGGTTCCGTTAAAAACATCCACCGTTGCCGCCGGCAGCCCTAGCGAAATTTGAATGGCGTCTCCGCCGACGAGGATGCCGGAAAAAAAGATGCCCGAAAAGATGACGTAAAGCGGATTGAGTTTGGCCAGCCAGGCCACAATAATGGCCGTAAAGCCATAACCGGAGGAAATGGAGTCCGGATAGCTTAAATAATGGTGAATGCCGGCCACCTCCCCAATACCGGCCAGACCGGCCATGCCGCCGCTGATGGCCATAATGAGCAATGTCGTTCGGGTAAAATCAATGCCCGCATATTTAGCCGCATCAGGATTTTCACCGATCACCCGCACTTCATACCCGAAACGGGTCTTGTAGATGACAATGGCCAGCACCACGACGGCAACCACAGCCAAAATCAACGTGGCGGTGTGAATCCTGGATCCGGGAAGCAGGGATAAAATGGCCGAATCAGGAAGATCGTCGGTATAAGGAAAACCGAATTTTTTTTTGCTCTTCCAGGGTCCAACGATCAGTAGTATGAGAAATTCCGCACAGATGTAGTTGAGCATCAGCGTGGAGATCACCTCGTTGATGGCAAACCGGATCTTGAGGATGGCCGGGATCAGCCCCCAAAGCGCCCCGCCGATAAACCCGGCAACAAACATCAAGGGAACAATCACCGGTGAGGGAAGCACCGGCCCCCAGTGCAACCCCACCCACGTGCCGAAAATAGCGCCCATGAGAAGCTGACTCTCTGCGCCGATGTTCCAGAATTTTGCCTTGAACGCCAGAGCAAGTCCGCCGCCGATGAGAATGAGCGGAATGGCCTTGGTAATCGTCTCTTTGAAACCGAAAACGCTGCCAAAGGAGCCGCTGAAGATTTTCTTGAATGCAAAAAACGGATTCACGCCGCATAACAGGAAAATCAGTCCGATAACGACCATGCCGGCGGTCAACGCCAGGACCAGGGTCAAAAAGGTGCCGATGGCGGATATCTGCTCACGGTCCGAGACTTTAAAGTGAAGCATCCGCCCCATCTCCCGGCCTTAAATTCTTGGTGCCGGCCATCATCAATCCGATATCCGCGAGCCGGGGATCATCCGACTCCAGAATTCCCATAAAACGTCCTTTAAAAATAACGGCCGTTCGGTCGCACAGCTCGAAGAGTTCGTCCAGGTCTTCGGACACAAGCAAGACTGCACCGCCTTCCGTCCGTCGCTTGAGCAGCTGGTTGCGCAGATACTCCGTGGCGCCCACATCCAGGCCGTAAGTGGGATGGGAAGCCACCAGAAGGTCCGGCTTGTCCGAAATCTCACGGCCGAGAATCAATTTTTGAATATTGCCGCCGGACAGATTTTTTGTTTGCACATTGATCGACGGCGTGGCCACCTGAAATTCTTTGATCAGCTGCCGGGTATGCGCCTTGATGCGACCATAGGCGAGAAAGGTCAGCCGTGAGAACTTCTTCTGGTGGTGCTGCTTGAGGATTGCGTTTTCGTAAAGGAAGAGGTTCGGTGCGATGCCAAACCGAATTCGCTCCTCCGGCACATGGGACACCCCGTTGTTGTAGATTTTTCGGGGAGACTGGTTGGTAATGTCTTTATCATTGATCCGAATCCGGCCGTGGGTCACGGTCCGTAAGCCGGTGATGGCTTCGACCAACTCCCGTTGGCCGTTACCGGAAACGCCGGCAATACCGAAAATCTCGTTTCTGTATACCGCAAAGGAGATGCCGTTGACGACCGGATAACCCTTGTCGCCAACGACCGTAACATCCGCCACATCCAACACTTTCTCTTTTCTTGGCATCTTCTCCCTGGAAAAAGAAAAGATCACGTCGCGCCCGACCATCATGCGGGCCAGAGAACGCTTGTCCATCTGTTCGGCGTCCACATGCCCCACCACCTGGCCCTTTCGAAGTACGGTCACCCGGTCGCAAAGCTTTTTGATTTCATCCAGCTTGTGGCTGATGAGAATAATCAGCTGACCGTCTTTTCTCATTTTTTCAAGGACCTGAAAAAAATCCCGCGTTTCCTGAGGGGTGAGAACAGAGGTGGGTTCGTCGAGAATCAGCAACCCGGCCCCGTTAACGAGGGCCTTGACAATCTCCACCCGCTGCTGTTCACCGGCGGACAGCTGCCATACTTTTTTATCGGGATCGATGTTGAAGTTAAATTTTTCCGAAAAAGATACAATGCTCTTCCGGATTTTTTTCTGCGGGAACAGGCCGGGCGCACGTGCATAACCCAGGGCGATGTTTTCGATGACCGTGTGATTCTGGATCAGCATGAAATGCTGGTGCACCATGCCGATGCCATGTTCAATGGACGCCCTGGGGGAATCGATGGTAACCCGCTGTCCATTGACCCGGATCTCTCCGGCATCGGGCTGATAAATACCGTAGAGGATATTCATCAGCGTGGTTTTTCCGGCGCCGTTTTCCCCCAGCAGGCCCAGAATTTCTCCTGACGAGACCTTCAAGTTGATGTTATCGTTTGCCCGAACGCCATGAAATGACTTTGAAACATTTACCATTTCAAGCGTTTCGATTTTATGCATCATAATCGTTTATTTAGTGTCTATCCAGAAACGAGGATTTTTGTTCGAGATCAAGGCATGCGAAAAATTTTACCGCAGGCATATAGTTGATATTCCGAGGATAAAATTTGAGCATAACGCAGATATCGGGCGAAAAGACCGTTTCCGGATGGGCACTATTTGGGAATGCTTCCCACCACGTTGTCTGCATAGTACATGATGCTCAGCAATTCTCCTTTGGAGGCCTTTTCGCCGGCTTTGATTTGAAGCATTCCGGTATTGTCTGAAATGGGCCCCATGTAAGGATCGAAGACGTCGGAGCCTTTTTTCATCTGCTCATAGCGTTTAAAGATCAAGTCATAAACGGAAAGCGCTTTAAAGTCCTTTGTCTTCACAGTAACAGCCTTCAACTCGTCTGCAAACTTGGGATTGATGGGTTCGCTGAAAGACCCTCCCAGGATGGCCGCCTTTTCTGCAACCAGCCACCACTGGTCATCACTTTTCCAGGTCCCCTCATACAGGTCCTTGAGAATTTTTTCGTACATGACCCCCCAGTCAACCAGCTGGCCGGACACCACGGAGTCTTTTCCATACGGTTGCATGGGGCTGTAGTGGCTGAAGGTATAAATCTGCTTGCCTTTTTCCGTATGCTCCTGGCCCACTTCGATGACAGCCGGCGTGTCCTCTGTAAACGCCAGGGCATCACAGCCTTCGGCGATCAGCGCTTCAGCCGCCTCCCTGGCCTTATCCGGCCCATACCAGGCGTAGGTCCAACGCACATGAACTTCGGCCTTGGGATTCACGGCCTTGATGCCAAGGGCGAAGGCATTGATATGGCGAACCAATTCGGGAATGGGGAAAGCAGCCACATAGCCGATTTTATTGCTCTTGGTCAGTCCACCGGCCATCAATCCGTTCAGATAATAGGTCTGGTAGAGGTCGGCAAAATAGGTGCCTACATTTTTGGCCTGTTTGAAGCCGGAGCAGTGCATGAAATGCTTGTCAGGATATTTTGCTCCCGCTTTGATTGTGTCATCCATGTATCCGAAGCTGGTTGTGAAGACCACGTCGCATTTTTCTTCTTGAATAAAACGATCGATGATTCTCGCGGAATCCGCTTCAGCCACAGACTCGATATAAACGGTTTTCAGCCACGGCAGCTGCTTTTCGGCATATTTTCGTCCCGCGTCATGGGCATGAGACCAGCCATAGTCGCCCACCGGCCCCACATAAACAAAACCGGCCTTCAATTGTTTTTCAGCCGCAATCCCTACACCGGCTCCAAAAATGGTAAGCAGCACGGCACAAAAAAGTATCCAAACGAACCGCCTTCGCCAATTTTTCCTGCCTCTCATTTGATCCTCCTTTTCTTGATAGAATATTTTTCCGCGGCCTAACTAAAGTAAGGCTTTTTACTACGATGATCCGATTCGTTAAGTCAACAGCAGCGTTCCATTTTTTCTATTCTGCCTTTATTATAAACAAAAGGGTGCACATTTATACCCGATTTCTGTTTCGTGGTGTAAGAAATATTCTGATTCTTTCCGGATTTTTGCTTTATCATTGACTTTCGTTTTGTGGTATGAGCGTTAAAATATTTTGGACAGTTGCGGTTCGGCGTGTCCATTCAAATTCCAACACAGAGCGCCTTTTTACCGTCTATGCAGGCGTCCTGACAACGTCGTTATGGAGGGGGCAACATGTACGGGTTAGCGGCTATTCAGCAGGCCAACGGATGGGCCATGGCAGGCGCAGGGGCCTGTATCGTTATTACCGGCTTGGCAGTGCTTTCTTTTTTAATTTCACTGATTCCTCGCCTCACCGGTTTTTTTGAAGCGAAGGCCCATCCGCCGATAGAAGCACCGAAAGCGGAAGCAACACCCAAAAGCATTGTCCCGGAGAAGCTGCCGGAAGACATTAAGGCCGCATCAACGATCTATATTTCCTTGACTGGAGATTTAGGAGAAGCGTTTTCGCTGGTCGATCTTCACCGGAAATCCAGAGAGGTTGGACTGCCTCATCCCCATCTTTCGATCAATCGTTTCAGAGACGCCGGAATACTGGTCTCTGGTGGTGAAGGACGCTTTTCCTGGCAACCCATTTCTGAATAAATGATAAGGACGTAAAAAATGGATCTTTTACTGCAGTTTCTTACCAATACCGGGTACTACCTTGCCGACTATCGGCATTTTTTTATGTGGGGCGTCGGTATCCTCTTTGTTTACCTGGCCATTGGTAAAAAATACGAACCGCTGTTGCTGCTGCCCATTGGTTTTGGTGTCCTGGTTGGAAACATTCCTTTTTTCAAGGGATTCGGCCTTGGCATTTATGAACCGAACAGCGTCCTTCACTACCTATATTTTGGCGTCACCACCGGCGTCTACCCGTCTATCGTTTTTCTCGGTCTCGGCGCGATGACGGACTTTTCATCGCTGCTGGCGCGACCGAAACTGATGCTGCTGGGGGCCGCCGCTCAGATGGGCATCTTTTTCACCTTGCTGAGCGCTCTGGCCTTGGGATTCCTGCCGAAAGAAGCCGCCTCCATTGCGATAATCGGTGGTGCAGACGGCCCTACATCCATCTTTTTAACTGCGAAACTGGCACCCCACCTGATCGGCCCCATCGCCATTGCCGCCTACTCATACATGGCCTTGATTCCGATCATTCAACCGCCGATCATGAAGCTGTTGACGACTAAGGCTGAACGCCTGATTCACATGCCGGACCCACGGCCGGTTTCCCGAAAAGAACTGTTGATTTTCCCGGTGATCGGTTTGTTCCTCTGCTGCTTTCTTGCCCCGGCCTCCATTCCCTTGCTGGGAACCTTCTTCTTCGGGAACCTGATGAAAGTCAGCGGCGTGGTTGACCGATTGGCCCAAACAGCCAGAACCGCCATCATTGACACGGCAACGATTCTCCTCGGTTTTACCGTTGGTGCAAGTACTCAGGCAGATGTTTTTCTCACTACGAAGTCTATCGGCATTTTTATTCTTGGCGCCGTGGCCTTCAGCCTCGCTACGGCCTCCGGTATACTTTTTGCCAAACTCATGAACCTTGTTTCAAAAGAAAAAATCAACCCATTGCTCGGCGCATCGGGCGTGTCCGCGGTTCCCGGGTCTGCTAGAGAAGTTCATGCGATGGGACAGAAAGAGGATCCATCCAACTACCTGTTGATGCATGCCATGGCGTGCAACTCTTCCGGGGTTATCGGATCTGCGATCTGCGCCGGTATTCTATGGAGTTTTCTTGTAGGATAGCTTACACAGTTTAAAATGGAGGTAACCATGATCGCTAAAATTATTATCAAGCGCCGTTTTGTTAAAGAAAACATCCCCCAGATTATTTCTCTTATGAAAAAAATTCGCGCTATCGCCATGAATCAGCCTGGCTATATTTCCGGTGAAACGCTAATGCAAAGTGAATTTCCTGAGAACATGGCTGTCATCTGCACATGGCAGAGCATGGCGGACTGGAATGGGTGGAAAAGCAGTGAAGAGCGCAAAACCTATGAGGCCATGCTGGAAATCTATCAGACGAGACCCACCGAGTATGAAGAATATCTTCTGGGAACAGGGTTTCAGAATGACTAATAAATGGTGGCGCCATCCCAACTATCGAAATTAGGCTGGTTTCGGATTAACTTCGCCGCTAAAAGGGCGGGCCTTTTAAAACATCTATAAAAACAATGGGTTAAGGTGTGGCGCCCGGAGAGCCTTAATTTAAAACGATCTTGCCACGGCTAATATACCGATGCGGGTAGAGCCCCTTCGTTCAACAGAGAGCCCCTTGCTAAGCATATGGCGCTCCAGCCTTTTTCCGACCGTTTTTGAAGAAAAATAAAGCCGGCCTCTTTGTAAAAATCACAAATCGGCATCGTTTCATCCGTTTTTAACCCGGAAAAAACGAGCACGCTGTCAGCAGCGACGCTTCTCTCCAATACGGCCCGAATGCCGAACAATGTCGGCATTCTCAGGTTGGCAAAAACAAGGTCATAAGAACCGACGATGGCCTCCAGGTCATCATCGAGAATATTGACACGATCTTCCACATGGTTCATACGAACATTTTCGCGGGCTTCAAAAACGGCACAGGGGTCGGTATCTATTCCACAGACAAGACCAACGCCCATTTTTGCGGCAACAATCGCCAAGACGCCGGATCCTGTTCCGATATCAACTGCCCTGAGCGCCTGCTTTTTATCCCGCCAATACGGCAGGTGAAGAACATTGTCAATCAACTGGATGGCCAGGCGGGTTGTTGGATGCTCTCCTCCGCCAAAGGACGCCCCCCTGTCAAGAGTGACAACCCATTGACCTGCGGATAGTTTCCAAGAGCACAACGGCGGTTTTATCACCACATGCTCTGAAACAATTCGGGGTCGGTCATAGGAAACTTCGATAAAAGAACTGCCATAGTGGGATGTGTAGCACAGCTTGCCGGCTTGAATCAGGCCGGCGACCAACGATTTGAGTTCTTTTGGGTTCTTCAGGTGGGTTCCAGAGAAATGGCGTTTTAAACAGGCAAAACTGACTTTAGAAGGAGATTCGGCGATGAATTGAAGAACCTGAGACGCTGAGGCATCCATCAATACCATTATCTCACACTATTAAAGAGATTTTCGGTGAGCCTGCAAAAAACACTAAGCACTACTCAATCCCATCGTCCTCCAATAATTTTTTGTGCCACAGCGCAAACTCATACATGCCGATAAACCGATCGTCCTCATTGATGATGCCCATTGCTATTTCCAACACGCCCCTCCCGTAACTATTGGAATACCGTTCCATGGGACATGACTGCAAAAATTCCCTCACCAGCATTTGAGAGGTTCGTTTGCTTTTATCCATGCGCATATCAATCGGATCCTTCGGTTTTTCAAAGGGGTCCCAGTTTTCGTAGCCGCTCTTGTTGAGGATGTGTTTTTGCCGGCGGGGCGACATGGCTTCAAAAACGGCTTTTTTCTTGTCTGCATCGGAAAAAGAACTCTCCATTTTCACTACCTTATTCCTGTTTTTTTTCAGGGCCTTTTTTTTTGTCGGTTTTTATTCCGAGATACGATTCATCAAAAACCGTCAACAACGCCATGGAAAGCGGCATCAACAGATCACCCATTTTTACGTGCGTGGATCGCAACGCAGCAACAATTTCCTGAGACAACTCATGAAGCTTGGCTTGCACGGAATCCAGATTCACTGTGGGGTAGGACTCACCCTCCTTAAAGGCAGACAGCCCACAAGTATGGCCGCGTCCGGCAATAGCGGTGGGAATGCCATAGAGCCGGCAGGTAACCGGACGGGACTCATACAGATCACATCGGTTTTCCTTGTTTAGAAGGGGACAGCGGATCCGTTCGGCAGCCATTTCAAGAAGAACCTGTTCTTCTGATTTTTCACCGGCATCCACCGCCTTAAAAGCCTTTCGTTTCATCCGGAATGCTTTTCGATCCGCCTTGTTAGCGTCGTCCAGGATTTCATTTTTCCTTTCACCAGCCACATTTTCTAAAAATCGCCGGTTGATATATAGCGCTTCCACCAAGGAGAGGTCGAACAGTGCATGGCAACAATCCGAGCATTCCAGCTTGCAGTTCACACAATCCGAATATTGTTGTCGAACACTTTCAAAAACGCCATCCACCTGTTTGACGAGGGCCTCATATTTTTTAAAAACAGCATCCAGTTCAGGTATCATGTGTCAGACTCCCCAAATAATGTTTCACGTGAAACATTATTTACCAATACAAAATTGGTCGAAAATATGATTGTAAAGATCCTCCTTGTTTCTGTTTCCGGAAATTTCTTCCAGAATCTGGAGAACATTGTTCAACATTCCAGACATGAATTCAAGGGATTGTTCGGTTTCAACGGCAAAGTTGAAGCGCTGGATTTCCTGCTTTGCCTTTTCGAGTATTTTACGCTGCCTTAAATTTGGTGTTACACTTTCACCATTCACAATGTTTTGTCCTGAAACCAACTCTTTGAATATCAGATCTTTCAATTCTGCAATGCCTGTTCCGAGTTTCGCAGAAACCCTGATGTGCCGTATGGTTTTCAATCTTTTTTCGATTTCCGAAATCGCGCAATCGTCAGCAATATCGTCCTTGTTAATTACTACGGTCGTTTTCTTATTTAACGTTTCTGCAATCAGTTTTTCTTCAAAACGGTTAATGCTGCGGGTAGCTTCCAAAACCACCAGAACAATATCTGAACGATTGATCTGATCACGCGCTTTTGCAATGCCAATGCATTCCACTGGGTCTTTGGTGTCATGAATACCCGCTGTGTCACAGACAACGACCGGCACACCATTGATTGAAATATATTCTCGTACAACATCCCTGGTAGTTCCGGGAAACTCTGACACGATAGCAGTTTCCCTTTCTACCAGTTTGTTTAGCAAGCTTGATTTTCCAACATTTGGTGCCCCGGCAATAGCCAAAAGTATTCCTTCACGAAAAATGGCTGTCTCTTTTTGCCGTTGTATGAGTGATGAAAGTTTCGGTAAAACAGACTTCCTGACAGCCCCTTGAACGTCAAAAAGGTCGCGTTCATTCTCACCCGCTTCAGAAAATTCGATGAACGCCTCACATTTCGCTTGCAACGCGGTAACTGTGCCAATGATATTGTTAACCGCTTCCCTAACCCCCCCCGCTACTTGACAGCTCGCCATTTGGGCGGCTGTTTCACAGGGTGCATTAATAAGGTCAATTATTGCCTCGGCCTGTGTAATATCTATACGCCCGTTGAGAAAGGCACGTTTGGTGAATTCTCCAGGACCGGACAGATTGGCACCAGCATCAACGACCGCGCTTAAAATCCGATCAAGGACGACAAAACCGGAATGAGAATGGATCTCTACGACATCTTCGCGGGTAAAACTTTTAGGACCCTTCATGTAGATGGCCAAGACTTCATCGATGATGTTCCTGGTATCCGATTCGATGACATACCCGTAGTAAACCAAATGGGAGGAAAAGTGTCCTGCGAATATGTCGCTATTAGCACGCTTGCTGCTGTGTCTCTTCCGAACAAAAAGTCGTTTCAGAATCGCATACGCCCCGGGTCCGGAAATCCTTATTATGCCTATACCACCAGGCCCCAATGGTGTTGATATGGCGGCAATTGTTTTATAGATCATGAATCACTTGATGCAAAAACCAAGGACAACTAAAAATTAGGCTTTTTCGTTGGTGTTTCTTCGCTTTGATTCTCCCTGCTTTTTAGGGAAAATCATCAACTTTCTATAATATCCGTCGCCAATGCTTTGGGTCCTCACCTCACTTTGATCCTTCAAGTGGATGTGGACGATCCTGCGGTCATGTGCATTCATTTGTCCGATGGTTACCGGCTTTTTAATTCGTCTTGCCTTTTCTGCCATTCGGGATGCCATCTGCTTAAGGTTGTTTTTGCGTTTTTCAAGATAACCCTCTACATCCACTAGCACCCGGACGCGGTTGGTGCTTTTTTTATTGATCATCTTTTCGAGCAGATATTGAATCGCTTCAAGTGTCTGGCCACGCTTTCCGATCAACACACCACTGTCTCCCCCTGAAACGGTAAAAAGTAGTTTTTCTCTTTTCCGGACGATATTAACCGTGGTGCCAGCCGTAATTCCATCTACTATTTTCTGTAACGCCATTATTCCAAAAGCAATAATTATTTCATCATGTTTCGACGGCTCCGCTGATTCAACGGTAACATCCACTTTTGGTGCTTTTGGTCCCGGGGTTACCAATGGTTTGGTGTCAGTCGAATTAGAGCGATTTTTTTTCGTTTTGTCCTCGTCGACAAACACTTTAATTTTGGCTTTTTTAACTCCTACTAGTCCAAAAATTCCAGTCGAGCCAAAAGTGAGCACTTCATGCCTGATTTTTTCAGGTGGAATGTTAAGCGCATCACTAGCATTTTCAAGCGCCTTGTCAACGTTTTTTCCTTTAAATTCTAGGTAGTTGGACATGTTTTCCTCCGGAATCTAACTGGTTTTCGTTTGGACATAGTATTGCTGGCTGATGGACAGCACGTTATTCACAAGCCAGTACAACACCAGTCCAGAGGAGAAATTGATAAAAATAAATGTGAAAACCACAGGCATAAGCATCATCATTTTGGCTTGGGTGGGGTCTCCCGGAGGAGGTGACATTTTCTGTTGAAGCAACATGGTTGCGCCCATGATAATAGTCAGCACCGGAATTCCACTGGGTGGCTCCATAAACGGGATGGAAAAGCCGAAATTGAAAAGTCGGTCAGGGGCTGACAGGTCGTTTATCCATAAAAAGAACGGGGCGTGTCTCAACTCAATGGCTTGGTATAGCATCCGATATAGGGCAAAGAAGACGGGTATCTGAAGGACCATTGGCAGACAGCCGCCCATGGGATTGACTTTGTAGGTTCGATACAGGGCCATCAGCTCCTGATTCATTTTTTGTTTGTCATTTTTATATTTTTCACGAATTTCAGTCATCAGAGGCTGAAGTTTTTTCATCGCACTCATTGATTTGTAGCTCTTATTGCCCAGTGGCCATAGGATGATTTTCGTAAAAATGGTCAGGAGAATGATTGCGATTCCGTAGTTTGGAATCACGCTGTGTATTTTGTTCATGAACCAGAGGCAGGGCTTGGCAATGACATTAAAAAATCCGAAATTCAGTGCCTTTTCGAGATCGTGGCCCAGGCTGTTCAACACTTCCATGCTTTTGGGCCCCATAAATATAAAAAACTGAAATTCTTTCTGGGCACCCGGTGAAAGTTCAAATTCGGGGTTGAACAATTGGTTCACAATCATGTTGTCGATCAACTCCAGTTTCATGCCACCGTTGGTTTCAGTTCCAGGAATGATACTAGAAATGAAATATCGGTCTTCAACGCCAATCCATTTTATACCGCCTTTATATTCGTCCTTGTCCTCAATTTTTTTGATTTTAATCTGTTCGAGCTTCTCGTTGATTAACGCACTGGGCCCCACAAAACCATAGCCTTTGTCCTCTACGACGGGCTTTCTAACGGAGAGGACCAGCTGATCCTTCAACACCCTTTCTGAGGCATTTTTTAGTACGACCTTCAAATCAATAAGATAGGAATCGGGATCAAAGGTATAGGTCTTGGTGAGGACAGTCCCGTCATCGGCCACCCAATTGAAGGCTATCGATTGTTTTGCATCGACCACCACCAGCCTGTCTTCAGTTTGGGCAATCGAGAAAATTGCATCATCCAAACCGGTTAACGATTTTCCTGAAAGCGACGTGCGAATAACGCCATTTTTTAATTCTTGGGGAATCAGTTCTTTATAGGGAGCATCGTCTTCGACAGATTCGCGATATTTTTTAAGAATATAGCTGGTAAAAGACGCTCCTTTGGCAGAAATGCGAACGGTATAAAAAGGGGTCTGAACGTTTATTTCCCGGGCTGGGTTTTCCGTGGCCTGGGCCGCTTTAATTGCATCGACCTCTCCCTGACTGATGGCCGCCGTCGTCATCTCGGCCGCTTTGTTCGAGACCTGTTCTTCGCCAATTGGTTTTTGCGTTTGCACCGCTTCCTGATTGTCGGTAACCGGCTGCCGGTCTACAAAAAACATGCTCCAAGCAAATAGTACCAGAAAAGACAGGCCAATGGCCACCAGCAGTCGAACTTGATCCATGTTTTTCTCCTTGACGCCAAGTTGCGCCAACAGTCGCGAAAAATACGTTGATGGTTTTTTAAAACGTCGCAAAAATTTCGCAGAAGGTAGTCGTGGCAGGCGTCGAACTGAGCGAATCGAATTTTCGAATGGGATAGAACTATTACGGAACCGGATCAAAGCCGCCCGGGTTAAACGGGTGGCACCGCAAAATTCTTTTTATTGCGAGCAGGCCTCCCCTTAAAACGCCATGTGAGGATATGGCCTGATAAGCGTATTCTGAACAGGTCGGAACAAATCGACATGCAGGTCCCAAAACGGGTGAAATAGAAATCTGATACAACCTGATCAGTAGTAGTGCCAGCTTATTCATCATTCCGACGTTCGGGTTTCCCGGCGATCGTCTCGAAGCAATCTCCGAGATGGTCTCTAACCACCGCAGCCCCTATCCTTCCAGACGACTGTCTGGCAATAATGTTAATGTCCAGCCGGCCCGGTAAAAAGCTTCTGTTCAATCGAAAATATTCGCGAATAATTCGCTTAATCCTGTTTCTCGTTACAGCCTTCCCTACCTTTTTAGAGACCGTTATGCCAAGGCGAGATCTCGAAATTTGGTTTTCTCGGGAGATAATGATAAAATAGTCGCTGTAATAACGATCCCCATTTTTTGACAACTTCCGGTATTCTATGGACGTTCTTATTCGATCCGCCTTGGTGAACGCAAATCGGTTCAACGAGAGAGACCCCTTTCCAATAGATTTGAAAGTTAGACAGCCAAGCGTTTTCTACCCCTTGCCCGACGGCGGTTAATGACGCGGCGTCCTGCCTTGGTTGACATCCTTTTTCTGAATCCATGGGTTCGGGCACGTTTGATTCTGCTCGGTTGATAGGTACGTTTCATTGTTTACTTTCCTTCTTTCCGATTATGTAAAGCCAATGCACACCAATCTTCATTGGTTGAATCGGGTATTCTAACCACAGGAACGCGGTGGTGTCAAGCCGCAAATCCCCCCTGGAGAGACAAACGTTCGGTGCTCCATGTCGTTCGTTTATCAAATCACCGATCCGCTTACTTTCGCGGTTCAATCATGCGCCGACTCAACAATTTCAAAGGCTTCCATATGATACCGGTTATCTGGGTAAATAACGATCTGTTTTCCTATGGACTTTTCCAGACCAGGGACCAGACAGTTTTCTTCACCATGAAGAAAGTCGGCAACTTCCGGATTCACCCGAAGTGTGAGTCGAGAACCGGTCATATCCGCGGCATATCTCAAGATTTCGCGATATATTGAATAACATATTGTTTTTATAGAAATAATATACCCCTCTCCCTCACAATAAGGGCACGGGTCACACAGTAGCCGGGTAAGCGGCTTACGGGTTCTTTTCCGTGTCATTTGAATAATGCCCATATCAGAAATGGGAAGGATATGAGTTTTGCTTCTGTCTTTAGTAAACGCTTCATTGAGGGCAGAAAAGACTTTTTCCTGATTCGACTTTTTTTCCATATCGATGAAATCGATGATAATAATGCCACCAATATCCCGCAACCGGATTTGGTAGGCGATCTCTTTGACTGCTTCCAAGTTGGTTTTTAGAATGGTCTCTTCCAGATTGTATTTTCCCACATACCGCCCTGTATTCACATCGATGGCCACCAACGCTTCGGTGTGTTCGATAACGATATACCCCCCTGACTTGAGCCACACTTTTCGCTTCAACGCCCTGGAGATTTCTCCTTCCAGGTTATACGCATCGAAAATGGGTTCATTACCCTCGAACAGTTCTGCTGAATCTTTTAGGGACGGATTAAAGGTATCAAGAAACGCCAGCACAGACTCGTAATCCTTTCTCGAATCAATCACGAGTTTTTCTGCCTCCTGGAGCAGCAAGTCTCTGACAGCCCTAAGGCTAAGGTTCAACTCCTGATGAAGAAGGGATGCTGTGGCGGCCGTCCGATATTTTTTTTGCGTGTTGCACCACAGGTTTTTTAAAAAGCCCATTTCGTAAGCTAATTTTTCTTTTTTCACACCTTCTGCCGCAGTACGGACAATATAGCCCATTGAACCGTTGCTGGATAACTCTGAAACGATATCCTTGAGCCGTTGACGTTCTGATTCATCTTCAATCCGCCGTGATATGCCAATGTGCGAGGATGTGGGCATTAATACCAGAAATCGTCCGGGAAGCGAAATATTAGAGGTGATTCTGGCGCCCTTGGTGCCAATGGGAGCTTTTGAAACCTGAACAAGAATTTCCTGTCCTTCGGTGATCAGTCCTCGATATCCGCATAATTATCGCGGACCACATCATCAACATAAATAAAGGCCGCCTGATTCAACCCGATATCCACAAAAGCCGCCTGCATTCCTGGAAGCACCCGCTGAACCCGACCTTTGTAAATATTGCCGGTAGTATCCTGGCTTCCCTTTCTTTCAATGAAAAGTTCCACGATGGTTTCGTCTTCCATGAGAGCGACCCGGGTTTCGTGGTCTGCCACGTTGATAATGATTTTTTTATACATGATTCGTTTTTCGTTTGGTGCTTATCGCGGCAAGTATCTGCTGATCGGTCAAATTAAAGACCGTTTTCATCACATGTGCGGGTCTCACCATCAGATTGTTGTCTGTTCCAAGGGTCATAAACGCATGGTGGTTGTCCAACAGCTGGATTTCGGAAACCGCCTTTTTTAAATCAACGACAACCAGCCTGCCTTTCTTGCTTTTTCTTTCAATAGTTACGCTTTGTTGACCGAAAAAGCAGTCTAAGTCTTTTTGCAGGAAAAAGCCATCTTTTAGTTCGACACGATAATGCTGATTATCTTCCAGTTCCAACGCATTCTTCCTGACATATGGCGAACAGCCGGTAATTTCCAAACCGTTGGGCATCTGTCGGCGCAAACGGAAAATCAGTTCCTCCGGATCCATTGATTCGGTCAGCGTGACCAGCATCTGTTCATCTTCACTCTGCATCCCCATGGGCAGTGTATCCCCAAAAGATACTTTGGGCATGGGATGAAACCCCTGGGAATATTTCAACGGAATTCTCGCCCGCCTTAGACTCCTGGTGAAACTCTTCACCATCTCAAGGTGGCCCAAAAAGCGGGCAGCGTCCATTTTTTTAAAATTCACCCAATATTTATTGGGTGTTTTGGGCGTTTCCGCCTCACGCACCGGTGTGCCCGTCAAAAAAAACCTTTTCTTATCATGAAAAGAGACTGGTTTAAGTGAATCGAAGTCACAAACGCCGCAGCCACTGCAGGACCCGGTACGACAGTCGACGGTGATCTTGCCGTCTACCGCCCGCGCCCTTTCCTTCCTCAAGAAAGATAGATCCACACCAATATCGATACGATCCCATGGCAATGGCTGTTCCGTATCTGAACAACCGTCAGTATAATTCCTTGGATTTATTCCGCTTTCTTCAAAAACCGCCACCCATCGATCATAATTAAAGAAGTCCGTCCACCCATCGAACCGGCAACCGCTTTTCCATGCGTTTATCAACACCTCGTTCAGTTTTCGATCACCTCTGGCCCAGACCCCTTCGATCATACTGACCCGGGGGTCCTGCCACTTCACATGGACGCCCGGCAGTTTCAGGTTCTTTTTCAGCCAGTTAATTTTTTCTATGGCTGTTTCAAGATTGATCTGTGGTTCCCACTGAAACGGCGTGTGAGGTTTGGGCACAAAGGTAGCTATACTGATATTAATTTTTCCACTTCTTCCGTGTTGGCTGGTTATGGTTTTCAATCGTTTTACCAAAGCCACAATGCCTTCGATATCAGCCTGCGTTTCAGTGGGAAGACCGATCATAAAATAGAGTTTGATCACCTTCCAGCCCAGAGAAAAGGCATTTTCGACGGTCTTAACGATATCTGCTTCGGTGATATTTTTATTGATCACATCCCGCAGGCGCTGGCTTCCCGCTTCCGGTGCAATGGTGAAGCCTGTTTTTCTGACTTTTCGTATCAGTTCCATCAGTTCGGGAGTGAGTGAGCCGGCCCGCAAAGACGGTAATGATACGGCCACGTGGTCCTCTTCGCCGAATTCCATGATTTTTTTCATCAACGGTGTGATACAGGAATAGTCTCCGGTACTCAGGGAAAGCAGGGAAAGGTCTTCATACCCGGTCTCCTTCAACGACTGGCTCACCAAAGACAACACCGCTTCCGGTTGGCGCTCGCGGACGGGCCGATAGATCATGCCGGCCTGGCAGAACCGGCACCCCCGGGTGCATCCCCTGGCAATTTCCATGCGCAACCGATCATGGATCGGCTTACCGAAAGGGATAATGGGTTTTGATGGAAAATATGCGTTGTTCATGTCGGAAACAACGGCCCTCTCGACATATTGGTGCGAAGCTGTTTTTGGAATTAATCGCTGTCTTCCGACACTATCACCGGAAACATCGAAAAAAGAAGGGACATACACCCCTTTTATCTGAGACCAATGCTGGAGCAAGGCTTCTCTTTTACCGCTGTCCGACTGGCGCCAGGCTTTCCATGCATCGGTCATCTGCAAAATCACGGCTTCTCCGTCACCCACCACAATCGCATCAAAAAAATCAGCCACCGGTTCCGGATTGCAGGTGCATGGGCCGCCGCCGATAACAAAGGGATCATTCTCCTTTCGCTGCTCGGTAAAGAAGGAAAGACCCGCAAGATCGAGCATGTTCACCATGTTGGTGTAATTCAACTCGTAGAGCAGGCTGAAACCGATAATATCAAATTTTTTCAGCGGGATTTCGGACTCTAAGGAGCTTAATGGCATCCTGTTATTCCGAAGCAGCACCTCCATATCCACCGCCGGCGCAAATACCCGCTCGGCCAATATCTCTTCCTGGGCGTTGAGCATCCCGTATAAAATCTGTATGCCGAAGTGGGATGTAGCTATTTCATAAAGGTCGGGAAAGGCCAGGGCGACATGTAGTTGGGTCTTTTCCCAGGATTTTTTAATACGGTTGATTTCGCAGCCCAAATACCGGCTGGGCATCTGCACCAGTGGCAGGATATCTTGAATGGATGTTTCGCGCATGCTATGCTTCTCAGCCTAATGCTTCCTTTTAAAAAAGGATTGAAATGACAAAAATGGCTATACAAATCAATAGAAAAAAATATCCTTGCTGCTGTTTTAGGGAGTCTTGACGATTCTTCTTTTCACCCGGCAAATTGGTTTTTGTATCGTCGAAACACGGGAAAACAGTGTCGTCAAAGCTGTACGAAAAGTAAGCCCGACAGTTGTCAATATAAGATCACAATATGAAATCCGCAAGAATTCCAATCCGTTTTCAGGATCTGGTATGGATCCGCTGTTGGAAAGTTTCTTTCAGATGAGATCATGATCGGGGAATCGGTAATTGCCATCGGAAAGCCGCCAGTGGTGCTTCTGATTCAGCGCGATGGCCATTTTTACTGTATCAATGCGACAATGAAGGATAATGGATGATGAAACGACAAAAAATTGCCAACTTATTAAAAACCGAAAAACCCATTGAAAATATATTGCTTAAAGGGTGGATTCGAACGAAACGGGACTCGAAAACTTTTTCCTTTATCGAGGTCAATGACGGCTCCTGCCTGAAAAACATACAGATCGTTGTGGATGAAAAAACGCCCGACTACAGTGAAATTAAAAAACTGACTACCGGATCGGCCCTTGCCGTGTGGGGAAACCTCGTTCCATCCCAGGGTGGGGGCCAGAAATGGGAGGTTCAGGCCACAAAGATGGATATTATCAGTGTGGCGCTGGAGACCTTCCCATTACAGAAAAAACGCCATACCGATGAATACCTGAGAACCATTGCCCACTTGAGGCCGCGCACCAACAAATATGGGGCTGTTTTCAGAATCCGTTCCGAACTCTGCTGGGCAGTCCATCAGTTTTTCAGGGAACGGGGATTCCGCTACATTCACTCCCCGTTAATTACCGGATCGGACTGTGAAGGAGCTGGAGAGCTCTTTCGGGTAACGACGCTGAATCCGCCCATACCGATGATATCAAACGAAAAAATAGATTTTTCAAAGGATTTTTTCTGCGCGGAATCCAATCTGACCGTTTCCGGGCAATTGTCCGCTGAAATGTTTGCCCTCTCTTTGGGGGATGTGTACACCTTTGGTCCCACTTTCCGCGCAGAAAATTCCAATACCAGCCGACATGTGGCTGAGTTCTGGATGATTGAACCGGAAATGGCCTTTTGTGACCTGACCGGTAATATGGATCTGGGCGAAACCTTGATAAAATATCTCATCACGTTTGCCATCGATAATTGTGCGGAAGATCTGGACCTGTTTGCCCGGTTCGTTGACAAAACCTTGATGAAAACACTTGAAAATATAGTGTCTTCTGATTATGTGCATCTTCCCTACAAAGACGCCATCGACATCTTGCTCGGGGCAAATGAATCATTTGAATTTGAGGTGGCGTATGGGTCGGATCTTCAATCCGAACACGAGCGCTTTCTGACTGAAAAACATTTTAAGAAACCTTTAATTATTTATGATTATCCAAAAAGCATCAAACCTTTTTACATGCGCCTGAATGATGATGACGAAACGGTTGCCGCCATGGATATTCTGGTACCGAGAATCGGTGAATTGATCGGAGGCAGCCAGCGTGAAGAAAGATTAGATGTGCTGGAAAAGCGAATGGTTTTATCCGGACTTTCCAAAGAGAACTATTGGTGGTATCTGGACTCGAGGCGCTACGGGACGGTTCCTCACAGTGGATTTGGACTTGGTTTTGAGCGGTTGTTGATGCTGATTACCGGGGTGTCCAACATCAGGGATGTCATCCCCTTTCCCAGAACCCCGGGAAATATTGATTTTTAAAATATAGACGGCTTTCCTTGTAAAAAAACCAACCCTGAACGGTGAAATCGTGAACGCCTACGTTTTTTTATTTTAAATCAGGACTGCTTAAACAACGAAGTTTAGCCAGTTCTTCAGCATACCCGTATAGGTGAAGTCCCTTGCTTTCAACAATCATTTCGCCATCCTTGACGCCTATTTCACCGGCCATGTATTCTTTTAGATTTTGAATACCCGCCAAGTTGGCCGGCATCCCACCCCACAGATCCCAAGAGCGAAAATAAACAACAAAATGAAGGGTATCGTTCTGCATACGGGTGTCAATTGATCTTAAGCAGGGAGGATCGAGCAGTGTTACATCAGACGGGTGCGCCACTTGGAGCACCATCTGGTTATTCCGTGGTCCGAATCGTTTATATGCTATCGATTATATCCTTTTTGTTTTCATTCCACCATCGCATCTTATCACCGGTGATAGGCACGCGTGTCAGTCGTTCGCCATAGGTATAGGATTCTCCTGGTTCTTTATGGCCCGTCATAAGATATTCGATATAAGATCTGCTGTATCCGTCACCACCAAAAATATAGGCTTCTTCAACAGGGTTGGGAATACCGCAGGATGGGGGAATATCAGGGATCAGGGGTGTCGTTCCCGGGTATTGGATATGCCCGCAGAAATAATCGTATTCAAGGCGTGTCTGACCGGCGTATGAGCCGCGATCTATCACAAAGCGGTTTCCCTCATCAAGAATATCGTGGACTGCCTGAAACCACAGATCCGGCAGGTCTCTGGCGTTAATTCGATGAATTTTCATTTTTTATCACCTTACCGTCATGAAAAAGAAGTAAAACCCTTTCTGTTTTTTTGAGTATATATTAATTTAATAAAAACAATATACCAATTTTTCCAATATGTTATTAATTTAAAAATCTTTTTAATATTTTAAAAAAAAGAATTGACAAGTAAGGATGTTTATGAGAGTTGTTTATTGCTCTTTAATGCAGATACCCTGACCTGAAGTTGACCCTCATACTGATACGCTTTTACTGATACTAAAGCTGATACTGATCATAATGTTTGCCATTTAAAAGAGCGCGCCCATTTAAGAACCCCTGATCTTCCTATAGGAATTTCAGGGGTTTTTTTTAAAGATCCATTCTTTTTTATCTTTCAGATATCGAGCATACTGACTTCCAATGCATTATTTTGAATGAAGTTCCGTCTGGGTTCCACCTCATCACCCATTAAAATCGTAAATATCTCGTCCGATTCAACCGCATCTTCTACATTCACCTTTAGCAGATTGCGCTTATCCGGGTGCATGGTGGTTTGCCATAACTGCTCGGGATTCATTTCGCCAAGTCCTTTATAACGCTGAATATTGATACCCTTTTTACCATCTTCAAGCAGATATTGCAGGAGTAGGCGCTTATCTTCCATGACTACTGGCGCACCATCGAGATCGTTGGTGTAGACTTCAAACGGAGGAATATCATCCGCTTCTAATTTTTTATTCAAAATCAAACATTTTTGAAAATCCGAGGCATAGATCAAACCTCTACCAATGGCTACGGTCTGCCGATAATTATTCTTATCTGGCAATTTGACGATCAATTCAAACATACCATCTTCTTCATTCCAAAATAATAATTCCGTAACATACCCTTTAGCCTCAATTTTTTCTTTTAAAAAACCCATCTTCTCACGGTCCTGAAGGAACGTTTTATCCTGAACATCCGCTTTAATCAGCATCTCTATAACGAAAGGATCAAAGCCGCGGTTTTCCAGTTTTGTCATCGCTGACGCATATTCACTCAGATTACACAGGAAAATAAAAAGATGATGATCTGAAAGTATTTTTCCGTTATGAACGATTTTGACCTGCTTTTTTTCACATATTTTTTTTAGAATAAAATCATTCAGTTCATTTTCATCCTTCATGTATGATTCTCTTTTTCCCTTACCTATTTTGAAAAGGGGCGGTTGGGCAATGTATAGGTATCCTTTATCCACCAGTTCGGGCATTTGGCGATAAAAAAAGGTAAGTAGCAGCGTCCGGATATGGGAACCATCCACATCCGCATCGGTCATGATAATAATTTTATGATACCTAATCTTATCGATATCATACTCTTCCTTCCCTACGCCGGTGCCAAGGGCGGTAATGATGTTTTTAATTTCTTCACTTCTAAGTATTTTATCAAACCGCGCCTTCTCCACATTTAAAATTTTTCCTTTTAAAGGCAATATCGCCTGAAATTTTCTATCCCTGCCCTGCTTGGCTGATCCACCGGCTGAATCCCCTTCAACCAGAAAAAGTTCCCGCAGCGCTGGATCGGATATCTGGCATTCCGCCAGTTTACCAGGAAGCGTAGAGTCAATCAGTGCTCCCTTATTTCTGGCCAGATCCCGTGCCCGCTTGGCCGCATCCCTCGCTCTGGCCGCATCCACTGCCTTTTCCATTATTTTCCGTGATACGGCTGGGTTTTCTTCCATAAAAGCACTGAGTTTTTCATTGATCAGCGACTCTACCAACCCTTTTACTTCGCTGTTGCCCAGTTTGGTTTTGGTTTGCCCTTCAAACTGGGGAGACTTTATTCTTATACTGATTATCGCCGTCAACCCTTCCCTAACATCATCTCCGCTGATTTTAGCGGAAAGATTTTTCGGTAAATTGCCGTTTGTGGCGTATTGATTGATGCTCCGGGTCAAGGCCGCCTTGAATCCAATCAAGTGAAAGCCGCCTTCCACCGTATTAATATTATTAGCAAAAGAGAAAATATTTTCCTTATAGGTCCCGTTATATTGGATGGCTACTTCAATATTGACGTCGTTTCGATAACCTTCAATAAAAATCGGCTCATGAAGGACGGTATGCAGTTTGTTCAAATACTCGACAAATGAAACGATGCCGCCTTCGTAACAATAGCTTTGGCTCTTATCGAACCGCTCATCTTCGATAAAAATATTGATTCCTTTGTTGAGAAAGGCCAGTTCTCTTAGACGGCGGGACAAAATATCGTAGCTTAATTCCGTCACATTAAAAATTTGTTCGTCGGGAACAAAGTGAATTCGGGTGCCTCTTTTTTCGGTTACACCGGTCTCTTTCAGTTCACTGGTTTTTAATCCTCGCTCATAGGTCTGGTAGTATATTTTCCCCTTTGAGTAGACTTCGACTTCCAAATATTTAGACAGAGCATTTCCGTCCGGTGAATGTCAACGGGAATACCCCTGCCATTATCTTCCACACTGATACTGTTGTCCTTATGAATGGTCACATGGATATTGTCGCAAAATCCAGCCATGGCCTCATCGATACTATTGTCCACCACCTCGTAAACGATGTGATGGAGACCGGCCACATCCACATTTCCAATATACATGGAAGGCCGCAACCGAACCGGCTCAAGCCCCTCTAAAACATCTATGCTGTTTGCATCGTAATTATCGTTCATAAATTTTAAATTCTCATTGGCATAATAACGCTTATAAAGGTTTTATCCGTATCCCCTTCAATAATACAGGGTCGGCTGCCGTCTACTATATTGATAATAATCTTATCATCATCGATAACGCTCAGAGTATCCAAAAAAAACTTAGGGTTAAATGCAGCTTCGATGGGGTCTCCGGAAAATTTAATTTCCGTCTCCTCTTTTGATTCCCCATAATCTGGATTGGTGGCGGTCACCACCAGTTTATTGTCATCAAAAGTGAAAACAGCTCCATTATAGTTGTCTGTTGCCAGGATAGACATTCGTTTTAGTAGTTTTCTAAATTTTATTTTATCCAGTTGGATAATATGATCATTTCCTTTACTAATAATATCTTCGTATTTTGGAAATTCACCCTCCAGCATTCGTATTATAATCGTCTCTTTTTCCTTCTTGACGATAAAATTGCTTTCTTTGATACCGACCTGAACCTCGCCGTCGATGTCTAAAAATTTGGCAACTTCATTCAACCCTTTTTTAGGAACCAGTACCCCATCGCCGGCAGGAATCACTTCCGGGGAACTATAAAAATTATCAACAGCACTCAACCGGCCGCCGTCTGTAGAAACAAACCGGAGCCGATTGGCATCCTTCCTATGGGTCCGTTCGACGAAAACACCGTTGATGTGCGCCCTTTTTTCATCACCGGTTGCCGAAATGATAATAGACCTTTCAATCATCTTTTCAAGAATTGAAGCGTCGATGGAAAAAAAATCCACTTCTATAATATGGGGCGTTTCGGGAAAATCATCCGGGTTCATGCCGACAATATGGTACTGAACCTTATCGTTGCCAATTTCGATCCATCTATTTTCCACTTCGTTAATAAGAATATCCTCTGAGGGAAATTCCCTAAGAATTTCAAATAGTTTTTTGGCACTGACGGCTACCGCGCCTTCTTTTTCCACAGAGGCTGGATAGAATCCTTCGAATCCGGTTTCAAGGTCAGTAGCAGTCAGATGAATGCCATCGGTGACAGATCTAATCAATATATTTTCGGTGATGGCAAGATTGCTTCGACGTCCTGTTAAGCCTTGCACCTTTGCCAGCACACTAACAATTTGGAATTTGTTGATGATGAATTTCATAATATAATTCCTTTTAACTTAATTATTATAGTATTTAGAGCTGACAAAATAATAATAATATTACAACATATTTATTTTTATATAAATTATTTCATAATTAATAGTTAATAATTAGATGATAGATATTCTAAAAACATCTTTTTTTGTAATGAAATTTAAAATTGTTCATAACTAAAAAATTATTGACAAAATTTCAATATTCGTCTGTTTATAACATCCGCTGGCTACGCCTGTATCCATTTTTTTATTTTAGGAATGGTTGTTTGATTCCATTGTACAGAGGATCTCAATTTTAAAAAAAAATTGAATAAGCTGTTGACCAGATCAATCGCCTTTTCATAAAGGTAAGCCCTTTCCAACACCATTCCTTCAATGTCTTCCTTGGTATCTACAGGACCGGTTTCCGGAACTTTGAGACCTGAAAAACTCAGGCTTTCACCTTTCAGCGTGAATTTCCACTCCTGGTTTTCCTTTATATAGGAAAGGTTAATTTCAATGACTACAGCGCCTTTTCGAAGGGATAAAAGGCCTTCTTCCAGTCCGGCATCATCGCCTTTGATGGTAATTATCTCACTGGCATCATTGATGCTGTTTTCAAGGACAATTCTGTTACCTATATTTAGGGAAGTGATGCTTTCATCCACGCTTTTAAAAAACCGTGGATTGGTATCTATGGTAAACCACAGCCACGTTAAAAATTCATTTCCAATAAATTTGTATCGGTTATATGCAACAGCAACATCAAGCATAGGGGATAAACTACTCCATGAATCGGGTTGGGATGAATTTGGAGATGGCATCTTTTTCCATATCGGACAACGGCGATGTAAAGGTCGCCATGGTATAGGGAAACAGACGGATCAGTTTCAGTTTAAAGGACTTGCTGAAAAGGGTTTCCAATTCTTCATTGGCGTCCTTTAAGTTGGAAAAAAACCAGAGTGTGTTGGATTCGTAGTTCCAAAGCAGATCATAAATATTCGGGGTTGCCGGGATTCTCAAATTCAAAACATGAAGGACATGATCTTTGATCTCTTTTTTTTCGGTATTGCTTAAAAAATCACGACCACTTTTTTCCAACCGTTTTTTCATTTCAAGGGTGGTGTGCTTTTGAACGACCTTCGGGGGAATCGATTTTTTATCGATCCGCATGGAAAAAACAAAATGGGTACCGATGAGAAAAGGAGAACGGTTAAAATCGGTGATGAATGGGTCGTTGAAGCAGGTCCAGCCGATAGCCTTATCTGACGATTCGTTATCTATTTCCTCAACAGCATGTTTTTTCAACCCCTTGCCAATGGCTTCCAGAATAGGTTCCTGGAGTTTTCCTTCAACGCGGTATTGGGTTATGGATATGGAAGATGATAAAATTCCCATTTATTGGTCCTATATAAAGGATGTTGTATAATTAATTATAAAAAACGAATACATATAGCGTTTTTTTTAGTATTTTTCAAGCTATTTTTAGAAACATAAGGATCAGTTATAATTTTAATATAAATGAAATATAAGATATATTTACAATATTGACAAAAAGCGACGAATATTCCAATATTTTAAATAATTTTGAAATATTCCAATAAATTTAAAAAGTTAAATGTGGTTATTAACCATGATCTCAGATTCGTTCATAGCTGATCTTCACATCCATTCAAAATTTTCGAGGGCAACGGCCCGCAATCTCGATATTGAAAATATATACATATGGGCCCAACTGAAGGGCATTACGGTAGTGGGGACCGGGGATTTCACCCATCCGGAGTGGTTTTCCCATATTTTAGAAAAACTGGAACAGGCAGAACCGGGCCTGTATCGTCTAAAGCCGGATATTGCCTGTTGCTGCGATGAAGCAGTGCCCCCTTCTTGCCGGGCCCCTGTCCGGTTTATGCTGAGCTGTGAAATCAGCAATATTTACAAAAAAAGGGGGTTAACCCGAAAAAATCACAACCTTGTTTTTTTTCCGGATCTGGAACGCGTGCGTCGGTTCAACACCCGTTTGGAATCCATCGGAAACATCAGCTCCGACGGCAGGCCTATTCTCGGTCTCGATGCACGGGATCTTCTTGAGATCGTGCTGGAAACATCCGATGAAGGGTTTCTCGTCCCTGCCCATATATGGACACCCTGGTTTTCAATGCTGGGATCGAAATCCGGATTTGATTCCATCGAGGAGTGTTTTGAAGATCTGAGCCCCCACATCTTTGCCGCAGAAACCGGCCTCTCATCGGATCCATCCATGAACTGGCGGGTGTCTGACCTGGATAATATTACACTGATTTCCAATTCAGACGCCCATTCGCCTTCAAAATTGGGCAGAGAAGCCAATCTGTTTAAAACGAACATGAGCTATCATGCCATTCGATCGGCCATGGAGAAAGGGGATAAAAATCAATTTAAAGGAACGTTTGAATTTTATCCTGAAGAGGGAAAATACCACGTGGACGGCCATCGCAAATGTGAAGTCTGCTTTACCCCTGCTGAGACCCACGCCCACTTGGGTATTTGCCCGGTTTGCGGAAAACCGCTGACTCTTGGGGTGCTTCACCGCGTGGAAGATCTGGCCACGCGGCCTGAAGGCATCCGACCGAATCGCGCTTTTCCCTTTTACCGGCTCATCCCGCTTGACGACCTGCTATCGGAAATATTCAGGGTTGGCGCTCAATCAAAAAAGGTGAATCAAACACACCGGTCACTATTGGAAAATCTTGGCAATGAATTTAAGATTCTTCATTATCTCGACAGGGAGAAAATCGAATCAGCAGGAGTACCACTGTTTGCCGAAGCTATTTTCCGAATGCGCGAAAATCGCGTTTCATTTTCTCCGGGCTACGATGGGATTTTCGGAACGGCTCACATCTTTACTGATTGGGAAAGAGATCGTCTGCTGGGCCAGCGGAGTCTGTTTTCCGTGTTTGAAAAAACCGTCGAACTGGCCGGCGCCGATAAACGGTCAACAAACCGGAAGTTTTCTGACAAATCGGCGTGTTCAGCTATTCCTGAGCCGGCTGTACCGGTTGAAGCCACCATTCGTTTAAACAACGCACAGCAAAAAGCTGTGGATCATCCCAAAGGTTCCTTGATGATAGTGGCCGGACCGGGGACGGGAAAGACCCGGACGCTGACCCATAAAATTGCCCGGCTGATCGAAACCGGTGTGGATGTTGACCGTTTGCTGGCGGTGACGTTTACCAACAAGGCGGCAAGAGAAATGAAAGAACGGCTGGCCGCCTTGCTGGGAAACGAGCAGTCGCTTCCCTTTGTAGGAACCTTTCATGCTCTGGGCTACAGAATTCTAAGCCAGTCCAAGCCTGACAAAATTCTTTCCGTTGTGGATGAAGAGACGCGAAAAGTGCTGGTTCGTGATGTCATGGCATTGAATGGCCTGTCAAAAAAAGGCTGCGGAGTGAGCGTAGAGGATCTAATGGGGTGGATTGTTTCCGCCAAACAGAAGATGCTCTCCAGTAAAGATCCACTGGACGGGGTGTGTCCGCCGGACCAGTTGGCGCGGTTCGGTCCGTGCTATAAAACCTATCAGCATTTACTGCGTGTTCAACAGCTCGTGGATTTTGAAGATTTGATTTTCCGTGCGGTTCAACTACAGGAAAACGATCCGGATATACGTGCTCGATACACAAGCCGCTTTAGCGACATTTTTATCGATGAATATCAGGATATCAACGCCGGCCAATACCGGCTCGTCAGACTGCTGGCGGGGGATCATGCCAACACCTGCATCATTGGTGATCCGGATCAATCCATATACGGGTTCAGAGGCTCGGATGTGGTCTATTTTAAACGGTTCATGCAGGATTTTCCGGGCTCCCAGACCATTTTTTTAAGGAGAAATTATCGATCCACCCAGGCCATTCTGGAAATATCGGCCCAGGTGATTCAAAAGAACCCGGAGTTGATGGAAACCGCTCAACGGCGGGCAGTCTATTCGGACATGACGGGAGATCGTACCATCCATGTCATGGAACTGGCTACGGAAAATGCCGAAGCCGTTGCTATTGGAAAAACCATCGAAAAGATGGTGGGGGGAACCGGTTTTTTTTCTTTGGATTCTGGTGCAGTGGACGGCACCATAGATCAGGAGCCGTTGAGTTTTGCCGATTTTGCCGTCTTATTAAGGACGCGGAGCCAGGGTGATGCTATTTTGCGGATCCTGGAAAAAGCGGGAATTCCCTGTCAGGTGATCGACCGGAAGACCGTGCTGGATCACCCCGGTGTAAAATCAGTGCTTTCGGTTTTTAAACTGCTGCACGGAATGGGCGTGTTTACCGATCTTCAAGCCTCCGTCGGGGTATTCAATTCATCGGTTTCGATCAAAACATTGGAAATTCTAAAATATTGGGCTTACGAAAAAAATCTCCCCCTGGCGGAAACGCTGGTTAAATCGCGTCGGTTGCCCATTCCCCAGATGGGACGTGCACGTCAGCAGCGATTATATGATTTTATAGGAAAATTGTCATCGTTTAAGAAGAGAAACAATGGGTTATCGGTTACGGACACCCTTGAATCGATATTAAAAAAGGCCGATTTCAGGGAAAAATATAAGGGCGATCATACTTTTGAGAGTGGATATACCCAGATACTGGAAACGGGCAACGCCTATCAAACCGATGCAGCCGGGTTTCTGGCGGCTATCGCCCTGTCCAGGGATACGGATACCTATGATCACCGGGTGGAAAAGGTGGCCTTGAGCACAATACATGCTGCCAAAGGCCTTGAATTTCCAGTGGTGTTTATTGCCGGTTGCGAGGATGAATTGATTCCCTACAGATCGACGACCCGCCCGGTGGATGTGGAAGAAGAACGGCGGCTTTTTTATGTGGCCATGACCCGGGCCAAAAGACACCTGTTTTTGACCAAAGCCGGCACCAGACAGGTTAACGGCCAAATACGGCCACGACGATGGTCTCCGTTTGTGAAAGATATTGAAGACAGATATAAACGGTTTTCAGGTCAAAGCGGGAAAAAGCCTGAAAAGCCCGCCCAGGAACAACTTTCTCTGTTTTAAGAGGATCGCCATGCCAACCCGTCCCATCTCCTCTTGTCAGTTGATATGAAAACCGGTACCCCTTATTCCGCTGAAAGAAATCCTTCATTTGCTGCTGGCAGACAAGGATGCCCGGGTCCGGCAGGCTGCCATCCGCCTCTTTGCCAAAGGGTAGGAGGCTTTTTCTTGTTTATGAAAGGAACCGTTGGATCAGGTTTCGATGAGGTGGTTCTGGATGGCAAAGCGGGACAGGTCGGCGTTGTTGCGCAGGCTCAGTTTTTTCAGCAGACGGAAGCGATAGGTATCCACGGTTTTGATGCTGATGTGATAAGCCGAGGCGATCTCCCTGTTGGTGTTGCCCAGGGCAAGGCGTCTCAATACCTGAAGCTCCCGGGTGGAGAGGGTGTCCAGGGGACTTTGGGTTCCACTTCCCTTGGCCACCCGAAGGGCCAATGCTTCGGCGGCTGCGTCCGTTAAAAACAGCGAGCCGGAATGGACTTTACGAATGGCTTTGACCAGCTGTTCCGGAGCACTTTGTTTGGTGATGTATCCCATGGCGCCGGTTTCGATGGCCCGAACCACGTACTGGTGCTCCTCGTGCATGGTCAGCACCAGGATGGGTACCTCCGGACTCTCGCTTTTCAGCTGGGCGATCACTTCGAGGCCGTCTAAAACGGGCATGGAAATATCGATGACCGCCACATCCGGCCTCTCTTTGCGCACGGCCAGCACCGCCTCACGGCCGTCCGAGGCTTCAGCCACCACCGTCATATCTCCGCTCTCTTCGACGATGCGCCGGAGTCCGGCTCGAACAATGCTGTGGTCATCCGCAAGAAGGACTTTGATCATGATGGTCAGCTTTTAGTTAAGGGTACTGTAAAGCGTATCCGGGTTCCCCCCCGGGGTCTGGATTGAACATCGAAAACACCCCCCACCAGGCTGGCCCTTTCCCGCATGTTTGCCATACCGAGGCCTTCGGCTTCACCCAGCGATTCTATTTCGAAGCCCTTGCCATTATCCCTGATGGTGATCTTTAAATTGCCGTCGCCAAAGGACATGGTCACTTTGGTGCGGGTGGCTGATGCGTGGCGGGCCACATTGGTCAACGCCTCCTGGGTGATGCGGTAGGCGGCCGTGGCGAGGTTGCCGCGGATTTCCGGGCCGTCATCATGTTCAAAAATACAGGTGATGTCGTACCGCTTTTCAAAATCAGCAGTATACCACTCCACGGCCTCCACCAACCCTAAATGATCCAGAACACCCGGCCGCAGCCGGATGGCCAGACCACGAACCTCTTCAATGGTTTTATCGATGAGTTCGCACATTGTCAATGCACGCGCCGAGGCGGTCGGGTCGGATTGGTTCACGCGATTCCGGATCCACACCGCTTCCATGCGAAGAGCGGTAAGCACCTGCCCCAGTTCATCGTGAAGTTCGCGGGCCAGGTAGGCCCGCTCTTTTTCCTGGCCGGTCATGATGCTTGCAGACAGTCGCCGCAACTGCTCCTGGGCCTTTTTCAGCACGGTGATATCCGTAGCAATACCGCAGACGCCCGTCACCTTTCCCTTGCCGTCGTAAAGGGGAAATTTGGTGCTCAGATAGGTATGCACCGCATCATCGATCACAATGCTCTCTTCCACCTGCAGCGACTGCTTTTCCCGCAAAACACGTTCGTCGTTTTTAAAGAATTGCTCGGCAATATCGGGGGCGAGAAACGCCTGGTCGGTTTTTCCCCGGACATCGGGCGACTGGACGCCAAACAGTTGTTCGAAGCGGGAGTTGACCATGGCATATTTACCGTCCGCATCCTTGATGTATATCACGGCGGGGGTGTATTGGAGAATCCCTGAAATTTCGCGGGTTCGCTTTCGCACTTGGCTCTCAAGGTCTTTGGAATAGCTGCTGAGCGCCTCCTTTGCCTCCTTGAGCGCCCGCTCGGCAATGTTGCGTTCGGTGACGTCGATGGAAACGGCGAGGGATCGAATGGTCCGTCGCTGTTCGTCGTGGTCTGTAATGGCAGACAGCAGAACTTCTATGACCGCTCCGTTTTTCTTGATGAATTGATAGGGGACATCTTTAATAAACCCCTCCTTGAAAAAAGTGGGAATGATTTTTTCTTCTGCATATTTGCGGGAAACCGGCGAGAGAAAATCGGTCAACTTCCTGCCGATAACTTCCTCGCGGGTGTAACCGAGGGCCTCCGACCAGTAGTTGCTGACGCTGACCAGATTCCCTGTTTCATCAATGGAGTGAAGCATGGCGGGGGTTTGGTGGTAAAGGGATCGGTAACGCTCTTCGCTTTTGCGAAGCGCCCGCTCTACGGTTCGTCGCCGGGTGATTTCCATGCTGGCACGACGGTAAAGGAAAAAGATCGAGGCTCCCAGCAGGGTGCACAGGATAATAATGACCGGGCGGATGATGCTGGACAGGGGTTCGGACACCAGCTTTGAAGCCGCTTCGATATCGTACAGGTGGACGATCCGCCAGCCGGGATATTTGTCGATATCGACCTGGTGAAACAGGTAGGATTTACCGGAGGGGTCGACGACGAGCTTCTCTCCTTTTTGCCGAAGTCCGGTCCAGTGCCACGGGCCGTTGCCAAATTGTCGGGACCGCCGCAATTCTCTGATATCCTTAGGATTCAATTGCCACAGCAGCTGATAAAGCCATTCGGGCCGGCTGGATATGAAAATGACCCCCAGAGGGTCGACCACCAGTTGGATGCTGGTCTCTTCCGGGGTCAGTTCCTTTTCCACGAAAAAGATGGATGCCTTGATGACGGCGATGCCGATAGGGGTGTCTGCGCTTTCACGGTATACAGGGTAACTGTAATAGGCGCCCCGTTTTCGTGATGTGGTGCCAAGGGCCAGGTAGGTCCCGGGCAGCCCCTGCATGGCATCCTGGAAATAGGGACGAAAAGAAAAATTCATCCCCACGAAACTGTCCGCATCGTTTCGGTTGGAGGAGGCAATGGTGTTTCCGCGGATATCCATGAGATAGCAGACTTCAACGTCAAGGGTCTTTTTAAAAAGATCCAACAGGGCATTGGCCGCATTCAATGTCTGCGGGTCCATGTGGACCAACGCGTCCACCAGGGGCGTCATTCCTGCCATGACCCGAACGGGTTTTGTGTTTTCGGAAAAAAAGGCGGACAGGTTTTTTTTGGTCGCCTGGAGTCGGTTCAGGGCACTTCGTTCCGCTTCCTGAAACGCATAATCCTTTAAGAGGCTGTAGTACAGATAACCGGCAACACCGGCGGAGAGAAAGGCCAGCAGAGAAAGAATCCGCAGGATGGATCTTAATTTCATCGATAAAACACATTTATCGCGGCTGGAAGCCGCTCCTACATAAAACCCGAAAGTTGAGTTTTAAGACAACAGGGTGATCACGGTTAGGGCCTCGGAAAAAATAAAATCCACAGAGATGACGCCGGATTTTTGTTCGCCGATTTTATATAAGATCAGGCAAGGCGCGTCAATGGTTTCATACTGGTTGTATGTGGCCATCGACGCAACGCAGAACACGGGCAAAAAGACATGTAAGATCGTGGGTTTAATTTTTTCCGAGGCCCTTACATGTCGGACTTGAAAAAAGATTCGGCGTCCACGATGGTATCCGGCTTTTTCGTATATTCGGTTGGAACGGTGCCCTCTTTAAAACACTCGAACAGGGTTTTACGGGACTCGGGGATGGGCAAGAGGCCGGTTTCCACATCGATCTTCGCAAAGACCACACCCTCGGGAACCTGGAACACACGTACCGGCTTGTCTTTCAAAATCTTATCCATGAACCCCAGCCAAATAGGACTGGCAGTACGTGACCCGGTCTCTCCCTTGCCCAAGGTTCGCCCGTTGTCGTATCCCACCCAAACGCCTGAGATGAACCGTGGGGTGTAACCGACAAACCAGGCATCTTGAAGGTCATTGGTTGTCCCGGTTTTTCCAGCCACCGGCCTGTTCAATACTTTGACCCGTTTACCGGTTCCCTCTTTCACAACACTTTCCAGCAGGCTGGTCATGATGTAGGCGGTGCTTTTGTCGATCACCCGTTCCCCGGATGGGTTCATCTCTTCAAGGATATTGCCGAAGCGGTCTTCGATTTTGGTGATGAAGGCAGGCTCCACCAGATAGCCCTGGTTGGCGAAAACGGCATACGCATTAACGAGCTCAAGGAGAGATATGCCGGAAGAGCCCAGGGCAATGGAGAGATTCCGGGCCAGCTCGGACTCGATGCCCAAATTCCTGGCGTAGTCGATGCAATAGTCGATGCCAATATCCTGAAGAATCTTAATGGTGACGACATTCCGTGATTTGGACAGGGCCTCACGAAGCAAGGTTGGGCCGTAAAACTTCTTGCCATAGTTTTTCGGCTTCCATGTGAAATCGTTGACCTCGTCTTCAAAGACAATGGGCGCGTCGATGATCTCCGTTGCAGCGGTAAAGCCCTTGTCCAGTGCTGCGGCGTAGATGATGGGTTTGAAGGCGGAGCCCGGCTGGCGGCGGGACTGAATAGCCCGGTTGAACTGGCTCTCCATGAAATCACGCCCTCCCACCATCACCTTTACCAGGCCGGTTTCTGCCTCGATGCACAACAAGGCGCTCTGGGCTTCGGGGACTTGGTCCAGGGAAAGTTCCCACAGATCTGTGGATTCCTGCTTCTTACCCACCCGCACCAGAATCACGTCGCCGGTTTTCAGCACCTGACTCACCTTTTTGACGTGGGCCTGGTAGTAAGCCAGGTTCGGATTGGGTTTGCGCGCCCAGCGTATGTCCTCGATAGAAACCACCCCTCGCGCGTCGCCCATGCGAACGGTGGCGGTGCCCGCATTGTCATTCACATCGATGATCACCCCTTTGGTCGAGGTGCCCTCGGCCAGCAGCGTTTCCTGTAGCGAGGACTGGAGTTGATTACTGAAGCTTTCGATCTCCTCGGGTGCCAGGTGGGCTTCCGGTCCCCGGTATCCCTGCCGGTGGTCCAGTTCACGAAGACCTTTTTCGATTTCCTGTCGGGCCGCCTTCTGCATTTCGATATTTACGGCCGCATAAATCTTCAGGCCCTGGGTGTAAAGAGCCTCCTCGCCGTATTTTTTTTCCACGTACCGCCGGATGTGTTCCGTGTATATGGGTACCTCTTCAATGTACCAGTTCCGGCGGGGCTTGATGTCCATCTTTACATCGATGGCTTCGGTCACCTCGGTGTTGTTGATGAAGCCTTCGGCCAGCATCCGGTTCAGCACATAGATCTGCCGCTGCTTGGCGCGCTCTGAAAACCGAAACGGGGAGTATCGGCTGGGGGCCTGGGGCAGTCCGGCAAGAATGGCACACTCAGACAGGTTCAGCTCGCTGACCGATTTGCCGAAGTAATTTTCCGCCGCGGCTTCAACACCGTAGGCGCCGTGGCCCAGGTAGATCTGGTTCAGATACAGGTAAAGGATCTCTTCTTTCGTGAAGGTCTTGTCGATCCGATAGGCTAGGATGGCCTCCTTGATCTTTCGCTCGTAACTGCGCTCGGGGGTGAGCAGGAATGACTTGGTGACCTGCTGGGTGATGGTACTGCCCCCCTGGACAATGGCTCCTGCCTCTAAATTTTTCAAAAAGGCCCGAATGATGCTGAAAAAATCAATGCCCTGGTGCTTGTAAAACCGGGCATCTTCAGCGGCAATGAAGGCCTGCTGAAGCTGAATGGGTATCTTTGACAGGGGGACGACGATGCGCCGCTCCTTGTAAAACTCGGCAATTTTCCGGTTGTCGTCCGAATAGACGGTGGTGATGATGGATGGATGATAGTCCGTAAGCGACGTGATTTTCGGCAGGCCGTCACTCAAATAAAAATAGACCCCCACCATGGCCGTGGCACCCATGATCATCAAAATGACGGCCATGAGCAGCGACCATTTGACGAGCCGGCCAATGGTCGCCCCTGGTTGGCGGCGAGCCCGTTTTTTTAGAATCTGAGACGCACTTTTTTCTTTGGACATGGTAGACTTGGAACACCTGTTCTTGTATCGGCATCCGGTTTAGACGCCGGCGCCGGTTGTAAAAACGAACCCCCCGATCCGAGCACGGATGTGATAACCAAATTACCCTAACAAAGTAAATAATTTTTCGCAAGATTATCCCGCAGTTGCGAAAAAAAGGGATTGACTCCCGCAGGTGAAGTGGTTAGATAAATCGGTTTTGTGTTATTTTTTTCCGAGGCCCTTACATGGAGTGAAAATGAATGATCGAACTGAATTTTAAAAAAATGGGCGGACTGATACCGGCCATTACCCAGGACGATAAAACCGGAGACGTGCTCATGCTGGCCTTTATGAACCAGGCAGCCTGGGAAGAGACCCTGAAAACCGGCCGGGCCACCTACTACAGCCGTACTCGCAATACCCTGTGGGTCAAAGGGCTCACCTCCGGCCACATCCAACACGTCAAGGAGATCCGGGTGGACTGCGATGCCGACACCGTTTTGCTGAAGGTGGAGCAGGTGGGCGGTGCGGCCTGCCATACCGGTTACGCCAGCTGCTTTTATCGGAAAGTGGAAGCAGGCGCCCTGGTTACCGTGGGTCAGCCTGTTTTCGACCCCAAGGAGGTTTATAAAGAATGACGACGCCCCTGAAGCTGGGCATTCCCAAAGGAAGCCTGCAGAATGCCACCTTTGCCCTGTTCAAACGATCGGGTTGGACCATTAATGTCAACGAGCGCAGCTATTTTCCCGAGATCAACGACGAGACCATCGAATGCGCCATCTGCCG
>JABZFO010000176.1 GCA_014237405.1 Desulfosarcina sp. | reverse complement strand
CCAGGGCCGTGATGTGGACCGGCTGCTGGCCGGGATACGGGAAACACCGGAAAGCGAGGCGCTGCTGCGCCGGTTTCAGCGGTTATGCGCCTGAACCATGGGGCGGCTGTTTTTCTTGGCTGCCAATCAGGGCTTTACTTTGTTTGCATCTTATTATAAAAATTGGTTGTCTTTTTGATGCACTTTTTTTTATGCGGCCCTCATCCCGATACCGAATGACACTTCGGGACTCCCCCGGGCGGCTTTTTCTTTAGCTAAACTGTGGATCCAGCCGCAGGTTTGCGGCTTCACTCTGTTCTAATCTATCTAAGGAGGAGGAGTACTTATGAAAAGAGGTTTGTTTACCGCACTGGCAATTGTCGCCGCAGTGACCTTTTGCATGGGAACCGCCTTTGGCGCAGACATCGAACTGGCCAAAAAGTCCCACATTCAGAAAATTCTGGATCGGGGTGAACTGCGGGTTGGGTTCGAATCCGGTTACATGCCCTTTGAGATGACCAACAAAAAAGGCGACTTCATCGGTTTCGACATGGATTTTGGACGGCGGATGGCCAAGGCCATGGGCGTCAAGTTCGTTCCCGTCAACACCGCCTGGGACGGCATCATCCCCGCCCTGGTCACCAACAAGTTCGACATCATCATGGGAGGCATGACTATCACCCAGGAGAGAAACCTGAAGGTCTCTTTTGCCGATCCCTACATCGTCGTGGGTCAGGCCATTCTTCTCAATAAGAAACACGAAGGCACCGTCAAATCTTACAAGGACCTCAACGATCCCAAATACATCCTGACCTCCCGTATGGGGACCACCGGTGAGCAGTCTATCAAAAGAATGATACCCAAAGCCACCTATAAAGGGTTCGAGGCCGAAGCCGAAGCCGGCATGGAAGTGATCAACGGCAAAGCCGATGCATTGGTCTACGATCTTCCCTTCATCGGCATTCTTTACTCCAGCCATGGCAAAGACAAAACCGTATTCCTGGATCAGCCGTTCACTTACGAGCCCCTGGCATGGGCCATCAACCAGGGCGACCCGGATTTCCTCAACTTTCTGAACAACTTCCTCAGACAGTCCAAGGGTGACGGGTTCTATGAAAAAGTCTATAATAAATGGATTCTGAGTTCGGACTGGAAGAAAGAACTCGAGTAACATTCTGATTTGACACAGATTGGTGATCATGATCCACACGCAGGCCGGCCGGTACTTTCACGGCCGGCCTGTTTAGTCATGTTGACAGACCATCCGGCGCCTTTGCCCCAACGATTTTACCCCAGCAGGAAGATGCGATCATGAGCGATGAAAACAGTCAACGGATTACAGGACGATCTGCCGATTACAACAAGTGGGTCATGATTTTCTGTATTGGTGTACTGTTATTTATAGGTTTGTTCTACTACGCCACCCAGAAGATTCAATATAACTGGAGATGGAACCGGACGCCCATCTATTTCGCCTATCAGGATGACATCGATATCACCGCCACCATTGACGGCGAAGTGTCATCCATAAAGACGGAAGGCGGCACGGCCACCATCACGGTGAAGGGTATGGATGAATCAGAAAGCTACACCGCACCGGCCAAGGGCGTGCAGGTGACCGAAGGAGAATTCATATCCCCTGGAGACACCCTTGCCAGCTACACGAAATGGAAACCTGGTCTTTTGGTGATCGGTCTGTGGATCACCCTCAAGATCAGCGTGATGGCCACGATATTAGGGGTGCTCATCGGCATCATCAGCGGGCTGATGCGCATTTCGGATAATCCGGCCCTGCGGTGGACATCCGTTTTTTATGTGGAGCTGATCCGGGGATCCCCACTGATGGTGCAGATCCTGATCTGGTACTTCGTTCTGGGAACCCTGATCAACGACCTGCTGTCAGCTTACGGCTTCGGGCAGATCCCGGCAATATGGTACGGCGTCGCTTCACTGGCCTGTTTTGCCGGTGCTTATGTGTCGGAAATCGTTCGGGGCGGCATCCAGTCCATTCACCGCGGGCAGACCGAAGCGGCCCGCTCCCTGGGCATGTCCTATGCCCAGTCCATGCGCCACATCATCCTCCCCCAGGCCCTGCGCCGGATTCTTCCGCCCCTTGCCGGACAGTTCATCAGCCTCATCAAGGATTCCTCTCTTTTGGGTATCATTGCCATCCGCGAGTTGACCAAAGCGGCACGGGAGGCGGTTACGGCAACGCTTCAACCCTTCGAAGTGTATATTCTTCTGGGGCTTTTGTACCTGGTACTTACCTTTACCCTGTCCATGTACGTGCAATATCTTGAGAGGAGGATGGCGATATCGTGATACAGGCAAAAAATGTAACCAAAACCTTTTATACGCCCCATGAGATCCATGCACTGGTGGATGTGACGGCCAGCATCAAGGCCGGAGAGGTGGTGGTGGTGATCGGACCGTCGGGTTCCGGCAAGAGCACCTTTCTTCGGTGCCTCAACCGGCTGGAGCATGCCACCAGCGGGCACATCTTTATCGACGGCACTGATATCCTGGCCCAAAAAACCGACATCAACAAAGTCCGGGCGGAAGTGGGGATGGTGTTCCAGTCTTTCAACCTCTTTCCCCACAAGACTGTCCTGGAGAACGTCACACTGGCCCAGAAGGTGGTACGCAAACGCTCCGGCGGAGCATCACATGAAAAGGCCATGGCGCTGCTGGAGAAGGTGGGCATCATGGACAAGAAAGACGTCTATCCGGACCAGCTGTCCGGCGGCCAGCAGCAGCGGGTGGCCATTGCCCGGGCCCTGGCCATGGATCCCAAAATCATGCTGTTCGACGAGCCTACATCGGCGCTGGACCCGGAGATGATCGGTGAAGTGCTCGACGTCATGAAGACCCTGGCCAAGGAGGGCATGACCATGGTGGTGGTGACCCACGAGATGGGCTTTGCCCGGGAAGTGGCCGACCGCGTGATTTTTATGGATGAAGGCGCCATCGTGGAAGAGGGCACGCCCGAGCATTTCTTTGTCAACCCCACTCACGACCGGACCAAACTGTTCCTGAGCCAGATTCTTTAGGGCCGGTGTTTTAAACGTTTATCCCGGGTGATCCGTCCACGGTTATGGATCACGCGGTTTCAAGAAGTGCCTTGGCCAGTTTCACCGCTTCAGAGGCATTTTCCGCAAAGGCATCGGCGCCGATGCGTTTTGCCCATCGCTGGGTGACCGGGGCGCCGCCCACCATGGTTTTGAAACGCTCCTTGAGGCCGGCTTTTTTCAATTCGACTTCCAGCCGGCGCTGGCCTTCCATGGTGGTTGTCAAAAGGGCACTGGTACCGATGATATCGGCGTTGAACTTGTCGGCCGCTTCGATAAACCGGTCCGTTGACACATCCCGGCCGAGGTCCATGACCTCAAACCCGTTGGCTTTCATCAGGGAGACGACGATGGTCTTGCCGATATCATGGACATCCCCTTCCACCGTCCCGATGAGGAATCGTCCACGGGACTGCCCTTCTCCTTCGGGGATCGCCTCATTGATGATGTCCGTGGCGTTCTGCATGGCGGCAGCCGCTAGAATCAGTTCCGGCAAAAACAGCTTTCCGGACCCGAACATATCGCCGACCTTGTTGATTCCCGGGATGAATCCCTCGTTGATCAGCATTACGGGGTCGAGCCCCTCTCCCAGGCCCTTTTTGGCCGTCTCCACCGCCTTGTCGGAATCGCCTTTCAAGATGGCATCGGCGGCGCTTTCAAATATTTCGGTGCTCATGAATGATCTCCCCCTACAATTCCCTAATTCGGAATTCTGTCATCCGTCATCCGACCTCCGGCCTGCATCACTACCCTGGAAAACCCATCTGGGACTTGAACAGGGACACGGAGCGGATATTGATACCAAGCAGATCTGCAATCTTGCATTTTGCCCGGATACCCTTGGGGCCGCCCGCGATTGACGTGACCGTGCCGATTCCCAGGTTCTTCCTGATATCGCGCATGATCTCTTCATCCGTCAGGTCGATGATGCCCACTCCCAGTTTTTCCGCCACATATGCTTTGGCTTCATGGATTCTCATTTTTCGGGTCATCTGCATCCAGGCTACCAGATCTCCGGAAGTCCGAATGCCCCCCATGCACGAGGCCATGATATGGGCGATATGCATTCCCATGGGATCGCCGACGCCAATCTACAATCCGTCGGCTTTTCCGAGCTGCACCAGGGCCTTGGACACCCGTGTTACCGAATCGATGGGCGGCTGCTCCATCATGGGTATCCCGCACACCCCCATGCCAACATTGGCGTGGACGGGGATATTCGACGCCCCGGATGCGGCCTTTACAAAGGTGACCGCCCGGGACAGGTTCCACGGCAGCGATTCCGTTGTGGCGGTGTTGATGGCCACCCCGGCGATATCGGCGCCGGCCGTTTCGATGACCTTCACCTGGCCCTGGGGGTAGAGTCCGGCCAATCGCGTGCCCTCGTACTCCACCTCGCCGTGCATTCCGAGAACGAATTCTCCGGATGCACCCATGAGGATGGGCAGGTCCGGCACTTTTCGCTTCAGCTCGGCCACCGCCTGGAGGGCGGCCATAAAATCCGCATCCCCGGCAGACCCGCTGGTGTCGAAGTTCAAGCCTTCGAGCCCAACGTCCGCCAGCCGGCTGCCCACGAACACCAGATCTTTAGCCAGATGGCCGGCAGCCTCTTCCTGGGCCCGGCGGGCCTCGTCGATCTTCCCCATGGGCATCAGTTCCGCGGCATTGGGGCAGGGGCCGTCAGGCTGGAAGTAAAGCCCCAGGTTGGGCTGGGCCCCGTAGAAAAAGGGTGCCGTTGTCATCATGGAGGTGTTGTAGTAGTCGTTGGCTTCGAAGTTGATAATGGGTTTGACGGGCTTGTAGCTGTAGTCGCTGTGGCCCAGGGAGGTGGTGTCCGCCCCGCACGCCCGTTCGTAGGTCAGCACCGCCTGCATCCGGCTCAGCGGCACCCCGACCCCGGCGCCGTCCTGGCCGGAGTAAAAGCTCATCGAGCAGCCGTCATCGGTGACGATGACCTCCTCTCCGGGGTTGACGCTGACGATGCGGGACGGGTCTGAGATGATGTCGAAAAGCCGCTCCTGCTCCTGGGCCGTCAACTCGGGGACGCCGGCGCGCTGTGCCGCATCGGCGGTGCCGGTCTGGATGTCCTCGCGGATCTCCCCGGCCGACAGCTGCACCCGCTCGCCGTCTCCCATTCGGGTTACGATGTCATTGCTCATTTGCCTTCTCCTGGTTCGATTCCTATTTCCGCCTCGGCCTGTTCCACGATGTCCCTGATTCTGGCAAGTACATCGTCGGGCAACGGTTCCGGGTGATGATTGGCGAGGATCCAGCGTGCCTTTTCAATGGCCCGGTCGTAGGCGCTGGTGGCGCCTGACGCTTCCCATGCGCCCCTCATCTTTCGGTCGATAATCTCCGGTTTCGACTGGTTTCTCATACCCTTGATGGTCGTCGGGTGCATGAGAAAGTCACGGCCCGGACCTACCTCCTTGATAGCGTCCACGGCGAGTGTCTCGTCATTGACCGGGATTCCCTGTACCGTAAATTTGATCATGCGTGCAAATTCGCAGTCTAACACCAGCTGGCCGTAATCGAAAGTGATGCCGCTTTCAAGCATTCCCAGACCGTAGATCATATTGGCACCTGCCAATGCGGGTAACAGTCCGGTGAGCGTCTTTTCGTGGCCTGTCTGGGTGTCGGATATTTTTGAATCGCTCTACCCACCGGCGACATAGCTCGGCAGGGCATAGTAGCGGGCCAGCCGTGCCACCGCCCCGCTGATCAGCGCGCACTCCGGCGTTCCCACTGTCGCTGCGGCTATTTTCAGGTCCATGGCCGTCGTCGAACTGCCATAGATGACCGGCGCCCCTTTGCGGGTCAGCTGACTCAGGGTGATCCCGCTCAAAATCTCCGCATTGTGGGTCACCAGGGTGCCGGCAAGGGTCACCGGTGCGGTGCCGCCGGACATGGCCATGGAGAGGATGTTGCACACCACGTTGTTTTTGGCGGACGCCATGATGATTTCGCAACAGTCCGTGATCAGCTTCAACGGGCTGACCGGGCAGGTGGTGAACGAAACGATGGGCCGTTCCTTCAGCTTCTTGACGCCGCCGACGATGGCCGCGGCCATCTCCAATATTTTATTCAACAGCTTACCGTTTCCCGGGCCGAAGGCACAGTGCTTGGTCGTGTGGGTCAGGTAGGCTTGTGCATTGTGAAGGGGCACCACATCCTGGTTGACGTCATGAGCGCCCAGGGCCTTTTCACAAAAATCCACCTCGTCGAGGTAGTCGATTACACGGGCGGTGTCGATCAGGTCCTGCTTTACCGGTGTCCGGCTCTCCCCGGAGTGGGCGTCGTTGATCTTCACGCCCTCGCTGAAGTTGGTAAAGTGCACCCGATTACTTTCCAGCACCAGGTCGTGTTTGGGGTCCCTGCCGGCCAGAATCACCTTGGCCGGTGCCGACCGGATGGCTTCCTCAACGAGATAGGGCGGGATCTTCACGATCTTGCTGTCCCGATCTACCCGGGCGCCGGAGCTCTCAAAGCGATCCAGTGCGGTCTCTTCTTCTACATAAACACCTGTTTTCTCAAGCAGTTCGAGGGTGCCGAGATGGATCTCATTGAGTTCGTCCTCGGTGAGGATGTTGAGGCTCAACCCCCCGTTCAGCGTTTTTCCTGCATGTAAATTACGTTTCATTTTGTTTGCCTTCCCCGCATAGCGGGATCTTTGATGGGCCAGGATTCTTTACTGTGATCACTTGTCCTGCTTTTGAAGATGGGCGTTGAGGTATTCGTAATCCTTTGTCAGTTTGCCGTTATAAACGATCACCGCCTTTTGAATCTCGGGGCACAGGCCGGACGTTTCGAGGGTTCGGCCATAATCGGCCTTCAGCAGGTTCGGCACAAACGGCTTCAGCTGATTGCTGAAAAACGATGAGGCGTCGTTGGGCAGTTCGCAGGGCAGGTTGTCTACGGCCAGAAGAACAATTCCTTCTCCCAGATGACCGTCTGTGGTGGTCCGCGTCATGGGATCGCACAGATATGCCGGCATGTCGCTGCCCGTCGAGCGTTCGTTGCATTCGATGGAGCCGTGGGTGTCGCAGGTGATGTCGGCAATGCCGCACAGTTTGGCCTGGGGGTGGTTTTCCTTCATCCGTTTCAGGCCGTCCCATGTCACGAACCGGGGGTAGCGGGATTCCCAGTAAACGGCGTTGACCAGGATTGTAATACAGGGCAGGTAGGGCTCAAACCGGCCCTGGTAACGCTCCGGGTGGTCGTAGTATTCCTGCAGGTCGAACGTGCCGCCGTCTTTGGCCTCCACCAGATCCTTCTCCTTGAAGACCGACAGGTAGACCGTGTTGGGGTCCCCCTTTCCCGCGTCGACAAAGGATTTGAGTGCTTCCGGCGCGACCCGTTCCACGGGAAGACAGTCGAAGATCTGCTGGGCGCCCCCGGACACGTTGCCGTATCCCAACAGGCCGATCACCATGGGGCTCAAGGCAGGCGGAATTCCTTCGGTCCTGATTTTTTCCCCGATGGCGCGCATGTGCGTCTTTGCATCTTCCACGGACGCATACTGATGGGCCCGCCGGCACTGGGCAAAGGGGGTGGTGAGGCCGTGGTGGGCCCAGTATTCTCCCATGAGGGAGAGGATGTCGATGGCTCCGGCATCGCCGGCGTATCGCCCGAAGAATACCAGGCGGCGGTTATTCTCATCGGTGATCTTTTCGTAGTCGATGAGGGTGGCGCCGCTGTCGATTATTTTTTTCAGCAGCGGCATGCCCGATTTCTGCCCCTTGATGGTATGCGAAAAGAAAAGGTAGGTCTTACCGTCGAGGATCTTCTCTTCCGGAATTTCCTTGACGCCGAGAATTACATCGCCACCGGCCATCCCGTCACAGAGCGATGCGCCGGCCGATATGTACGCCGGTGCTTTGAAAAAACGCTTTTCCGACTGTTCGATATAGGCCGTGGCGCCGGTTTCATCGATAATCTGCACCAGGTCGGCTGGAATGATGGGTGCGCGGCGCTCCCAGCGATTTTTATCTTCCGCGCGAATTAACAGTGATTTCAAGGTATCAATCTCCCCAGTAGCTGCGTTCATCTTCAGACAGGGTGGACTTGCGTTCCACAAACCGAATATTCAGGTTTTCCAGCTCCGCCAGGATAGGCCGGTAGATTTGCGGCACAACCGGTATCCGGACCCCTGCCGTGTCGATTTTTCCTTCTGCAATCAAATTGGCGGCAATGCCCACGGGGTATCCTACCGTGCGGGACATGGAGGAGTCGCCACCGGGGATGCCGAGGTCGATCAGCGTGGACTGAATCCGCTGCATGGGCAGGCCGGGATAGACCGCTTCGAACTCGTGGTGCTGGACCAGCAGGTCCATCTCCCCTTCATCGTACACCAGCTTGTTCTTCAACGTGTTGGCAAACATCTCGAACACCGACACCGTGCCCAGGGGCAGTCTGCGTTCGGAGAAAAGGCCCAGCCATTCCAGCTTCTTCAGGGTCAGGGAGTGAATGGGAATGCCCAGGTAAGCAGCAACGTCCTTTTTGATGTCAGTGCCGTTGCTGTTGACTATGTTGGCCAGCACCTCTTTCGGGGTCACTTCGTTGAAATCGAACATCATCTTCTGGTTGAGCAGGCCCAGTTTTTTGAGGTAGTCCCAGGTTTCGCAGTAGCCGATGTTTCGCAGGGTGCCCCGGTACATGCCGGTAACCCCCTCCAGCCCGTATATGGGGATGTAGGGCAGGGCGTCGCGGTTCACATAGGCTTCGAACACGCCGGCTCCGGGGACGCTCTTGAGCCAATAGTGCTCGAACAGGCGGCTGCCGGGTACTTCGATGACCTGGCCGTGTTCCAGATAGCGCCCGTCGTTGGTTGCCGCCAGCATGGCCCCTTCAGGGCTCCAGGAGAACTTGTACCCCAGCGGATTGTTGTTGCTTTCGAGGGCCGGCAGGCCGCCGCAGTAGGAGTAGAAGGTTTCGATCCGGCCGCCTTCACTTTTCACATCATCGATGATTTTCATGGCCGACATGTGGTCCAGGCCGGGATCCACACCCACCTCGTTTAAAAAGACAAGGCCCTTTTCCTTTGCCGGCGCATCAAGAGCCTGCATATCGTCCTTTACATAGGAGGCGGTCACCAGGTGCTTGCCGTGTGCCAGGCAGAGGCGGGCAATGACCGGATGCAGGGTCCACGGCAGCAGGCTGACCACAATGTCGGCCTTTGAGACGTGCTGCGCCAGCATGGTCTCGTCTTTTACGTCCATTCGGACGGCCCTACCGTTGGCATGCCCCTTGATGATGGCCTCGGCCTTGTTCACCTCCTGATCGGCCAGAACCACCTTCAGACCACCTTTTTCAAGCAGGTAACGAACCGCCGGACGTGCCACCAGGCCGGCACCCAAAATCAATATCTGCTTCATGATTTCTCCTTTTTCCTTTTCCGCGGCCCTAATTGCATCCTGTCCGTATTTTCGATTCGCCGAGCGTATCGATGAATAAGCGGCCACGATCCATCAGATCCTCATGGTCCGTCGGCGGTTCAAGGCCGTTGAGGACCTGCAGGACGTATTCTCTCAGAGTTGCATCTGCCGTGACTGACCCCTTCGCATTCCATTGATCCAGGGTCATGGACGGCCAGATGGGGCTTTTGTAAGGCATCTGCCGGAAGAGCCTGCAGGTGAGTCCGGACATGAGGAAATTGCCACCGGGGCCGATGGAACGTATTTCGTCGAGGGCCACGGAAGCATCATCCAGATCAAACCCCTCGGCAAACACCCGGGACAGTCGGATTACTTCGTTGGCGTAGATCACTGCCGACGGCGAAAAAGCCATGGAATCGAAATTGCCGCCGACGAAGGGGGCCAGGCCCACTTTGCCCAGAAGGCTTGAAAAATGATTCATCCAGAACCCGCCCGAGGCGAGCAGATCAGGGCCCCATCCTGGCCCGCTGCCCGACGTCCCCGAATGGGGAAGGCCGTAGTGAGCCATCATTTCCGCGCAGGCCAGGTTCAGCAGCATGGTATGCGGGGTATACAGGCTCATCATGCTTTTCATGTCGAACCCCGCCGGAAGGCTTCCCAGGATGACGGGTGCCCCCTCTTTAACCAGTTGGGAAAACACCAGGCCTGCCAGGAGCTCCGCATTGAGCAGGGTCAGCGTCCCCCCGGGAGTGATGGGCGCCGTGGCACCGGACATGCCGTAATTGTTGAAGATGAATGGCAGTCCACGGTTGATGGCCGTCATCATTTTTTCGGCCGTTTCATCGTTGAGGACCAGCGGTGAAATCGGATTGACGTACGGCATGGCAAAGGGTCGGTCAGACAGGTCCCCGTTGATATGTTCGAGCAGATCCAGCACAGGACCGAAACAGTTATGTTCCGAGACGAGGACCACCAGCGGTTTAATGGTGTTGGCCATCATCTGTAATGTGGTATGCAGGTCGGCCGTCTGTTGTGAGATGTCCTGGGCGATACCCGGGGTGGCGAGCATGTCGAACTGGCTCAACGTTTCTGCCAGCCGTGCGGCGACCGCCACATGGTCAATGGAAAAGGGCGTGACGCCATCCGTTACCGGATCCTGGAAATAGAGGTTGGTGACGCCGATGCCGAATCGTGTTTTGCTGTTGGGGTGCCGGCCGACGGTGAATGCCGGGCTGCCCGCGCGATCATATACGTCGACGCTGCCGGGGGCTTTTTCGATGGCCCATTGTACCCGTTCGGCGGGGATGACGACCCGATTGTCCGGCAGCACCCGGCAGTCCTCTTTTGAAAAAAGGGTTCTGGCCGCATCCGAGTCCACGCGGATGCCGATGTCAGACAGGATCTTCAGTGAGTCGTCGTGTACACGGGCGCACTGCTCCGGGGTCAGGCAGTTGATGGAGGGACTGACATTCCCCATTTCGGATCTCCTTTACCGTCCTGTTCGTCCTGGGTCTACAGGCAGGATAGAAAAAGAATTGATTTTTCAATAGAGAGATTTATAATACGCCGCAAATGTGTTGCCACAAACAGGACAACATTTATCAGCCCGGTGGAACGGTGTCAAGGGAATTCAGGCGGGAGACCGTTCCATTCATATGGGTTGAAAAACGGCCAAAGGTGTGAAATTGTACGCCCGTTTGCGGGGGGTGGATCGACAGGTGATCGCGTGGACTCTAAATCCACGTAGCTCGGTGCAACACCGGGGCTCCCCGCCATTTTAACCGGTTGGTATAAGGGCCTCGGAAAAGGGCAGCGAAGAACCGTGAACCTTAATTGGACGGATATTCAACGCAAACGGCTGGTGGAACTGGATGCGGACGCCACGACCCTGGCCCGGACATTCGACGATGCCGACCAGCGGAACCGGGCATTCCAGACGTGGGTAAAAGAGCGGATTTCGGTCCATCGCCGCCATCTTGACGCCCTGCGCAGCGGCCATCGGCGCCCCCGGTTGTGCCGACTGGAGACCGCACTGGTGGAAACGCTGGTGTCCCATGGCTTTGTTCAGATGTCCACCCCGGTGCTGATGTCGAAGGGGCTGCTGGCAAAGATGTCCATCACGGCCGATCATCCCCTGTTCGAACAGGTCTATTGGGTGGAAAGGGACAAATGCCTTCGCCCCATGCTGGCGCCCCACCTTTACTATGTGATGAAGGACCTGCTGAGGTTGTGGCAAAAGCCGGTCAGGATCTTTGAAGTGGGCCCCTGCTTTCGCAAAGAGACGGAGGGCGCCAGGCACGCCGCCGAGTTTACCATGCTGAACCTGTGCGAGTTCGGATTGCCGGAAGATGAGCGCCGGCAGCGTCTCGAATTTTTCGCTGCCTTGATCATGGACGGCGCCGGTATCGACCGGTATTCCTTGGAATCGGAAACATCGGCGGTATACGGTTCTACCCTGGACGTGGTCTCCGACGCCGACGGGCTGGAGCTTGGATCCGGCGCCATGGGTCCCCATCCCCTTGACCGGGCCTGGCGCATTACCGATACCTGGGTGGGCATCGGCTTTGGACTGGAGCGCCTGCTCATGACCGCCGATGGAGGCACCAATCTGTCCCGTTTCGGCCGGAGTATCTCCTATTTGGACGGTATCCGCCTGAACATTTGACGGTTTCGTAAAAAGTCCAACTTCTGCGTTGTGCTGCATTCCGTAATCATTTAACGTACGACAACTACGCCTCATGATTACAAAATTTGCACGCCTTGAATTTGAACTTTTTACGAAACCGTCTAAATCGGACTTTTTACGATTTTATCAAAGTTAGACCTGTTACGACGCAATCACTATTTGACAAGACAAGGTCAGACTGTCGTGAACAAAGATCATTCAGCCACTGCCATTCCAGCGCATCGCCAGGGGCGAAACGATCTGGCGGCCATCGTTGAAAAAGCGGCAGACAACGCGAGCATTTCCACGGCAGCGATGATCCGCCTGCTGGATTCTCCGGCACCGGAGCTGCTGGGAAAACTGTTTGCCGCCGCAAGAAAGCAGCGGGAGCGCCATTTCGGCAATACGGTGTTTCTCTATGGATTTTTGTACATCAGCACCCACTGCCGGAATCGGTGCAGCTTCTGTTTTTACCGCAAGAACAACACCCGGGCGATCCGATACCGCAAGACCCCGGCGCAGATTACCGAATCCGCCTTGCAGCTTGCCCGATCGGGAGTTCATCTCATCGACCTGACCGCCGGTGAAGACCCCTGTTTTTACAGTGATGATGAGAATGCCTTTGCCCCTGTGGTCAACATGGTACAATCCATCAAGGCGGACACCGGGCTGCCGGTGATGGCCTCCGTCGGAGTGGTTCCGGAAACGGTGATGGGCCGGCTTTCCGCAGCCGGCACCGACTGGTATGCCTGCTACCAGGAGACCCACAACAGGCAGCTTTTCAAGCAGCTTCGGGTGGGACAAAGCTACGAGGCCCGCTACCGGAGCAAAGTGACGGCAAAAGCCAAAGGCATGCTCGTCGAGGAGGGACTGCTTTGCGGCGTGGGGGAAACCTCATGCGATATTGTCACCTCCTTTAAAGCCATGGCCGAGATGGGTGCCGATCAGGTTCGGGTGATGACCTTCGTCCCCCAGGCCGGAACCCCCATGAAGGATCATCCACCCATTTCCTCCCTGCGGGAACGCATCACCATTGCCTTGATGCGCATTGCCTTTCCCCATCTGCTCATCCCGGCGTCACTGGATGTGGATGGCCTGGCCGGCCTGAGACAGCGGCTGGACGCCGGCGCCAATGTGGTGACGTCGCTGGTTCCGCCGGGTCAGGGATTGGCCGGTGTGGCCCAAAGCGCCCTGGATATCGAAGACGGCCGGCGCACCGTGGAAGGCATTGCCCAGACCCTTCGCACCTGCGGACTTGCGCCGGCAACGGCGCGGCAGTACCGGGACTGGATCAGGGAACAAAAACGAATCTCCGGCGTTCATGACACCAGGGTGGCAACGGCGTGTTAGTAGCCATTGTAGGTGGCAGGCTCCAGGGCGTCGAGGTGGCCTGCCTGGCCCGAAACGCCGGCTGGCGGACCCTGCTGGTGGACAAATCATCCTGCGTGCCCGCCCAAAGGCTCTGTGACCATTTCCTCCAGTTGGATGTCAGACAAATATCCGCTTTAAGCGGTGCATTGAAAGCGGTGGACCTTGTGATCCCGGCACTGGAAGATCAAACGGCCCTGGATGGCCTGGTGCAATGGGGTCGTGAGCGGCATGTTCCTGTTGCATTCGATCCTGACGCCTACGCCGTCTCCAGCTCCAAAATCGATTCGGACCGATTGTTTGCATCCCTAGGCATCCCCACCCCCGAGCCATGGCCCCGGTGCGGATTTCCAGTGGTGGCCAAACCCAGCCGCGCCAGCGGCAGCGACGGGGTGGTGATCCTGAAAAGCCAAAGCGATGCCAGAGAAGTTTTCCCGAACGGATTTCCCGAAAATGGATGGGTGTTCCAGCAATATCTCGATGGGCCGTCCTTTTCCCTTGAAGTGATCGGCAGGCCTGGCAACTATGTGCCGCTTCAGGTCACTGAGCTTTTTATGGACGCCGTTCACGACTGCAAGGCAGTGGCCGCTCCGTGCCGATTGACCGCCGGGCAGATCCGTGAAATAGAGACGCTGTCCGTTAAAATTGCTGAGGCTCTCAGGCTAAACGGGCTGATGGATGTGGAGGTGATTCTTCACGAAGGGCGCTTCAAGGTGCTGGAGATCGACGCCCGGTTTCCCAGCCAGACCCCCCTTGCCGTATATGGCTCCATGGGATGCAACATGGTGGAAATGCTGGCCGATCTCTTTCTCCCGGGAAAACCGTCCGAATGGCGGTCGACAAAGTCTCCCCGGGGCGCACGTCTCGATCACATCCGCGTCACTTCCCGGGCGATCTTCGTCGAAGGAGAGCATATTATGGCCGATGCGGGACCCCTTGACCGGGTGTCCGGGTTCTTCGGGGCTGATGAGGCCATCACCAGCTACCGGGAAGGGGCACCGGAGTGGGTCGCCACGGTGATTGTCACCGGTGATTCACGGGAGCGTGCCGTGGAAAAACGGAACCGGGTGCTGGCATCGATCCGGAATCGCTTCAATCTTGAAAAAATCGTGGACCGCTTTCCGGAAAACAGACCATGACCCGACTGACCACAGACGATATCGAAGAGATCCGCTTCCAGCTGATCCGATACGACCAGTACCTGGAGTCGGTTACGGGACGGACCCTGATGGGAATCGGCGCATCGGCGTCGGGTTTTGGAGATATTGCCCATTTTCAACAAGTCGCAACGGGGATCAAAATGGCCGTAGTGCCCATCCGAAGCGGCCTTGGCATCATATCCGGGTTCGATGAGACCGTTTGCGGCATCCTTGTCCATCTGGGATTCGATGCGGCAGTCACCGGGAATTCGGACGTGGCCGGCTTTGCCGATGCCGTCGACATGGGGGCACAGGTGATCATGGCGGCTGACGACGACCGGTTTGTGGCCTTTTGCCCGCGGCAGGGGAAAATCGTAGACAATTCCCGGGCCACGGCAAGGGGATTCGTCGCCGGGCTCGATCTCATGGCCGGCGGACTGGACGGCAAGGGCGTGCTGGTGGTCGGCTGCGGACCCGTGGGCCGTTGGGTGGTTGACGCGCTGTTGACGCGCAAAGCTAGGGTCTGCGTGGTCGATCGATTTGCAGAAAAAGCCGAAGACCTGGCCGAATGGGCCCAGGGTACGTTTCAGACGGCCATCCAAGTGGCCTCAGATGTGGATCAGGCACTGTCGACTCATCATCTCATCGTGGATGCCACCAACGCAGCGGACGTGATCCATGCGCGCCACGTCACAACCAAAACCCGTGTCGCCGCTCCGGGAATGCCCTGCGGTATTACCCCGCACGCCCGGGAAAAACTGGCCGACCGAATCCTGCACGACCCCCTGCAAATCGGCGTGGCAACCATGGCCTGTGAAGCAGTTAGAATCATTCGTGAGCAACGTTTTCCGGCGAGTCCGACCGGCCGCGATGGAGAATCTATATGAGCCATAGCCCTTCCAAAGCCAAGCCTGCCCGGCGGCGATTCTACCGCAAACGGGTGGCTGCACGGCATCAAAGTGATCGAATCCATGGGTGACCAGGCCAGGATCACCACCCACTGCAACAAAACCTTCATAGTGAACAACTCCAGAAACAGCCGGGCCGCACGATGGCTTCGAAACAAATGGTTCAAAGGGGTTTGCCCGGCCTGCGGCGTGCCCCAGTGGAAACTGGAGAAATACGCATCCACGCATTTCAGGCGGCATCACGGCTCATCGCTGTTGTCTGATGACTGAAGTCTGATAACTGATGACGAAATCCGAAGTATAGAAAACCTGGTCCTTTGGGCCAGGTCAGAGGCCTAAGTAAAGTCTCACGCGAAGGCGCGAAGAACGCGAAGGGGAAAAGCCTTGGTGAAACACCTAGAGGATATTTCGACTATCGTACTGAACTTAAGAGTCCAAAGTTCATCCGTCATGCCGGACTTGATCCGGCATCCAGACATCGCAACATTCTGAAAAAACACTGGATTCCGGTTTTCACCGGAATGACGCGGCCAATTTTACTTGTAATAATTTCAACCTGTTACAAGAACTCTTGACTGTCGAGTGAATACAAGGGCCGCGGAAAAAAGTTGAGGTGGCGTCATGGCGTTATATTTGGTTCAGCATGGAAAGAGCCTGCCGAAAGCCGAAGATCCTGAAAAGGGACTTTCCGCAGAAGGAAAGATGGAGACCGAGCGAATCGCCGCAGTGGCAAGCGGATATCAGGTATGCGTGTCGCGCATCCTTCACAGCGGGAAAAAACGGGCTCGGGAAACGGCTGAAATACTCAGCGTGCGGTTATCACCACCAGATGGGATTGAAGCGTGCGACGGGATGAATCCCCTGGATGACGTCCGCGATTTTGTGAATCATCTCAGTGTGGATCAGGGTATGGATCAGAACATCATGCTGGTTGGGCATCTGCCGTTTTTAGAACGGCTGATCGGTCTGCTGGTGTGCGGCAATCCGGACCAGACGGTTTTTAAACTGCAAAACAGCGGCATTCTCTGCCTTGACCGCGTCCCGGAAGTAAAAAACCCGGTTATTCGATGGGCCTTGATGCCGTCCATCGGATAACCGGGATCAAGTGATGTCGATTATCTATCTGTTTTGAGGGCTTTCCAGATTTTTTTGGGGGGGGCAATGGTCAGGGTGTCGGGCTGGATGACGAGGGTCTGGGCGTTAGGAAGGTAGTAGTCGAGAATCTTTTCAGCCTGAGAAATGAGTGCGTCGATTTTCATGCCTGAAAGGGTGCTGACAATCTTCAGATCATCGTCGGCCTGCTGATATAGATAGCTGAGGCGGTCGCATGCCACGCGGTAGTAGCCTATCTTTTGCGTGTAACGGTCGATGTAGGCTTGGATTTCGGCCATCAGCTTCAGATCGTACAAAAGCCTCGGGTTCCTTAAAGCTTCTGTTTCGATTTTAATTCCCTTTTCCCGCAATTCGCGCCATGCTTCTGTTTTGATCTCTTCCAGCCGTGCCGACAGTGCGTCCCGGATTCCGGCAGCCTCCAGCTTTCTCTGGGCCATCTGGCTGTTGAGCAAAGAGATATCCGCCATGGTCCGACGCAATAGTTCTCCTTTGGTATTGGCCGTCGCGGTCGAGGGCAATGCAATCAACAATAAAACTATGACAAACATGAGTGATCGATGCTTGATTTTCGGTGGTTGCACGGTCTATTTCCTTGTGGCGTTGAGCTTTCGGCTTAGATCTTCGGAAAGAAACAGCCGGGTTTTGGGATTTTCCCAGCGTGCCATGTGTTTCACATTGATCAGTTCGATCTGGTCCCCCTGCCATTCGGACAAGATGGCCACCACTCGGGGTGAGAGGCGTGAAAGGCCGTTCAGGGACAGCCCTTTCCCCTTCCATCGAGACAGGTGCATGGCCGCTTCAGGAGACAGTTCCTTGAGGCCGTTCAACCCCAGCCAGTCTCCTTCCCAGGCGGCCAGCTGACGGGCCGTTTCAGGAGACAGGTCGGTCAACTCATTGAGGAACAAATCCTTGCCCTTCCATGTGGCCAGGCAGCGGGCAGTCTCAGGTGACAACGCGGCCAGCTTGTGTTTCCGGGTAAAATCACCATTGCAGATATTTTTCCAGATGGCCGCGTTGTCTGTCTCGGTGGCAGTATTGTTTTTTTCGCGTTTGACCGGTGTCGTTGCCAGGCGCTTTTCGATATCCTGCCAGATGGATTCCAGGGCCAGCGGTGATGTTGTAACCGCATCGATGTTCAATTGCGCCAGTGCGCTGCCATGGGCATCTCTGATTTCATCTGCCTGTTTAATAAAACCATCGATATCGATATCGCTGGTTTTGCCGGCCATCAGGGCCAGCAATCCGGCCTTTCGGGATAAAAACAGCAACGTTTCACTGTTCCAGAAAAGGGATTTTGCAGGGGTTACCAGCTTTTTTATATAGCTATCCCGCCGTTGAATCGCCGAAAGTCCCAGACTGATGCGCGGAGCCGTCATCGCGGCGTTAAATGGAATTGTGCCTTTGCCAGTTTTGCGGACTGTGTTAACGATACCTTTGATTTCCGCATCGATTCCGGCCTGGTAATAGGCACGCAGTTCCTCGATCTCCGCCTGCTTTTCGATCAGTTCGTTGCGCAACCGGTCCAGTTTCTCAGCAGCCGTTTTCAGCCGTGATTGATCGGATGGACCGTAGACAACGACCACTGATTCCTGCGGCTGGGGGGCCGGCTCCGTTTGGACCACCGCATCCTGACGACGGGTGTCCGTAACCGGTGAAGTCGCCTTTGAATCGATAGTGCCTTTTTGAGTCCAATAAAAATATCCTGCCAACGTTATGAAAAGAATGACTGCAACCGATGCCAGGATGGCTTTCTTTCTTCCGCCTCCGGCTAATTTCGCAGCTTCACGCAGGGGTTTGGACTTTTTCGGGCTCTGTAAAGCGGCTGGTGTTGGCTTTGTATCGGCAAGCGGCTGGCCTGAGCGGTCTTTTGCTGAGGGCTTTTCTTCCGGCTCGGCGGGTTTCCCATTTTTGCCGGCTGGCGGTGAGGTTTGGGGACTGTCTTCGTGCTCAGGGCCGCGGTCTTCTTCTTTATGGACAACGATATCATCGTCAACGATGGTTTTTTCTATCGTAGCGACATCGGCCGGTTCCGAAACCGGGTCATTGGCAGCCGTTTCCGGCAAATGGGATTCATCGTCGCTTGATGTGACCTCTTTCAGGATGTCATCGATATCATCGGAAATATCCTGTGAACCCATATCCTTTTTATCATTTGAAGACCCGGCTGCATTTTTTTCTTGATCCTCAGACGTTTCCGCCACTTTCGCATCTGTTGACACTGATTTTACAGAATTAGACTCCGCTTGTACTATGTCCCCGTCTTCGATTTGGGCCGTGATGCTTTCAAAAGCCTTTTGCGGGTCCCCTTCGAGGGCATCATCAGATTCTGTTCTGTCAGCATCTTGTGTTTGATTGTGTTCGGCAGCGTCAACTTCCTGAACCACTTTTTCTAGCTCGGCAGAAAAATCGTTCGCCGGTTCGGGATCCGGCCCATCCCCGATTGCCTTGTCGGAATCGGTGTCTTCATCAGCCTCTCCATTGCCCTCGATCTGGGCCATGATACTCTCAAAAGCCTTTTGCTGATCCTGGTCTAGACTTTCATCGTCGCCGTCCTCAGATGGAGGAGTCTCTGCAGTTGTGGAATCGGAAATATCGGTACCGGTGGGGCTCTCGCTATTATGCGCTTCGATCTCTTCATTGAGCTTTGCCAGTTCATCTTCGGTCAAGGCCTGGTCGTCTTTTTCTCCTGTTCCAACACCATTGGCGGTGCCATTTAAATTCTCCTTTTCCTGACCTTCAATTTCGCCCATGATTTTCTTGAACGCGGCCATTTCATCTGCGTTCATATCATCTGAACTTTTGTTGCTGCTTTTTTCAGGATGATCGATGTCTGCCACACCTTTACCTGTGGTTGTTGATTCGTCTTTTAGCACGGTTGCGTCGTGGTTTTTCGATCTCAGTTAAGATATCGACGAATGTCGACCAAACTTAAGGATTTTATCTGTTTTCTGATATTTCCGGAATCCGTTGCCCCTTTATCGGACTTGCCGGTATCCCATTTGCGGATTTCGTCGATCGATTCCAAAGCGTTCGAAAAAGGCGACATGCATACATAACCAGATAAATTCCTTGATCATTTTTCGAACCAGGGGTATATTTCCGCCTCGTATTGAGTAATAAATGAATTGAGCAATTTTTTCGAAGCCATGTGCCAAGGAGAGAGCAACCATGAAAAAAACCGTTATCAAAGGAACCGGCCGTTATGTGCCCCCCCGCCTTGTCACCAATGCAGATTTAGCCCAGTGGATGGACACATCCAATGAGTGGATTCTTCAGCGCACAGGCATTGAACAACGCTATTGGATCCCCGAAGCGGGTGGGGTCGGTGTCTCCGATCTGGGACTGGAAGCCTCAAAAATCGCCATGGGCCGTGCCGGATGGGAGCCTGGAGAGATCGATCTGATCATTTTTGCCACGTTAAGTCCGGATCTTTTTTTCCCGGGGTCCGGCTGTCTGCTGGCCCACAAGCTTGGCCTCACGTCCACACCGGCACTTGATATTCGTCAACAGTGCACCGGCTTCCTGTATGGCATGGCCACCGCCGACGCTTTCATTCGCAGCAGTCTGGCCAATCGTGTGCTTCTGGTGGGTGCCGAGGTGCACAGTACCGGTCTGGACATTTCAACCAGAGGCCGGGATGTAGCCGTTATTTTCGGCGACGGCGCGGCGGCAGTCTGCCTGGAACGTATGGAAACGAATGTCAAGGCCGGCATTCTCGCCTCCTGCGTGCATGCCGACGGTTCCCTGGCCGAAAGTCTGATGACCTTCGCACCTGCATCACGTGAAAACCCACGACTGGATGAAAAGATGCTGCAGGAAGGAAAACATTTTCCGACAATGGATGGCAGGAGTATTTTTAAAAATGCCGTTCGGCGGCTTCCCGAGGTAGCCGGCGAGGCCCTCAAAAAAGCAGAATTACCTTTGGAAGCGGTGGATCTGTTCATTCCCCATCAGGCCAACCTGCGGATCAACCAGGCGTTCGCCAGGGCCCTGGATCTTCCGGAATCCAAAGTCTACAACAACATCCAGCGATACGGAAACACCACGGCGGCCAGCATTCCCCTGGCACTGGATGAGGCCATC
>JABZFO010000062.1 GCA_014237405.1 Desulfosarcina sp. | reverse complement strand
GGATTCTACGCCGATGTCGTGGCAGATGTGCTTTCGCTGCCGGCCTGTCCGAATCAGCAGACCGCTTATAGCGTGCTGGAGGCGTTGCGCATGGCCGCCACGAGCGTGCTCGACATGCACATGGAAGACCTTCAGATCCTGGTCATCGGACATGTGGATCGCGATGAGGTCGATGGCCTTCTGTGGGACCCGATGGCTGGAGGATCCGGCCTTATCGACCAGATTTGCGAACATTTTGATGAGGTCGTTCCCAACGCCGTTGCTATCGTGGAAAGCTGTCCTTCCGCGTGCGATACGTCCTGTGTCGATTGTTTGCAGACCTTTCGCAATGGTTACTACCACAAACACCTCGACCGAACCACTGCCCGAGATGGCCTGAAATCCTGGGGCCCGCGCCTATCTATGTCCCACGAGATCCCGGCCAAGCAGCCGTCCAAAGAGCCGTCAGGAGGGGCTTATCCGGTCAACGAGGCTGAACAAAAGCTGAGGCACCTGCTGAAGGCAGCAGGCTTTGAAGAGGGGTTCCGCGGGGAACAGCTTCGCCTGGATCGGGCCATCGGGACGACGACGCCGGATGTCATTTACCGCAGCACACACCACGACGACGACGAAGGGGTGTGCATCTACCTCGACGGTTTGAGCAATCATATCCACGGAAATACCAAAACCGCAGAAAAGGACCAGAGAATACGAACCTGGCTCCGAAACAACGGGTACGAGGTCATAGAAATCGCTGTATCAGATTTGGACGACCAAGGTGCAATGATCAGGCACTTTCGTCGACTGGCCGGGTACTTGCGTGCGGATGACATCAGGAATTCGATTAAGGATGATACCAGTTGGTTTGGTCGCGCAGAAAAGAAAACCAGATTAGAAACGAGATCTGTATATCGGCTTGTCCACCCAAAATCCGAGAACTACTTCAGCACCTGCGTTCCTCTTGTCCCCCTCAAATTTGCTGCCGGTGCGTTCAGCGATCCACAGCATTTTGACCATGACAGTTGGGAGTGGGTTGAAATCGATACGCACCGCCGAATTAGACCTGGGATGTTTGTCGCTCAAGTCGTTGGCAAATCAATGGAGCCCTTGATCCCTGACAAGTCGTACTGCCTGTTTTCGACACCTGTCACTGGGACACGCCAGGACAGGACGGTCGTTGTCCAATTAAGCGACGAGGTAGACCCTGAAACCGGAGAACGATACACGGTAAAGATTTATAAGAGCGAAAAGATCGCATCTGATGACGGTGGCTGGCGCCACCTGAAGATTATTTTAAAGCCGCGTAACCCGGACTTCACCCCCATTGAATTGACCTGTGAGGACGAGGGTAAAATTGAGGTGGTTGCAGAGTTTTTAGAGGTGCTTGGGTAGATCGTAAGTATTGGTGACAATTGTTCCGGTTATATCGAGATGCTCTGTCAATTCCCGAATAAATAGAGGCCGCTGTATGAAGACCAACACACTGTTCTGCCATTTGTCCTCAACCCGTATTGCCGAGATGATTAGAAACACCAAGCACTCTGTGTGCTACGCCGGGCCAGGTATTCAAGCCAAACCAGCCGATTCGATGGTCAACGTGGCGGAAAGGCTAGGACCGGAAATGCTTACTGTTTGTGTTGATTTCGATGAGCGAGTGATGCGCATGGGCTACGGTGTCATCGATGCGGTGAGGCGTTTACGCAAAGTCGGCGTTACTGTGAATCATGCACCTGGGCTTCGTAGCGCCTTGTTGATCGTCGACGGCGAGGGTTACATTTTCACTCCAACCCCGCTTTACCTTGAGGCTGAGTCCGAAAACGATGCCGCCCTCAACGCATTGCGCCTCTCCCATGACCAAGCGGCAGAGGCGCAAGCAAGACTATCGCCAGTTGCCAAAGAGATAGCCGTAGCAATGGCCACAACCCCAGAGGAAAAAAGACGGATTGCCGAACTCCCCGTTGAAGTTGGCTCCATCCAAGTGAGAAATGAGCAATTCAACCAGGTAGATAATAGTTTGAAAACAGCACCTCCGGTTAAGTTTGATGTTGCGCGGCAGGTGAGTGTGTTCCAGCCATATATCCAATATGTTGATCTGATCCTATCGGGCGCCGCCATTCAGAGACACCGGTTGGTGATACCGCCGAGTATCCTGAAACTTGGAGGAAGCACAGATTTGGAAGGTCGCTTGCGGACAACCATCGAGTTGATTGAAAGGAACAGCAAACTATCGTCTAGGGCACTTGAAAATCAGCTTAATGACATACGTAATAACCTCACGCCATCCTTAGGCAAGGACCACGGAAGAGTGGTGCTGAAATCCGTCAAACCATATTTGAATAAGCGATTAGAAGAATTTCGCGAAAAGCTTGATGCTTATAAAAAAAATGTTAAAGAAAAACTTCAGGAACAGCTTGATGGCTCACGCCAGCAGATTGTTGATTATTATCTTCCCATAGTCATTAAAACCCCACCTGACGAGCTAATCGGTCAATCTTTGAATGGGAATCCATCTGATGAAGATGCTAAACGATGGCTAAATTCCGAATTGGAGCGTTGCTTCCCAAAATCAGAATCGCTTACCAAGGAAATGAAGCTCATAGTTCGATTTAAAGATGTGACTTTCGAAACATTAAATCAGAAAGATTTTTTTGATTCGATTAAAATAGCTTTCCCAAATGTAGATTGGGATAAAGCATACAGTGAATTCAAAGCTGCTGGTGAAGCGAAACAATAAATGAAGGACATATGGTGCGAAAGTTAATGCTTTCTAATCTCGTTTATATAGAAATTACTATTGTAATTAGGACCATTTGGCCAAATGGATGATAATAATGACAATCATGGTGAAAATTTTGAACCCGGCACAATTGTAAGGTTAAAGTCAGACCCAGGTCGCGTCGGTGTAATTACTGGAAGAACCCGCCAACGTGCAGGAAAGACCCTTTGGCAAGTTCGTTTTCCCGAAGGGGCAGAATACCAACGAGATTCCTACCTTGAAGTGATTTCCGCACAAGATTATGATCCTTTAGATTTACTAGGGCAAGGCAAGTTCGGCCGCGCCAAGGATTTGCGCGGGGGGATTACCCATATCCGACTCACCGGCCGATTAGCCAATCTGATCTACAGTATGGACACAACCAACACCGACTTTTATGCTTACCAATTCAAGCCGGTGCTCAACTTTTTAGATGCACCTGGTAACGGTCTTTTAGTTGCCGATGAGGTAGGCCTCGGCAAGACCATTGAAGCCGGTTTGATCTGGACCGAGCTGAGAAGCCGTTTTGATATCCGTCGCGTAATGGTGCTATGTCCGGCAATGTTGCGGGAAAAATGGAAGACTGAATTGCGACGTCGTTTTGGCATAGATGGAGACATCCTGGGTGCTTCAGAGGTGCTTGAGCAGATTCAAGATTACAGGCTGGGCGAGCGGCTGGAATACGCCATGATCTGCAGTATGCAGGGGCTTCGCCCGAGAAGAGGCTGGTCAAAAGACGATGGCGGGCAAGATGCGGCATCGACCCTTGCTCGAATGATGGATGACAGCCAATATGAGGAGCCTCTGTTCGATCTGCTGATTGTAGATGAGGCTCATTATTTGAGAAACCCTGAAAGCATGACTTCCAAGCTAGGTCGGTTGCTTCGTTCGGTTTCGGAGCATGTCGTTTTGCTTTCAGCGACACCCGTCCATTTGCGTAGCGCGGACCTTTATCAATTGCTCAATCTTGTAGACGAGGATACCTTCAACCAGCCTCATGTTTTCGAAGAAATCCTACAGGCCAACGAACCCCTTGTTCGGGCAAGAGATCAAATTTTGGCCGGCAATATCGATCAGGTACAACTGTTGACAATGCTTGCCGCCGCCAAAGAAACCCCATATTTCGAAAACAACAGACAGATACAAGGTATTATCGATAGTCCACCATCGGAAGCGGATTTGCTCGATCGGAAGTATCGAACGGTATTGGCGGATCGACTCGAATCCATAAATCTATTGGGTCGCCTCGTGAATCGTACCCGCAAGCGAGATGTGACTGAGTGGCGTGTAGTGCGAGAGGTTGTGGCGGAAGTGGTGCCGATGTCTTCCGAAGAGAGAGGTTTTTACAAACTCGTAACTGAATTGATCCGCAATTACGCACTCCAATATGACGGGCCAGAAGGGTTTTTGCTGGTGACGCCTCAGCGCCAGATGTCCAGTTCCATGCCAGCTGCTCTGGAGCAATGGTTGCGTAGAGGCTCTGTCGATGACGAACAGCTTTACGAAGACCTGGGTTTTAACAACGGCAACAACCGTCCCGACTTAGGTCCACTGACGAGGGTGTTGGTCGAAAATGCGCACGAAATGGGCAATTTAAATACCATTCGTGCCAACGATTCCAAATATAACCGTCTCAAGGAGATGCTAACCAGGTACTTGAACCAACACCCAAAAGAGAAAATTGTGCTTTTTTCCTACTTCAGGCCCACACTACGCTATCTTAGCAGGCGTCTGGAGGCTGACGGTATTTCCAGTGTCGTGCTCATGGGGGGGCAGGGAATTGACAAAAACGATATCCTTGATCAGTTTCAAAAAGCGGACGGCCCAAGCGTTCTTTTGTCCTCGGAAGTGGCCAGTGAAGGTGTAGATCTTCAGTTTTCAAGGCTTCTTGTCAATTATGACCTGCCTTGGAACCCCATGAAAGTCGAGCAGCGGATTGGGCGTATCGATCGCCTGGGGCAACAGTCGCCAACCATAACCATCTGGAACTTGTTATATGCCGATACCATTGACGAACGGATATACACTAGGTTGTACGAACGCCTCGGGATTTTCGAACAAGCGCTGGGTGGACTCGAAGCGATCCTGGGTGATCAAATCCGAAAGCTAACCGATGATTTGCTTACCGGGAACCTGACAGCTGAGCAAGAGGAATCCAGGATCGAGCAAACCGAGCAGGCCATATCCATCTTGCTGAACCTGGATGAACGGCTGGAAAACGAGGCGGTAGACCTAGTTGCCCACGGGGACTACATATTGAATCAGGTTAAGGCTGCTCGCGAACTCCAGCGCAACATATCAAGCGAGGATATCTGGAACTATATTTATGATTTTTTTGTCCGCGAGTACCAAGGATCTGAGTTTTTACAGCTCAAAGCAGATGAACTCGAATTTAAGGTGAAACTGTCAGCTCAAGCCAAATTCGATCTCGATCAGTTTTTGACGAAAGCCCACCTTCGAGGCAAGACACGTCTTGGTTCCGTATACCCCTCCACGGTTCGGTGTATTTTTCAGAATCAGGTTGCTGATCGTCGGCCAGGTCTTGTCGAAACCATTAACCAAATGCATCCTTTGGTCCGCTTTGTTAGCGATCGCATTGGTGCGTCAGATTTTAGTTATTATTCGCCTGTGAGTGTCTCATTGGAACATGAACAGATGCCGGAGCTACCCCGTGGTGTCTATGCGTTCGTGGTTGAACGGTGGTCGGTCTTAGGTATTCGGGCAATCGAAAAACTACATGTATCAGTTAATACTCTTGGAAATTCTCAGGAGTTTTTGCCAGAGGATATTGGGGAAAAGTTAATCACCGTATCTGCAAGGAGCGGAAGGGATTGGCTGCAACCGACGACGAAAGTCCAAACGGCCGATCTCCATGAACACGTCGAACAATGTCAGGAAAACGCCGAAAATAGTTACGATCGATTTATCCGCCGGATCGAAGCGGAGAACAATGACCGTGCCGATGTTCAGGAAAAGGCTCTTAAAAGACATTTGGAAAGACAGTTGGAAAAATTAAACGCCATACTGCAGAGGCAGATCGGCAACGAAAAGATAGCGCGAATGACCAAAGGGCGTATAACCGCCATGAAAAGCCGGGTTGACCAAAAGCTGAGAGAAATCCAAGAACGCCGGATTTTGAAACACCACAAGAAGGAGATCTGCATTGGGATTGTTCAAATTTATTAAGAGGCTTCTTAGTGTTTCCGAAACGTCTATTAAAGATTCAAAACAATCTGATGAGGTGACCGTTTCAGCAGAAATCGAGCCTTATGTGTCGCCAAAAAAACCAGCAACAAAGCAATTCCAGGAAGGTGGGCAGCGCAAGTCAACAAAACTTTCATGGCAGATGTATGGAAAAAACCCTACCAGAGAAACTGACATCGTAATCGGCTTTGATTTTGGAACATCCTGTACCAAAGTTATCATCCAGGACGGAGTGTTAAAAAAAGCCTATGCGGTTCCCTTTAATGGTGTGGGATGTGCCGGCAACCCCTATTTACTGCCGACTGCAATTGCTGTTGACTATGATGGCAATCTCATTTTAGGCCAAGGTGGTGAATTATTTGACGCTCTCAAGATAAAATTTCTTCAGAACCCCGACCAATCGATCGGTCCTTTTAATGGTGTCACATTGACGGCAGCTGAAGCCACAAGCGCATATATCGGACTGGTGCTACGGAAAATTAGAGAATGGTTCTGGCAAGAGAAACGTTCTGATTATCAAGGCGTTAAGATCGATTGGCAGTTAAATATCGGTATGTCGTCCCGAAGCTATGCTGATAAAATTCTTAAAAGTCAGATGGAGCGACTGGCGTTGGCCGGGTGGAACCTAACATTGAAGCCAGTTGACGAGATAAATGTGAGCGAAGTGAAAATCGCCATGGTCTCTGCAGATCGTCAGCTCTCAGAAAATATATTCGATGAGGAGGCGCAGCAACTACATCCGGATAATATCTGCTCAATTCCTGAAATTATCGCCCAGGTAGTTGGTTACGCTCGTTCGCCAATGCGTCAAGACGGGATGTACCTGATTGTTGACGTAGGGGCTACAACTATTGACGTGTCTAACTTTATTATACACGAGAGCGACGGTGAAGATCTTTATACAATTTTAGTCGCTGAGGTGGAAAAACTCGGCGCATCGATCTTTCACAACTACAGGATAGCATGTGCTGAGACGATCATAAGAAAATTTATTAGTACTGCTGAGGCCGAAAACTTCAGACAGAAAGCACTAAGAACCCTCGGTTTGGCCTATGACGGAATTGCCCCCCTTCCAAATATTGAAAAGTATTTTCCAGCTCTTTCGCGGGAGGCTTTGAGGGATTATCGGAAAAACAACGAAGAATTCATGGTTGAATGCTCCAGGGTTGTTCGTAAAGTGATCAAAGAATCAAGATTTAGGAGAAACCCTAATTCACCGGCATGGCAGGAAGGATTGCCAGTTTTTTTATGCGGCGGTGGTTCGCAGATTGGTATGTATAAAAACATTATCCCTCATGCACAAAAACGGTTATCCCACGCGGCCTTTTCCGGATTTGATCAAAAGCAGCTACCCAAACCTGTAAATCTTGAAACTGCAGATATACCGCCGCGAGATTATCACCGAATGTCAGTTGCATATGGTTTAAGCTTTCCCTGCATCGACATTGGTGAAATCATCCCGCCTGGTGCGGTCGAAGATTTGGTAGCTAACGAAAAAATTCTCAATATAAGTGGTTATTACGTAGATAAGGACATGGTTTAATCATGAAAATAGACTGAAATTAAACGCAAATTCAACGTAGGCAGGGAGATTTTTTTGAAAAATATCGTGGTCGATTTTCTTCTCACGCCTGACGGTCCAAGCAGCCGGAGGGTTCGAAAGTTTTTGTCCTACAAAGCCCCGGGCCTGTATCGAATTGCCGGATCATGGGCAGAATTGATGGCCCAGGCGCATGCTGCCTATCTGTTGCCACTAAATTCCTCCTCGTGGCCCGAAAAACTCGCTGAATGCGCCGCCCGACATCCCAATGGTTTCTGGGCAGGCAGCCTGGAAGTTGCGCCATTAGAAACGTTAGCGGAACTGGATGCCGCATTGAAACGTCTGATAGAAGGTGCTGGCCCCAATGCAGATTGGCCGACATTTCTAAATCGGCTGCCACAGCCTTCCCGTTGTCAACAGCGCCTTTGCCAGCTTTACAGCCTGCTTGAAACAATCGATACCCTCCCCGACCATTTCCAGGTGATGAGCGATCTCCTGAAAGTCGACCAACCTCCGCTTCGTCCATTGCGGCTATACCACCTACCGGGCTTTCCGGAATTGAACCCCTGGCAGGAAGCTGTTTTGGCTAAATTGGCTGAAGATGCACCACCTAACAACAACGATTTGCAGATCTTGCTGACCGAAGCACTGGAGGCAGTGAAAACCTCAAGATCCGCGCTGTCGGCCGCCCGATCCTTGTACCAACCCAGTGATGAACCGGTCCAGTCGGATAACAGCCTGCGCGTGCTGGCCGTCCGCGATCGCTTGGAGGAAATCGAGGTGGCGGCAGGTATTATCCAAAAAACGCTGGTCCATGGCGGCGAGGCCTGCAATTACGGCATCTTGTTGCCCCGCGATGAATTCACAGTTCAGACGGTGGAGACGGTATTCGACCGCTGCGGCCTGCCCCTTTCCGGCCTGGAGCGTTCCATAAGGCACCGCGACCTGGGTAAAGAAGCGGTTCGCCTCCGATGGCCAGGAGTACGCCCAGGCTGTGATGAACGGGGATGTGCTGCTTAAAAACAGGCAGCTCGATGCCGATTCGAGACGGTTGATGGATCTGGTTGACCAGGGCGCTGATACACCTACAGACCTGCAAAAACATTTGAAAACCTTCAGACGGCTGCTGGAAGCCGGCGACAGGCTGCCTGATCATCGGCAGCGTGCCCTGGTTTGTGTGGATCTGCTATTAAGCACCCTGAAAGGCATGACTGACCTGCAATGGGAGCGCCTGCTCTCCGCAACCCAGCCCGAGTCCCTTCACACCGTTGACGAGCGGCACTATTGGCAAGAGGGAGTTGTGGTTTTTCATGAAGGCCGAGAGCCCTGGCGTACGGTAAAACATCTGTTGGTGCTCGGGTTCAACGATGGTCATTTCCCCGGTGGGGGCAGGGCCTCGGCCGTGCTGACGGAAGCTGAATGGGAAAGCGTGGCCGTGTGCGGATGGCCGGTGATCACCGCCGAGAAAGCAAGGCAGCGGCAACGTAATCTTTTTGCCCGTCAGATTTCAGCGGCCACAGACAACCTCACCATTCTATTTTCTCGCCGGGACGCTGCCGGCGACACCCTGGAACCTTCCAGCAGCCTGGTTTTCCTGGCGCGCCGCTTCGGCCTTGAACCCGATGACATGGTACTGGAACTCGACCGGCGGGATGACCGCAATCAAATCCACGAATTGTCCATCGCAGCTGCGGATGAGCCCGTATGGTATCGCCTTTTGCCTGGCTGCTGAGACGACTGCATTGCGAACCCAGGGAGTGGTCGACGGACAGCCTGGACCCGATGACCGCCGGGACACTGGCCCATGGGGTGTTCGAGGAACTCTTTCCCGCGGACCAGCCATTGATCGATGCCGATGCCATTCGCCAGCAGGCACCAACGCTTCTGAAGCAACTGACCTTGCAGTTGGCTCCGTTCCTGCGCAGCCCGGACTGGCGGGTTGAACGGCTCAAGCTTGAAACAGAGATCGTTGAAGCCGCGGTGCGCTGGCGGGATTTGCTGGCGTCCTGGGGCGCCAGGGTGGTGGCCACCGAACAGTGGTTACGGGGAGATTACAACAAGATTCCCATAAGGGGCCAAAGCGACCTGGTGTTGCAGTTGCCATCCGGCAAGCTGCTGGTCGTGGATTATAAAAAATCCTCCAGCGCCAAACGCCGCAAGCGCATGCGCAGCCGCTTCGACCTGCAGGCCCACCTTTACCGCCTGATGATTCAAACCGGCGGCCTGCCGGCGTTTGGAACCTCACCGGCGGATATCGGAGTGGTCTATTACCTCATGAACGATTTGACCGCACTGTCCGACAGCACCATTGCAGTACAAGGAACCACACCCGGACTGGAGATCCTGAATACCGACATCTCCTCTGAAGCCATGCAGCATTTGGACAAACGTTTGGATGAGATCCGCATCGGCAAGGTGCGTCTCAACACCACTGAAGATGAAATTTGGTGGGACAAGCATGCCAGCATTCCGATCTACGCGCTGGACAACAGCCCGTTGCTGCGATTGTTTATGCATGCCGTGGAGGAAAAATCATGAGCAGGCTGCCATCGTTGGTTATGGTTCCGGCTGGTGCGGGGTCCGGCAAGACCTACCGGATCAAGGAGCAGCTGGCCGACTGGGTGGAGTCCGGCATGGTGAGACCGGATCGCATCGCCGCGGTAACTTTTACCGAGACGGCTGCGAGCGAGCTGCGTAACCGTATTCGAACCACGCTGATGGCCCGTGATCGAATAGAGGATGCCCTGCGGCTGGACCAGTCGTTCATCACCACCATCCACGGTTTTGGCAACCGGCTGTTGGTGGAGTATGCCTTCGAAGCCCAATGCTGCCCCGCCTCCCGCCTGTTGGGGGAAGACGAAGAGGGATTGCTGCTACGCAAGGCCATCGCCAGGATCGAGCGAATTGAAAGCATCAGCCGCCGGCTGGAGTTGTTCGGCTACCGCTATGATTTCGTCAGCCAGACCGACAGTGCCGGACTGTTTCGCAACCGGATTCTGGAATGCGTACAGATGCTGCGGGTGATCGGCGGTGATTTGCATCGTTCTTCTCGCCTGGGTCACGCACTGCGCTTCATCGAGCAGACCTACGGTCCCACGGAAGCTGCCGACGTGCTGACCATACCGTTGAGGCGCAGCATCGGGCGTCTGCTGAAAAAGTACCCCACCTGCATGCGTGACTTCGTAAAGTCCGATAGCGCTAAAACGGCGGTCGAAGCAGATTTTCGCTGGCTTCAAGAAGCGGACGGTACGTCGGCGCTGGATTTTAACTGGTTGCTCTGGAAAAAGTTGCAAGAACTCAAGGTGTTTAAGACCGACAAGCAGCTGCCGGCCGACTATCAGGACCTGGCCCGCGAGGTGAAAGCCCATGCCGGTGAGCTGTGCACGCACCCGGGACCGCTGGCCGATGCCCAACAGCACGCGGCGGTGCTTTTGGAATCGGCCTGGGACGCCTTGGCCGATTATGCCCAACGCAAACGGGATCGAGGTATTATCGACTATACTGACATGATCGACCTGGCCCGGCAACTGCTCGACATCCCCGAGGTGCGCGAACATGCTGCCCGGCGATTCGACTGTCTGGTCATCGACGAGTTTCAAGATACCAACCCCCTGCAGTTTTCCTTGCTCTGGAGACTGCACCAGCAGGGGGTGCCGGCCCTCGTTGTGGGGGATGTCAAGCAGTCGATTATGGGATTTCAGTCGGCCGATCCCCGGCTGATGCGCAGTTTGATGGTGCAGCATCGTGAGCAATGCCAGCCGTTGAACAGCAACTGGCGCTCCCAGGCGCCTTTGATGGAGGTTGTCAACGCCATTGGTGACAGGATGTTCGGGGACCATTACACCCGCCTTGTGCCTCAAGCTCCTTTTACCAGCCAGCTGTCGGCGCTGGATGCAATTTCCTTCGAAGGCAAAGGCATCAATGCCAAGGTTCAGGCCCAACACGTCGCCGCGCGCATCAAAGCCATCCTGTCCGACAATCGAACGCTCGTTTATGATCCCCGCTTGAAACAACACCGGCCGGTGCGCGGCGAGGATATCGCCATCCTCGGACTGACCCACAACCGATTGAAAACCTACGCCGAAGTGCTGACCGCCATCGGGATCCGTTCGCAACTGGAGCAGGACGGCTGGTTTTCGAGCCGGCCCGTCCAGTTGTTGTATCATGGCTTGAGTCTGGTGGCGGATCCCGGTGACAGGCATGCCGCTTTGTACCTGGCGGTGACCGAATTGGGAAATGACGACTTAAGTTCGGCAACAGCCACCTTGATGAAGGGAGAGCGGCTTAATCTGCCGTTGCTGGATCTATTAGAGACCATCGCCAACGACCAGGACGACCTGGGCGTAGAAGAACTGGTGGCTCAAACAATAGACGCCATGGCGCTTTATGACGTCATCTCGACCTGGCCCGATGCCGGACAGGCGCGCGCCAACCTGCTGCGATTCCAAGCCGAGGCTGACGCATTTGTAAAGGCCGATCGGGAGGCACTGGCGGGAGGCGGCTTTTACGGGGCCGGTTTAAAAACCTTTCTCGCATGGCTGCGACGTATCCTGGAAGAAAAGAATGGTGACCGCCAGCCGGCGCCCCACGTGCACGACGAAGAAGCCGTCCAGTTGGTCACCTGGCATGCAGCCAAAGGCATGGAGTGGCCGATTGTCGTTGTGACGACTCTGGATCGGGATGTCAAAGGCCGCCTGCCGAGCCTGGACATTGCGTACACGGGTTTAACGCTTTGAAAGCAGACTGGACGCCAAGGCTCGCGAGGAAGGGCTGAATCTGCTTTACGTGGCCCTGACCAGAGCAAGAGAACAGCTGTTACTGGAGTGGCCGCAAAACCTGGCATCAAGCACACGCTACACGTTCTGGCATCTGCTGTGCGATACTGCCAAAATGCGGCTTGAGGCCAACCAGATGTGGGTCGGCGACACATCCTTTGGTTGCCGGGTGACCGCCGCCGACAAAGAACCACCTGCGGATTTTGAACAACCGGCAACGCCATTGTCGAGCACGCTTCCCGTTTTAGGCAGAAGGGCGCTGCAGGCCGAACCACCCCCAGCACACTTGACCCCGGCGTTTTTAACCCCATCGAGCCTTCACGGCCAGGAAATGGGGCAGGAGCCTTTGGCGGTCACGACCATTGAGTACGGCCCTCCTGTAGAATTGACGCTTTCTTCGGGTGCCGAGCGTGGTCTTATCGTTCACCGTGCCCTTGAGTTATTATGCCAGGAAGTTCCTTCCCGCAGAGCGCGCCAGGTGGGAAGTACCTATTGTGGCGGCGGACAAGGCCGGTAGTGTCATCAATGGTACGATCGATCTGTTGTTTGAAACGAACGACGGGTATTGGATTATCGATCACAAATCGGATGAAACCGATGAGCGTGAAGAGCGATTTCTGCGGTATTGGCCTCAGCTGGATTGCTATGCCAGGGCTGCTTCTGAAGGCGTGGGCTTGTTCATGGTTGGTGTAGCCATTCACTGGGTGTGTTATGGTGAGATAAGTTACCTGTCGCTTAATTAAACGGTAGGCTACGAACCCAGCATTCCATTTTAGAATCTAAGAATTCAGTACCGATTATTGCTTCGGAAAGATCGGCTTAGGAAGTTAACCGGCGTACTTAATTTTATGGGGAGTACAAAACCAAAAACATAGATTAGTGAGGTGAATTCATGAAGATATTAGATAAATTGTTTTTTTCAGCTGAAAATTTGGAAAAAATTTACAGAATTGAAGAAGAAAAAAATACTAAAACACTTATCAAACTAACATCAAGAAATACAATTGCTATTGGGTTAGGAACCTATAGAATTATGATGAAAATTCGCAAGGACCTAAAATATTTACGTTTTGATGAAATTAAAAGAGCCGCTAAATATTTAAATTTAAGTCGGAAAGTTTTAATGGGCATACTAATTAATAGTGAAGAATGCGAACTGCAAAGGAGGATAAATTTAGGAACTATCAACCAATATGATCTTATTCAAGATAAACCTATTCTAAAATATGAGGAGATGGATAAAAAAGAATATGATGAATTGAGTTCAGATATTAAAGGAAATTCGATTGTTGAAGAAATAACCGGTGATATGATAGGTGTATATTTTCCAATTGATTTAAAAGAATTTAAAAGGGCAGCACGCGAATTGGACGTTAATAGAAGATCATTGATTACAATGTTAAGATCACATCCCAACTTGATAATTGATAAAGCGGATTTAGAAAGAAAAAGCTCAGAATCATTTGTCCCTCATGGGGGTACTAATTTCCCCAGGAAGATACTTGTTTTTTACCTTCATAAAAATGCTGGAAAAAAAATAAAACACAAACAGATCATCAATTTTTTACATGAACAAAAAATATTGGGTGAAAATAGTAGAAATGAATCTTTTATATCAAGATGCATATCAGTTAAAAATAGCATTTCGTATGAAAATGCTTATAACTTTTACAGAGACATATTTTGGTCAGTTAATTCAGATAGAAGCCCTATAGAATCATGCCTTAAAAGAAATGAAGCAATGAGGACAGTAGCTGTTGATAATCCTGAGGGTGATAAGGATTTGATATTTCCTGATTGGCACTCTTTCATCAAATAATTCAGGCCTCATAGTTATTCTTATTTGTATTAGAAACCTCCATCAACATCATAGTGTTATGAGTATAATACACCTCGATAACTAATCTATTAATTATCTTTACTATATTAAAAATTTCCTGGATTTCTTTATTCGTAAAGTTAATTCCAGTGATTTTTCCTTCTGATCCTTCAACTTCCTTCTTTCCACGTTCACGATAACGATTTCCGACTATTAAATTCAGTGCCCTCGATTAGTAACAATGGCATTAAGCCACCACTTTAAATGGTGGACGCGGGTAGTTTTTCCGATCCGGCAATTCAATTCTACTGACTTCAATTTACAACCTATCTTTAAAATTTGCAGAAAAAGTCATTTTTTTTAATTTTTCCTGCATGGACACTTCATCTTCTTCTTGTTATTTTACGATCGAAAGGAGGAGATACCAATGGAAGAATTTTTAATAATGAACAACCTTAGAAAAGTTCGGCATCGTATCAGTTGGCCACAATGGAAGTTGGCTTTAGCAGCAGGAATAGCAGAGAGTCGAATTTCAGTAATCGAGCAAGGAGCTCCACCGAGAATGCCAGAGATGAATAAGTTGTCAAATGCGTTAGCAGTACCGATAAATGAAATCTGGCCAACGATAAATTTTCATAAAGAAAGGATTAGTTGATGAATAACAACCAGTCTAAAATTAATGGTGCAATTATATTAGGTTATAAAAAGTTTGGACCAATCTTTGCTGCAATAAGAACAGGCTTAGGAAAACAATTAATTTTTAGGTGTCCTAGTTGTGGTTCATTAATTTTCCATGGGGCAGTGTCAAGTGAGTTCGGAGCGGGTAATGGGCATCGAGTTTCCCACTGCGATGACATAAATTGTCAACTAAAGGAAAACGGCTATATCATTCGCGAAGTTTCTGATGCGAGCTTGGCAGGTTATATCCCAAAGAAATATCTTCATTAATTTTAACCTTTGTGCTGTGAGGGATAAATATTCCCCTCCAATATTGGCAAAGAATTCAGAGCAATCAACCCCTATAGTTGCGTAACGTTATCATTTGATTTTATTTCCCCTGACCCCCTTTAAGGATTATTTCATGTCATATGTTTGTGAGAAAATTCTTAATTTACACGATCGAATAAAGATAGAAACTGCATCGGCAAAATGAGATTTAACTAAATATGGTGACAGGAAAATGAATTTTAGTGAGTTGTTGCAGTAAAACATGACTGTGGAGTGTAATCTTGTCAGAATTTTTGAAAAACGTACAAAAAAATTCATTAAGACAAGGAATGTCTCATAAAAAAATGGGTGTGGCCAAATGGAAAATCTATTTAAGACAATAAAACAGAAGGTTCCTCTTCTTCAATATATTATTAGAAATGAAGGTTACAAGATAACGCGTGTAGGTACTAACACTCACCGCGTAAATCCATGTTTTTTATGCAACCATAATGAATGTCTGACTGTATATAATAATGAAACCTTTTATTGTTTCTCCTGTCAGGTTTCAGGTGACGTGATCAGTTACGAAAAATTAATAGGAAATTATAACAACAACCTCGAAGCGGCCAGATCAGTTGCAGAAAATATGAATATACCAACTTGAAGCGTATTAGTCAGTCAGCAAAGGAAGCCCCATGGAACACCCTTTTACTACAGAAAAACCAGATAAAGACGCTGAAAAATCTGATCATCGTTATGGTCAACTTAGAAAAGCTGTTGCTACATACTATCATCAAAAGCTTTTAGAGAAAAAAGATGCGCTTTCATATCTGATCGATGAGAGGGGTCATTCCATGGATTGTTTGAATAGGTTTCTTGTGGGATTTGCTTCGGGTGACTTGATCGGCCACATAAAATCACTGGGGCAGGATATTAACGATTTGATTTCAATCGGATTGGCAAAGACAACCGGTAATTCTACAAGGCCTGTCATTGCATCTGGAATGTATGTGTTTCCTCACTATGTTGAAGGAGAAATTGGTCATTTCAGTATTAAAGATCCGTCAGGTAAATATAGGTATCAGATAAAAAAATCATGCGCCGTTCCTGGTTGGCTGTGTTTTGGCCAGGATAATCTTACATCCACGTCCACGATCGTCATCGTAGAGGGAGAAAATGATTTATTGTCCGTAGCCGGCAAAGCTGGTTGGGAATCTGTTGTTTGCACGCTTGGCAATTTCAATACGTCCAACATACTAAAATGGCTACGCAAAAACGCCAACCAAAAGACATTCTATCTATGCTTTGATAACGATGATGCCGGTCGGCAGTATACCAAAAAATATACAAATGCAATTTTAGCTGGAAGGGGTACTCCTAAAATAGTGATAATTCCGGAAGGATTCAAGGATGTCGATGAAGTATTAAGGGCGGATCCAAATCCAGTCGAAAAGTTTAAACAAATGATGCTCGAATCGCTACCCGTCATACCAGACGCGGCAAAATTGAGTAACCATGACAATCATAAAAAGCAGGAAGACGTTTTTAAATTCGATGCCTTTAAAATTCATGGTGAGGATGAAGCAGAAAGGATTGTTTTGGAAAGTACTACCAATAAGAAAATATACTCAGTAAGCCTCAGGGATCTCACTTTCGACAAGATGCTGCAAATAGGGGGGGATGAAGTCGATCGCCGGGTGTATCTGAGAGAGAAATCTCCGGAAGATGGAAAAATTCCATTTAGAATATTGAAGGCTTATATCATAAAGGAAGCGGCAAAAAACCAGATGGGCCAGTTGGCTTTATTGGGGCAAGGCGTTCACCTGATCGATAATGATGCTTTGCTGATTGTTAATGGCTGCGACGCATTTATTTGGAACGGTGAACGGATATCCCAATATGAAGAAACGATCATAAACAAAAAGGTAATTGAGAGAATAAAAGCCAAAAGATGGGTTCGTTTCCAATCCGTTAAGAAAAAACTGGAAGGAATGAACTATGATTTTGCTTTTGATATCGTCGAAGAACTGTTGGTTTTGATAAACCGCTGGGGATTTGTCGGACAATCAACAGCTTTCCTGATTGCAGGATGGTTCTTAGCCCAGTGGATTCAAAAAATTTGGGACTGGCGGCCTCATCTATGGCTTTCCGGTGGCTCTGAGACTGGAAAGACCACACTTATTGAACTACTCGAAAGGCTGGGCGGAGCGCTTAGCATGAGGCGGGAGGGGCAAACACTCACCGAGGCAGCGTTTCGGCAGGACATTGGCTATAGTGCCAGTTTATACATGATAGATGAATTTGAGAAAACCGACTCAAGGGATAAAATTATCGAGGTCATCAGAAGTGCAAATAGGGGTGGGATCATCCCGAAAGGCACCACCACTCAAAAAGCAATCCACTACAGCCTTCGCCATATGGTTCTTTTTGCCAGCATTGAGATGGGATTGGCGCGATCCGCAGAAGAATCACGGTTCATTTGTATTGAAACGAAAAAGGATCAAAGCCGTATGCCCATTATCCCTTCATTAGAAGAAAGTGGAGCGCTTCGTGAACGGATCCTGGCTTATGTGCTCTGGGCCTCATACCGCTCAAGAGAATTGGTTAAAAGTGTGGAACCGATTCATGGAATTTCCAACAGACTGCATGAAAGCTTCGCCGTACCTCTTTCCATGATTGCAGCACGCGAAGAAGATAGCCGTACCTGTTTAGCGACGCTGATGGAAGACACACTCGAAGATTATAAGATCCAGCAGCAGGATGCCATCCCTGATGATGAAGACAACGTTTTTGATACCATATTGTCCTCAACGGTTCATCTTACGATGGAAAAGGTGGATGAATCAGGAGACGTTAAGTTTTTTGTTTCTGATCGATCGGTTTCGCAACTCATCCCCGAAGCGGCCAGTTCAACAAACATCGCTGACAGTTTATGCGCCAACGGAATTACATCGTGTGGGGATGGTCTTTTTATCGTGCCTGATGTCGTTGCCCGAAAATTGCTTTGGAATTCTCAATTCAAGGGACTTAGAATCGGAACCATTCTTGCCCGAATAGATGGCGCAAAAAAAACACAACGTCGCATTGGCGGCAGACGTCCGAGGGGTATCTTGATCCCTGTCGACTACTGTTATTCGCGCGGGGTGCAATGCGATGCATTTGGATTGCCGTCACCAGCGACACAGGATTTTCAAGATTGATGGTGACGCCAAACTTATTAAAAAGATAGTGAATAATTGACCTTGTCACCTATTCACTATCAAAATAAAAAATATATATAATATCGCAATATTAATACTAGTTCCAAATGGCTCACAATATAGGTTTTTCAGTCAGGGGCGGTGACGGTGACAGAAATAAATATTGTAAATATATACAGGGTAGTAGGTGTCACATCGTCACTAGCGGAGATCCGTCAATTAAGCGATGTCCTGTATCGAATCTAAAATGAAAGGGGAACCCACATGCAAAACCTCCCAGTCGTGATTGGCCGCCACGTCGAGTTCCCCATATCCGGGCTTCCCGGTCAAATAGTTCAGAAGATAATAGATAGTCTGACGTATCGTAACCCATTGTATGAAAAGCGCCTTCGCTTCGGGAGTAGCACCGAGCATCTCTCGCCTACGATAAACTGTTTTTGTAGACGGAATGATCGCTTGTCCATCCCTAAGGGATATTTGACCACGTTGATCAAGACGTTACACCTGAATCGAATTACATTTGAAATAAATGAACACCACGACAGCTATCCCCAGGTGCCCTATGTTTTTAAAGGGATTTTAACCAATGGTCAGAAAAGCGTTTTGTCAGCACTTCTTAATGAACCTGTGGGCATCCTACAAGGGGCGATGGGGGCTGGTAAAAAAATGTTGGTACTCAAACTGGTTGCCGAGCGCAAAGTCTCCGCACTGGTTATAGTGAAAACCCGCCACCAGCTATACCAGTGGAAAGAGATGGCCAAGACATTTCTTAATCTTTCAGATCGTCAAATCGGGTTTATCGGCAATGGTCAAAAAGAGATCGACAAAGAATTCACGCTGGCCATTGATCGATCATTGTATCCATTCGTGCCGGATTTAGAAAACAAAGTCGGTTTTTTGATTGTGGACAATTGCCACCACGCCAATCTCAAACAGTTCACGGATGCCGTCGCCAACTTCAAGAGCCCTTTTATGATAGGGCTTTCGTGTGTGCGGCGGCGCTTGGATGGATTGGATGATGTAATGAAAGCTTATCTCGGGCCGGTGGTTGCCGAAGTTCAAGTGCCCAAAAAGCCTTCTTCATCGATACGTCCGGTTTACCAGGTGCAACGTACCGGCTTCGATTATTTTTACCAAAACGACTATGGCAAAATGATGGCTGCCTTGTGTTGTGACGAAAACCGGAACGAAATGATCGTCAAAGATATTCTGGCTGAGACTGCACGATTTGCCAATCAAGCGGTCGTCGTGGCTGAAAGGGTAGAACATTTGGAGCGTATTCAAAAAAGGTTGAAGTCGGCGCGAAAAAAAAAGGTGGCCATCATCACCGGTCAAACTCCCGAAAAACAGAAAAAACAGATCCAGGCCTTATTTGATGAACGACAGGTGTCGGTGCTTCTGATTACCCAAAAATCTATCCCATATCTGTCTGTCAGGTCCATCAAGCGGCTTTTTATCGCGGCGCCATTAAAATTTCACGGCCACCTGGTTCAGGTTGTAGGAAACCTATTGTACGGCTCAGACATCGTTAAGGGTGCGATTATCTACGATTACCTCGATCAGCCGAATGTGTTGAAGGCCTCTTTAAACAGCAGGCTGAAATCGTATCGGCTCATGGGTGTTGCGGCCAGGTCATTTTGAGGGGCAGTTGCAGTATTACTAAGAAAGGGCGCATGATGATCAATTGGCTTCGATTTAAAGGAAGAGCCCATTATCTCCAGATTGCTTGTAAATGGATTGATTTACGGTTTCATCGAATCAAAATTCTGATGCAGAAAGCTGGTTTTCGCGAGTTTTCAGCAGATATCAGCAATTATGGGAAAATAAGAACAAATGAAAAAAACATCAAAAAGAGCTTTATTTCAGATCTGCAAACGACCCTTTACTGCCATTTTTGCCGCTTTTCGTAAAAATGGAATTGGTGTTAGGTCCGATAATACCCTTATATGTAAAATTACTCGGACATTCTACAGGCCTAAAAATGGCGATTATTGGCAATTATGGATAAATGGGCTGCGCTAAAATATGGGAAAAGCGATCATTGCTTACCGGAAAAGTAGGGAACGTACAAGTGAGTGATCCAGTGGTGTGCATTTCAAATCAGCTGTTGGAAAAAACTGAGCCCTTAGCATCTGCCACAATCACTGAGATTCCATCAGGCATGGATCGGATAGAACAAAGCCAAACCATGAAATATGAAACCCCGGGATTGGGGCCCCTTCCCCCCCTATGATCATGTTGGATGTGTGTATTTTCCAGGAAACATTAAGCTTTAAGCGTCCGGGAGAGGGGCGTGGGGATCAATCAGGTGAGGCCTATTAAATGTTTTACAAGGAGACTGAGATGAAACTCGTCGATTTAAAAACGCTTTCAACAAGCGCTTCGCTTTCGGTCGCCACCTTGCGAAATTACATAAAAATGGGAATGCCGCACTACAGGGTGCGACGAAAAATCTTGATTGATCTGGAAGAGTTCAATCAATGGATGCAGCAGTTTCGAAATAATGCAAACCAAGAATCACCGGATTTTAGGCAAGTGGTGGATGAAACTTTCCAGGCAATATAGATCTGTCCTCTTGATCTACCTTTGGGCGTTTGGTACCGTTGATCTGCGATTATGCAGCCAGGGCCCGAAGAAAGGGGGGTAACTGATGCCCTGGAGAAAATATTCACCGAAGGCAGGAGCGCATGGACCCATTTACCATATTGCCAAAGGTATACTGGTTAGAAAAGACGGCAGAGGTAAATGGATTTTGTTCATTGACAAATTGGGATATCGGAAAAACAAAACCATCGGATCTGGTCGTGAGTCACTGGCAAAGGCCATCAAGGCGGGTGAACGGATTGCCAGGCAAGCTGTAAACTGCGGACAAGCGAGAAAAAAATTGGATAGCGTATCTGGTACGCCCGTATTCGCTGACTACAGCAAAAAGTGGTTGGAGGAAAATGCCAGCCGCTGGGAGGAAGGGACCTATGATCGCTACGATTCCATCCTGAAGCTGCACGTCTGGCCACACGCCTGTTATCGAAAACAGATCGGTGCAATCACAAGGACCGATATTAAGCAGCACCTTCGCCGGGTGAAACGATCCCCAAAAACCGTTGAACTGATACACACGGTGATCAGCGGCATTTTTAACGAAGCGGTTGACGACGGGATTGTTAACGCCAACCCGTCTGCCGGCCTGCTGAAAAAGATTCTGCCGCCAAAGAAAAAGCGGTACTTGAGGCCTTCCGATCCGTTTAATCGGCAAGACCGGGATCTGTTTCTTTCCTGCGCTAAGCTATTTTGCCCGTGGGACCAGCAGCTGATTCTGAAGGTCATGGCCTATGCAGGCCTGAGGCTCGGCGAGGTTCTGGCCATGCGATTTGAGCATCTTGATTTTGCTAAAATGACTTATTTTGTTTCTCAAGGGTACAAGCTCAAATCGTTCAAAACGCCGAAGTCCGGTAATAACCGACTCGTTGACCTGCCGGCCTTTCTCGCAGAAGAGCTTCAGAAATATGTGGTGCACCTTCGAAAAAAGTTACTGAAAGCGGGCAGGGGGGGAGGACGAGTGGATCTGCTTTTCATCGACCCTGACGAGAATGGGCCTTGGCCATACAGTCAGCGGAAAATTCAGATGCTTTTAAAGCGGGTGTGCAAAAAAGCCGGGTTAAGGATCCGCAACCCCCATGATCTGCGGCACACCTATGCCACTGTCCTGCTCATGGCGCATCAGAGTCCGGGTTATGTCCAGCGCCAGCTGGGACATAGTTCAATTTCCATTACCATGGACATCTATTGTCACTGGACGCCGGGGGAGGGGAGGCGGGATCTTGAAGCGGCACTGTTGGGTGTGGAAAAGGGGCTCGATGCTGGTCCAAACCCTGTACGAAAAACGCATATTTTTGCATATAAATGAAAAGCGGTTCCAGTAACCTACTGAAACCGCTCTTAAAAAGAGATGTCTGGTGCCGAGAGCGGGACTTGAACCCGCACGGCCGTTGGCCACTACCCCCTCAAGATAGCGTGTCTACCAGATTCCACCACCTCGGCATGCTTGCAATTTTATTTTACTCTGATTTCGAACCGGCGTCCGCAGCATCGTTTTCCGTCTGCGACGGCTGTTGAATGGGCACCTGGGTATCCGGAACCACCGATTTCGTGACCTTATCGCCGGCCATGTAGGCCAGGGTCAGGGAAGTGAGCATGAATACGACGGCGGCTACCGTGGTTGCTTTAGTTAAAAAGGTTGACGCCCCGGTACTCCCGAACAGGGTCTGGCTGGAGCCGCCGCCGAAGGCAGCGCCCATGTCGGCGCCCTTGCCGGTCTGGAGCAGCACGATCATGATCAGGGCGATGCATACAACCACATGAATGACTATCAACAATATGGACATTGGTTATCGTCTTTTACGGTTCAATCAATGATTAAAAAATACCAGTTTGCTGAACGTTTCGGGGTCCAGGCTGGCCCCACCTACCAAGGCGCCGTCCACATCGGGCATCTCCATGAGTGCCCGGACGTTATCCGGTTTTACACTTCCTCCGTAAAGGATGCGAACGGCACTGGCAAACGGCTTCCCAAACAGTGTTTCGAGCAGTGACCGGATAAACTGATGAACCTCCTGGGCCTGTTCTCTGGTGGCGGTGAACCTGTTTGTCAAGTACGGAAAATGTCTCGCCGGCCTCGCGCTCCGCCTCTGTTTCACCAATGCAGAACACCGGGATAAGACTCGCCGAAAGAGCGGCCTGAATTTTCCGATTAACGGTTGCATCGGTTTCGCCAAAGAACTGTCGCCGTTCGGAGTGACCGATGATAACATGGCTGCAACCGGCATCCACCAGCATCTCCGATGATATTTCACCGGTGAATGCGCCCTGTTTCTCCCAGTAAAGATTCTGGGCACCCAGGGCGATGGCGCTGCCTTTGAGCGCCTGGACCACCTGATAGAGGGCGGTGTGAGTGGGGGCTATCATCACCTCCACGTCCGTGGCTTTTTCGACCAGGCGTTTCAACTGGCTGGCGGCCTCCCCGGCCTGGGAACCTGTTTTGTGCATCTTCCAGTTGCCTGCAATCAGTGGTATGCGATTGCTCATTGGTTATAATCTCCTTTGCTACAGCTGTTTGCCGATCATGGCGGACAGATCCACCATACGGTTGGAGTAGCCGCTTTCGTTGTCGTACCAGGAGAGCACCTTGACCAGGTTATCCACTACATGGGTGGTCGGCGCGTCAACGATCGATGAAAGTGGGCAGCCATTGAAATCCGTGGAGACCAGCGGCAGATCACTGTATCCCAGGATGTCCTTGAGCGTTCCTTCGGCAGCTTCCTTGAGTGCTTCATTGACATCGGATTTCGTGACGCCAGCTTTTTCCACGTTGACCACCACATCGACAATGGAGACGTTGGGGGTGGGTACCCGGATGGACAGGCCGTTGAGTTTGCCCTCCAGCTCGGGAAGCACCAGGGCCACGGCTTTAGCCGCACCGGTAGTGGTGGGGATCATGGACAAGGCGGCGGCTCTGGCCCGGCGGAGATCTTTGTGGGGGAAGTCCAGCAGGCGCTGATCGCCCGTGTAAGAGTGGATGGTCGTCATGAGTCCGCTTTTGATGCCGAAATTTTCAAGCAGTACCTTGGCCACCGGTGCCAGGCAGTTGGTGGTGCACGATGCGTTGGAGATGATGTGGTGCTGCTTGGGGTCGTACTTGTTGGCGTTGACACCCATGACGATGGTGATGTCCGGATCCTGGGCAGGGGCGGATATGATCACCTTGCGGGCGCCGGCGGTCAGGTGCTTGGCCGCGTTGTCGCGGTTTCTGAAAAGGCCGGTACATTCGCAGGCAATGTCCACACCGTAATCCTTCCAAGCCAGCTTTTCAGGATCCTTGATGGCCGTGTAGGCGATGGACTTGCCGTTGACCTCGATGGCGCCGTCTTTCGCTTTGATGTCCATATCCAATTTGGCATGGACCGAATCATATTGCAGCAGGTAGGCCATGGTCGCCGCATCGGTCAGATCATTGATGGCCACGACCTCCACGTCGGGATGGTTCATGGCGGCCCGAAATACTACGCGACCGATTCTGCCAAAGCCGTTGATGCCGATTTTGATGCTCATTTTTCCCTCCTTTTAGGTTAACGCCAAAAACCGATTGTCAATTGCTTAGGGCCTCGGCAAAAAATTAATTGCACCATCTTGCTTGTCTTTTGGCCGGGCTATCCCCTTTTGTTTCCCTTCAATATCCCGCTGGCTAGGGAGATGCTTTTTTTTCCGAACGCTTCAAGATTGGCTGCCAGTTCCGAAAGCGTCTGATTTTTTCGGGCGCTGGCCGCCCGGATCAGGATGGGCAGATTGACCCCGGATATCACCTCGATGCGGCCCTCTTCGAGAAACGAGTAGCTCAGGTTGGACGGGGTCCCCCCGAACATGTCCGTGAGAATCAGAATCCCGTCGTCGTTTTTTAATTGCTTAATCCCGTCGGCAATCTTGTTGCGCAACTTGTCCGCATTTTCGTTCAGGTCGATGGACACGGCGGTCATGGCCTCGGGCCGTTCGCCAAGGATGAAATCCGCCGCCTCCAGCAGTGCATCTCCAAGCCGGCAATGGGTAACCACTAAAACGCCAATCATATCTGCCTGTCTTTCATCTGGTAAGTTGGGGTAACGAAACCGGATGTCTCTTTCATGGTGAAAGGGATTTGTCAATGTCTCGATGGGTCAGTTCCGCTTTTCGACCCGATGCCATAATGTGATCACACAATTGTCTGGCGATCACGACGGAGCGATGACGACCTCCCGTACAGCCGATGGCAATGGTGAGGTATGATTTTCCTTCATCTTCATATTGGGGAATCAAAATGTCCAACAGATCGAAATATTTTTTTAAAAATAAACAGGTTTGATCATTATTCAAGACAAAAGATCGAATTTTTTCCGTTTCTCCGCTCAACGGCCGAAGCGGCTCCACAAAATAGGGATTTTTTAAAAACCGGACATCCATGACGAGGTCCGCATGAATCGGTAGTCCGAACTTGAATCCAAAGGAGATTACCTGAACGTTCATTGGGCCGCGTTGCGTGACGGTGTCGGCCATCTTCCGGATGATGGCCTTGAGATCGTGGACATTCAGATCCGACGTGTCGATGATGTGGTGGGCCTTGCGGCGCAGCGATGCCAGTATGGTTTTCTCTGTTCGAATCGCGTCGTGAACGCCTTTGTCCATGGCCAGCGGATGCCGCCGACGGGTCTGGCTGTATCGTTTCAACAAGGTCTTTTCATCGGCTTCGAGAAAGATGATCCGAAAGTGAAATCCCATGCCCTTCAAAACATCGAGGATGGATTCATACTGACGGATAAAACCGTTTTCCCGGAGATCCATGCCGAATACCAAACCGGCAAAAGTGTCGGCATTGCCCATGGATAAATCCAGGAACCCGGGCAACAAGGCAACGGGCATGTTGTCCACGCAGTAGTAGCCCGAATCCTCAAACGCGGCCAGAGCCGTACTTTTGCCGGAGCCAGCTCTTCCGGTGACGATGGTGATGGGTGTCTGTTTCACAGCGCGGTTCTCATATGACTATGGGGAGTGCAGATGGTGGCTGATGCCCGGCATGTGGCTAAAAATCGTCATCATCCTCACCGATGATGGCGATGATCTCATCGGCGCTGGTGGCCTTCATCATCATCTCTTTTAACGGCTCTTTTTTAAGCAGCCGGGAGACGCGGGCCAGCAGTTTGAGGTGAAGGTCGGTGGAGTGTTCGGGGGTGATAAGCAGGAAAAACAGGTGGGTGGGGCGACCGTCCATGGACTCGAAATCCACCCCCTGTCGGCTCAAGCCGAATCCAAGAACCAGCTTCTCCAGTTTTTTAAGCTTGCCGTGGGGAATACCGATGCCGCCGCCGATGCCGGTGCTGCCCAATCGTTCCCGCTCCATCAACACCCGCACCATATCGTTGTGGTCGATGCCGGTGATGCGGGCGGCAGGGGCCACCAGTTCATTTAATATACCGATTTTATCCCTGGATTTCAGATCCACCAGGATCGCTTCTTTGTCGATGACATCCAATATCTTCATTGCTGTATCACCCGATCGGGCATCTTCTGGCTGTTTTAAGCGTTGGTTGCGGAAATCCAATTATGAATTTTTAATTTTAAATGAAGGTATTCGATCATTTAAAAAATAGACAGAATACATTAATTCAAAATTCATAATTTAAAATTAAAAATTACAAATGATGCCTTGTCCTGCATACGCCCATGACGTTTTTCAATCCCTGCTAAGCCCGGGGTTGGATCAATCCGTAGTTGCCGTCTTTTTGCCGGTAAAGCACGTTGACCGCCTCCGATCGGGCATTGGTGAACACCAGGAAACTGTCTTTAATCAGATCCATCTGCATCACCGCCTCATCCACATCCATGGGTTTGTATTCGATATTGCGGACCCGTACCCGGGGCTGGCCAGCTTCTTCATCAACCTCTCGCGCGGATGCCATGGGACTGGTTTTCCCCTTGGATCGGTAATCCCGGCTTTTCTGTTTACTTTTTTTTATCTGGACCTCCAGCTTGTCCAGCACCATGTCGATGGCTGAATACATTTCCTCGGTCTCTTCCTTGCCGTTGATGGTCAGGCGGTCTCCCATGATATTGATTTCCGCGCTATGGCGAAACTTTTCAATGGACAGGACCACACTGGCTTCGGCCGGGCCGTTGAAGTATTTCTCCATTCGGTCCAGCTTTTCGCGGACATAGGCTTTGAGGGCATCGGAGGGTTCGAGGTTCTTGAATCTGACGGATGTATTCATGTGGGGGTGCCTCCTTTTTGCAAATTCCTGTTGGCAGGGACGGTCAGCCGGTTTCAAATATACCACCTGCCGGTTTAAGAACAGGGGGGATGAGAAACAGGTGGCCGATTGTTGGGGAAGCCATTAAAACTGCTTTCGCTTGCTGGAGGATAAAATGCCCATCATTTCCCGGTACTTGGCCACCGTACGACGGGCGATGTCAATATTGTCCGCCTCAAGTAACTCGGCCATTTTACTGTCGCTATAAGGCTTTTTGGGGTTTTCCCCTTCGATGATCTTTTTGATTTTGGCCTGCACGCTGGCCGAAGCGATATCCTCACCATACATCCGTTTGATGGAGCTGTTGAAAAAATATTTGAGTTCGTAAATGCCTTGGGGGGTGTGGGCGTACTTGTTGGTCGTCACCCGGCTGATGGTGGATTCGTGCATGCCGATATCTTCGGCAACATCCCTGAGCACCATGGGCTTCAGATAGACCACCCCCTTTTCGAAAAAGTCGCGCTGGAATTTCAGGATGCTCTCCATCACTTTGTAGATGGTTTTCTGGCGCTGGTGGATGCTGCGGATGAGCCAGGCCGCGGATCGCATCTTGTCCCGGATGTAATCCTTGGCATCGGCACTGACCTCGTTCTTCCGGGTGATGGCCCGTTTGTAAAAGGGGTTGACCCGAAGCTTGGGCATGCCGTCGTCGTTAAGGACGATGACAAAATCACCTTCGCTTTTGTAGACGTAGATGTCCGGGATGATGTAGTGTGGCGTCTCCTCGCTGAACTGTCGTCCGGGTTTGGGCTCCAGCGCCCGGATGACAGTGACCGCGGCAACGACATCCTTCAATTTTACTTTCAGAGCCTTGCAAATGGCTTTGAAATTTTTGTTTTCCAGATTCTTCAGGTGATCAGAGATGATGTCTGCCACCAGGCTGTTTTCCAGCTTCAGCAGCCGGGTCTGGAGCAGGAGGCACTCCCGCAGGTCTCTGGCACAAACCCCCACCGGATCAAAGGACTGCATGGTTTCCAGGACATCTTCCACCATCTCAATGGAAACGCCGCTCTGCTCGTAGAGCTCTTCGACGGACAGCTGCAGATACCCGTCCCGGTTCAGGCTGCCGATAATCAGGCTACCCACCTGTTTCTCGATATCGGTGGGCGACAGCATTAACAGCTGCCACAACAGGTGGTCGCTGAGTGATTCCTTGGAGGAGACGAAGGCTTCGTACTGGGGGGCTTCCCGGCTTTCGGATTCGAAATTGACTTTTCCCGGCGAGTTGTACTCGTCGATGTAATTGCTCCAGTCGATTTCGTCGTTGATCTTCTCGTCGATGGTGACTTCCCGGGCCTCTTCGACGACGGCGGCAGGCGCTTCTTCAGGTTCGCCCTCCTTGGACCTGTCGGGCGTCTCCTGTACTTCTTCTAAAGTGGGATTTTCTTCCAACTCCTGTCGGATGGTGTCAACCAGTTCAAGCCGGTTCAGCTGCAAGAGCTTGATTGCCATCTGCAGCTGGGGGGTCATGATAAGCTGCTGGGTCAGTTTGAGTTGTTGTCTGAGTTCAAGTGCCATATTAGAGTCTGAATTCGTCTCCTAAGTATATCCGCCTGGCGATGCGGACATTGTGATCGGAGATCAGGATGCCGATGTTCCGGTCCTTTAAATGGGCAATGATCTTTTTGATGTCGATCACCGCCAGCGGGTCGATGCCGGCAAAGGGTTCGTCCAGCAGCATAAAGGCCGGTTCGGTGGCCAGGGCCCGGGTGATTTCCAGGCGGCGGCGCTCGCCACCGGAAAGCACCGCCGCTTTGGAGTCCGCCACGTGGGCAATACCCAGCTCTTCCAGCAGGCTGTCGGTGCGTTCATGGCGCTGCTGGCGGGCCAGGGGCAGGGTCTCCAGAATCGCCAGAATGTTCTGGCGGACGGTCAGCTTCCTGAAAATGGAGGCCTCCTGGGGCAGATACCCGACCCCTTTTCTTGCCCGGATGTGCATGGGGTCTTCCGTGATGTCCATATCATCAAGAAATACCTGGCCGCTATCCGGGTTGACCAGCCCCACGGTCATGTAAAACGTGGTGGTCTTGCCAGCGCCGTTGGGCCCCAGCAGGCCGATTACCTGACCGCTTTTCACGCCCAGGCTGACCCGGTCCACCACTTTCCGGCCCCGGTAGACTTTGACCAGTTCATGAACGGACAAGGTGGTCATCAGCTGTCTCCCACGGGGCACACGTTCACGGGCTACTCCAGTCCTGATCCTTCCGGGAGGATGACGGCCTTGACGCGACCGTTGGATCCGCCCTCGACGGTAAACCGTCCATCTGCCCGGTAGAAGGTGATGGTTTCACCGGTGATGGTGTTGTCACCGCTGGTTACCGTGGCCCCCGGGCCGGTCAGGATCAGCATGCGCTGTGCTGTTATATATACTGCCTGCCGGGCGACGGCAAGCCTATTGTCGAATTTAATTTCCACGTTTCCGGTGGCCACCAGCTTCTCCAGGGACTGAGCCGGGGAAGCTTCACCGGCTTCGGATGTGCCGGAAAAGAAAATCTTGAGGCTGTCTGCGGTGATCAGGGTCTCTCCCTGGCTGGCCCGTACATGTCCAATAAACTCTGCATTGTTGTTAGCGGTGTCCGATATGAGCCGTTGGGCGGTAATATGGATCTTTTTCGCCTCCGGATCGGCCGTTTCCGGTTTCGTGGTATCCGTACCGGCCATGCCCTGGGTGGTCAGGCAGGGCAACAGCACCTGGCAAAAAAACATTGTCAGCACCAGACCGGCCAGGTATCTAAAACTGAAGATCTTCACTGATGGTTCCTTCCACACCGCCTTCGAAACGGGTGATATTGGTTTCCAGGTTCATGGCCATGGTGTCCGCGTGCAGGGTGAACGACTGGCCGGAAAGGGTTACCGGCGTATCGGCGCGAAGTTCCCTTGCGGCTGGGTCATAGTTCAGTGCTTCGGTCCGGAACCGGTAACGGCTGGTGTTGGCCGACACCTGCCCCGAGACATTTATGCGGCTGGAGTCGGTGTAAATGGTTCCCTGATCGGCGGTAAGGTGCACGTTGTCCCCATCGTCCATGAAAAACTCCACATCGGGCCTGGCCAGCAGCATGGTTTTCTGTTTTTCCAACAGGGCGGCTGATTCCGCTTCCAGTCGCCACTCCCGAATACCGTTTTTCGTGGCGGTCTGGCGGATCTTGTTGAGCTGCATGTCCGCCTCTTTTTGCACCAGATCCAACAGCACTTCCGGATTACGGGTCATCCGGCGGTAACCGATAAACACGGTAACGGTGGCGGCCAGGGCCAGCACGGCAACGGTCAGCAGCACTCGCTGAATCAGGCGACGGTTCTTCATGGAAACAGCCTTTTGATCAGCGGTTCCCAATCGCCCCTGGCTTTAAGGATCCGTTCGCTGATTTCACGCACCGCGCCACAGCCGCCCATTGCCCGGGTGGTCATAACGGCCGCCTGTTTCACCAGGTCGTGGGCATCGCCGACGGCGATGGGAACCCCCACCCGGCGCATGATGGGCAGGTCCGGCAGGTCGTCTCCCACAAAGGCCGTGTCTGCGGCCGACACACCGGTCTCTTTCAGGATCTCTTCCAGGGCGGCAGCCTTGTCGCGGATGCCGTCTTTGAGCAGGTTGATGCCAAGATTTCTGCACCGGTGCACCAGTGCCATGGAGCGGCGGCCGGTGACGATGCCCACCTGGATGCCTGCTTCCATGAGCATGCGGATGCCCAAACCGTCACGCACATAAAACACTTTGGTTTCCTGGCCGGCGTCGTTGTAGATCACCTGGCCCGTGGTGAGTACGCCGTCCACATCCAGCAGCATCAGAGAAATTTGTTTCAGGCGGGTGTCGGTCATGGGAAGATGTCAAGCGGTCAGGGCGGTTTTAATGGCTTTGAGTTGGGTGAGCAGGCCGGGTAATTGGTCCAGAGGGAGCGAATTGGGGCCGTCGCAAAGGGCCTTGTCCGGGTCTTCGTGAACTTCCAGGAAAACGCCGTCGGCACCGGCCGCAACGGCTGCCCGGGCCAGTACCGGGGCAAACTCCCGCTGGCCGCCGGAACGGGTTCCCGCGCCGCCGGGCAGTTGAACGCTGTGGGTGGCGTCGAAGACCACCGGGCATCCGGTCTGCTGCATGATGTGGATACCCCTGAAATCCACCACCAGGTTGTTGTATCCGAACATGACACCGCGTTCAGTGATCATGGGCTGGACGCTGGAAACCGAGCGAATCTTATTGACAATATTGACCATGTCCCAGGGGGCTAGAAACTGGCCTTTCTTAACATTCACCGGTTTGCCGGTTTTTGCCACCGCCAGGATCAGGTCGGTCTGGCGACAAAGAAACGCGGCAAGGGTCTCCTTGACCTTGGCCAGCACCCGCAAGCCGTCCCTTATGCCCGGCCCTCGGAAGGAGGTGATGGCGGTGCGGTTGGCCTTGTCGTAGGACGCCTTGAAGGTGAAGGGAATGCCGAGGCTGTCCGTCAGTTCTTTGAGTCGGGTGGCGATGCGCAGTGTGACCGCCTCATCTTCGATGACGCAGGGTCCGCTGACCAGGAAAAAAGGGCTTTCAGGTTTCATTCAATGTTATCTTTCAGGAGAATTGGAATCATATTTTCTTATGTATCCTCAGGAGGTTAAAAAGTCAAGCCACGAAAAACTTTGCCTTGATTACCGGTGGCTTAACTGGTATTGTCCCCCATTTTAAGGACAGCAACGAAAGGTAGACTTCGTTGAATAAAAAAGGACGCTCGTTCAAACCGATCCTGGTGGTCATCGTAGTGCTGCTGGCCAGCATCCCTGCCGTATGGCTGGCCATTATCCGCATGGAAGGCACGGCCCCCGCCATTGAAATTGGACTCGAATCACCCTTTATCGGTGCCTCGCGCATTGTTACCGTGTCTGTTGACGACGCCGGCAGCGGCATCCGAAGCGTCTGGATGAGCCTGCTGGTTGATGGCCGGGAGGTGGAAATCCTGCAGCGGACCTTTCCTTCAGCCGGTTTTTTTGCCGGCGGCAAGGAGAAGTCGGTGCAGGTGAAAGCAACGATCTCCCCCCAGTCTCTGGGACTGGCTGACGGAAAGGGCGTCATCCGCGTGGTGGCTTGGGACTACTCGCTGCGCAAGTGGGGAAAGGGCAACCAGGTCTATCTGGAAAAGGAGATCCGGATCGACACCAAGGCACCGTCCATCGACCTGATCAGCCGCTCCCACAATCTGGCCCAGGGAGGCAGCGGTGTGGCGCTCTACCGGCTTTCGGAAGACTGCCCGGTCAGCGGGGTGACGGTGGGCGATCATTTCTATCCCGGATACGCCGGTCACTTCAACGATCCATCTATCTACATGGCCTTTTTTGCCTTGGATTACCAGCAGGGCAAGGGAACGCGACTGGCGGCCACAGCAGAGGATTTTGCCGGCAACCGGTCCACGGCCGGCCTGGTTTATCACATCAATGCCCGGTCATTCAGAAAAGATGCTATCAATCTGTCCGACACCTTTTTCAATGCCAAAATGCCCGATTTCGATCGCTACTTTCCCGAATCATCCGACGGCAGTCGACTCGACTTTTTTCTTAAAGTCAACCGGGAACTGCGCCGCAGGGACAACGAGGCCTTCTACCGGATCACCGCGCAGACGGAAAAAGAGATCCTGTGGGACGGGCCCTTTCTGCGCCTGCCCCGGTCTGCCAACCGTGCCCGGTTTGCCGATCAACGGACCTATTTCTACGGCGGCAAGGTGATCGACCGGCAGGTGCACATGGGCATCGACCTGGCATCCACGGCCCAATCCCCGGTACCGGCGGCCAACCGGGGGAAAGTGGCATTTACCGGTGAACAGGGCATCTATGGCAACACCGTCGTTCTCGACCACGGATTCGGCCTGTTTACCCTCTACTCTCATTTGAGCCAAATCGATGTGGCCGACGGACAGATGGTCGAAAAAGGGGAGATCATCGGCAAGACCGGCATGACGGGCCTGGCGGGCGGTGACCACCTGCACTACGGCATCCTGATTCACCAGACGTATGTAAACCCGATAGAGTGGTGGGACGAAGCGTGGATTAAAAACAACATCAGCGCCAAGATCGATGACGCGGGACCCCGATAGGAGCAGACGGCGGCATGGGAACCTTTAAAGTCCAGAAAACCTACCAGCAGATCAACGATAAAATCAGGTCCGGCGATGTGGTTGTCGTCACCGCCGAAGAGATGATCGACATCGTTGCAGACAACGGCCCGGAAGAGGCCGCCCACCAGGTGGATGTGGTGACCACGGGTACCTTCGCGCCCATGTGTTCGTCAGGTGCTTTCATCAATTTCGGTCACTCGGCACCGGGTACCAAGGCCGCCAAGGTGTGGATCAACAATGTACCGGCATACGGGGGCATTGCCGCGGTGGACTGCTATATCGGAGCCACCGAATCCTGCGAAGACGATCCGCTGAACAAGGTGTATCCCGGAGAATTCCTTTACGGCGGCGGCCACGTTATCCAGGATCTGGTGGCGGGCAAAAAGGTTCATATCAAGGCCACCGCCTATGGTACGGACTGCTATCCCAGCCGGGAATATGAGAAGACCGTGAGCCTGAAATCATTGCCCCAGGCCACCTTGTGCAACCCGAGAAACGGATACCAGAACTACAACTGCGCGGTCAACCTCACCAATAAAACCGTTTACACCTACATGGGGGCCCTAAAGCCCAGGGCGGGCAACGCCAACTACTGCTCGGCCGGCCAGATGAGCCCATTGTTCAACGACCCCTTCTACCGGACCATCGGGCTGGGCACACGGATTTTTCTTGGCGGCGGCGTCGGCTATGTCACCTGGCACGGCACCCAGCACCGCCCCGGGGTGAACCGGGCCGAGAACGGAACCCCGCTGACCCCGGCGGGCACCCTGTGGGTAATGGGAGACATGAAACAGATGAGCCCGGACTGGCTGGTGGGTGTCAGCATCCAGGGGTACGGGTGCTCGCTGGCGGTGGGGCTCGGTGTACCCATCCCCATTCTCAATGAAGGGATGGCCAGATACACGGCGGTTTCCGACGCGGAACTGTTTACCCAGATTGTGGACTACGGAAACGATTACCCCAAGGGGAGATCCAGCAATTTGGGCCAGGTGAGCTATGCGGAGCTGAAAAGCGGCGTCATCACTTGCAAGGGAAAGACGGTCTCCACGGTTCCGCTTTCCAGCATGGTCAAGGCCCGACAGATTGCCGAGACGCTGAAACAATGGATTTCAGCGGGCACTTTTGAATTGGGCGAGCCTCAGTTCACCCTTCCCGCTGCCTGATGCCCATAGCCGGCGTCCATGGCGGAAACCGGTATGAAAAGGAGCCGTGATGCAAAAGACCCTCCGCGCCTTTGTTGCCGTGCCGATCCCGGATGCGGTGGCCGTCTTTTTACAACAGATTCAGGTGCGGCTTCAATCGCCGGGAATGAACGTCCGGTGGGTGGCGACGAAGAACATTCATCTAACCCTGAAGTTTCTTGGGGACATCGATCCGTCCCGGGTTCCTGCGGTTGCCGCTCAGATGGACACAGCCGCCGGGTCGGTCCCATCTTTTTCGCTGGAAGCCATGGGGGTGGGAGTGTTTCCGAACCTTCGCAATGCCCGTGTACTGTGGGTGGGCCTGGGTGGTGACCTCGACCGGCTGAGAGCGATTCAGACAACCCTTGAATCCGATCTGGAATCGGTTGGCTTCAGAAAGGAGACCCGGCGCTTTCACCCCCACTTGACCATCGGCCGGACCCGGCAGCGGGTCGATGCGGAGACGATCGGCGCATCGCTGGAACCCTTGAAAGATGTCGCGTCCGATTCGTTCCGGGTAGATCGACTGATGCTCTTTAACAGTATTCTCAAACCCGCCGGGGCCGAACACACCCTGCTGCATACATCGCGCCTGGCGATTTAGAAAACTCCTTAGGGTCGCGGAAACAAATAAATCCGCAAAGATTGCGCCGGATTTTGGTTTGTCTTCAAGGCGCGCCAAAGGGAGCATATTTATTATACGTGACTTTTGGCGCAACGCTGAAGACGGGCCAAAAGACAAGCAAGACTGTGGATTTATTTATTTCCGAGGCCCTTACACCCTGTCACCAACACGGGAGGATTGCATGACCATTTCACCGGATAAAGCCAAGGCGGTAGACTCCGCCATGGGGCAGATCGAGCGCCAGTTCGGCAAGGGCGCTATCATGAAACTGGGGGCGCGCCCCGTTGAAAACATTCCCGTCATCTCCACCGGATCCATCGAGCTGGACCGGGCACTGGGCATCGGCGGGTTGCCCCGCGGCCGCGTGATCGAAATTTTTGGCCCCGAGTCTTCGGGGAAAACGACCCTGGCCCTTCACGCCGTGGCCAATGCACAAAAACAGGGCGGCATCGCTGCGTTTATCGATGCCGAACATGCTCTGGACACCATTTATGCCCGCAAACTGGGGGTAAACTGCGATGAACTGCTGGTCTCTCAGCCCGACACCGGCGAACAGGCCCTGGAGATTGCCGATATGCTGTTGCGAAGTGGTGCCATCGACGTGGTGGTTATCGACAGTGTGGCGGCCCTGGTTCCCCGGGCGGAGATCGAGGGAGAGATGGGCGATTCTCACATGGGGCTCCAGGCCCGCCTCATGTCCCAGGCGCTGAGAAAACTTACCGCTACCATCGGAAAGACCATGACCTCGGTGATCTTCATCAACCAGATCCGTATGAAGATCGGCGTGGTGTTCGGCAACCCGGAGACCACCACCGGTGGCAACGCCCTGAAATTCTATTCATCCGTTCGTTTGGACATCCGGCGCATCGGCGCCATCAAGGACGGTCAGGAGGTGGTGGGGAACCGGACCCGAGTCAAGGTGGTTAAAAACAAGATGGCCCCGCCTTTCAAAGAGGCGGAATTTGACATCATGTACGGGGAGGGCATCTCCCGGGCTGGCGACCTGCTGGACGTGGGCGTCAAAGCCGGCATCATTGAAAAAAGCGGCTCCTGGTATTCCTACAATGGCGAGCGCATCGGCCAGGGGCGTGAAAACGTGAAAAAATTCTTCCAGGACAATCCCGATCTTTTAGAAACCGTAGACGTAAAAGTGCGGGAGGCGGTGGGCCTGCTGCCACCTGACGCGAAAGCGAAAACGGAGAAAACAGACAACAAATAGCCGCTGGCCCGACAGGGCCATGGTACCGCGATAGAGCTTTTAGGAGATGGTTATGACCGGCAACCACATTCGACAACTTTACCTCGACTATTTTCAAAAACACGGCCACCGGGTGGTCCGCAGCTCGTCCTTGATTCCCCAGGACGATCCGACACTGCTATTTACCAATGCCGGCATGGTGCAGTTCAAGCGCGCCTTTCTGGGTGAGGAGAAACGGGATTATGTTCGCGCCACCACCTCGCAGAAGTGCGTGAGGGCCGGCGGCAAGCACAACGACTTGGAAAATGTGGGCTATACGGCCCGGCACCATACCTTTTTCGAGATGCTGGGCAACTTCTCCTTCGGCGACTACTTCAAGGAAAAGGCCGTGGAATTTGCCTGGGATCTGCTGACCAACGGTTACGGGCTGCCGGCGGACAAGCTCTGGGCATCGGTCTACCTGGATGACGACGAGGCCTATGACCTGTGGCACAAGCGTATCGGCATCCCCGAATCGCGGATAATCCGGCTGGGGGAGGAGGAAAACTTTTGGGCCATGGGCGATACCGGCCCTTGCGGCCCCTGCAGCGAGATCCACCTGGACCGGGGAGCGGAGCACGGCTGCGGCCGGCCGGAATGCGATGTGGCCTGCGACTGCGACCGGTTTCTGGAGATCTGGAACCTGGTATTTATGCAGTTCAACCGCGATGCGTCGGGCACCATGACCCCGCTGCCCAAACCCAGCATCGATACGGGCCTGGGGTTGGAGCGCATGGCCTCGGCGATCCAGAACGTGAACACCAATTTTGACACCGACCTGCTCTACCCCATCATCCAGCGCACCGAAGCGCTGGCCGAGAAAGCTTACGGCCAAAGCGAGTCCGACGATGTGGCTATGAAAGTGATCGCCGACCACAGCCGAGCCGCAGCCTTTCTCATCGGCGACGGGGTGTTGCCGTCCAACGAAGGCAGGGGATATGTGCTTCGCCGGATCATGCGGCGGGCCATCCGTTACGGCCGTAATATCGGCCTGACCAAACCCTTTCTCCACGAAACCGCCCGGGTGGTGTTTGACATCATGGCGCCGGCCTACCCGGATCTCAAAGCGGCCTCGGCTTTTATCACAAACGTCATCGAGAACGAAGAGGTCCGCTTTTCGGAAACCCTGGACAACGGGCTTCGGGTACTCAGCGATACCCTGGTGGAGATCCGGGCCAAGGGTGCCACCCAGGTCCCCGGTGACTTGATATTCAAGCTCTACGATACGTTCGGGTTCCCCGTGGATATCGTGCGCGATGTGGTGCGTGACGAGGGCTTGACCCTGGATACCGACGGGTTTGAACAGCGGATGGACCAGCAGCGCAAGCAGTCTCGCTCCAGAATCGCCTTTACCGGCATTTCCGATGCCTACCGCCAATTGAGCGCGTCGGGCGAGAAACCCGAATTCGTGGGTTACGGCACCCTGACCTGCGAAGCCCGGGTGGTGCTGGTGGTTCAGGATAACGAAGGGATCGACGCTGCCGATGCGGGGGCTTTTGTGGAAGTGGTGACCACGGCCACGCCCTTTTACGGAGAAGCCGGTGGCCAGGTGGGCGACAATGGGACAATCACGGCCCCCGGTATGGAGATGGTTATCGCCGACACGGTGAAAGATCCCACCGGCATCATTATCCACAAGGGTCAAGTGAAAACCGGTCGTCTGGAAAACGGCCAGACGGTCATGCTCACCGTGGACGGTGACCGCCGGGCCGCCGTGGCCCTCAACCACACGGCCACCCACATTCTTCATGCGGCCCTTCGCCAGGAACTGGGGGATCATGTGAAGCAGGCCGGATCCATGGTGGCGCCGGATCGGCTTCGGTTCGACTTCACCCATTTCTCCCAGATCGATCTCGACGCTCTGGAACGAATCGAGACCTTCGTCAACAACCGCATCCGGCAGAACATTCCCGTGGCGGTGAAGGAGATGGACATGGAGCGGGCCATGGAATCAGGCGCTACGGCGCTGTTCGAGGAGAAATACGGTGATCGGGTTCGCGTCGTCACCCTGGAACCCTTCAGCCGGGAGCTTTGCGGCGGTACCCATACCGGCCGTACCGGCAACATCGGCCTGTTTAAAATTCTTTCCGAATCCAGCGTGGCATCCGGGGTGCGGCGGATCGAAGCCCTAACTGGAAGCGCCGCCCTGGAATATGTTCAGAAAACCAGCCGGATTCTCCAGGAGTTAAGTCACCTGGTAAAAGATAAACCCGATACCGTGGTTAAACGTGTCGAGTCGGTGATGACTTCGCTGAAAAGCCTGGAGAAGGAGACGGAACGGCTTAAGACCAAAATGGCCGAAATACAGGCCGACGGCAGTGGTGAGCAGGCCGTCGAGATCAACGGGGTTACCGCGATTATCCGACAGGTGACCGTTGACAAACCGTCCGCCCTGCGGGAACTGGCCGATCGGTTCAAGGACCGCATCCAGTCGGGCATCGTGGTTCTGGGATGTGAAACCGACGGCAAAGCCCTGTTGATTGTGGTGGTGACCAAGGACCTGAATGTTCGATTCCATGCGGGAAAGATGATCAAACAGATTGCCGCCGAGGTGGGCGGCGGCGGCGGCGGCCGGCCCGACATGGCCCAAGCCGGCGGCACCCGGCCCCAAAACCTGGTACAGGCGCTGGAAAAAGCCCGCGAACTGGTCCAGGAGGGCTGAACCGTTAAAAAAACCCGGTACAAACAAACATCCGCGGCGGCTTTTATGGCCGAGCAGCGGGTGTTTTTTTCCGGGGTCAGTCCGTTCGGGGTAAAACGGGCCGGGGTGGATACCGGCCTGCGGTTTAACCGTTTTCCTTAAGCACGTCGATCATGGTAAAGGCCCGGCCGGTTTCCCCCGTTTTGAGTTTTCGATCCAGATAACAGACTGCATCCATGGTGCCTTCCGCATAAATGTCGCGGCCATTCACGTTGTGCTGGAATTCAAAGACCACGGTCTTGTCCGGTGACATCAGCCGATAGGTATGCCATCCATGACCGGACAGGTAGGCCTCGGGAATTCCCCATTGCTCGCGTTGAACCGTTGGATCCCGTTCCATGGCGATCGCTTCCGGTGAAAAAACGACACCCATCCGGTTGAAATAGGAGACCATGGCCTTGGCCGTGCCGCTGGTATCCGCCTTGCCGGCCTGATGGCTTTCCCGGATGGTCAGCGTATAGCCGCTGAAAATGCCGGGAAAGGTGGTGGCCGCGTATTCCATCATGGCCTGAAATCCCACAATCTGCTTGGCCATGTTGGGCGCGATGACAGCGCAGATTGTTGAGTTGACCACCGTTTGGATCAGTTTTTCCCGATCACCGCCGGTGGTTCCCATAACAAAAGGCAAAACCCGGTTGCAGTAGAATGCGGCATTGTCGTTGACGGCCGAGGGGTGGGTGTAATCTACGCTGATAAAATTGCCGTACTTTTTGAGGATGGCATCCACGCGTTTGTCGCGTTCGGCCGGCTTGATGAGTTCGATGACAGTGTCCGAGATAGTGCATTGGCTGACTTCGATTTCCGGACCGGTGAAAGAGTGGGGCAAAAGGGTGATCCGGGCGTCCTGTAAGGCATGGCCGGCGATAATTGAGGCCACGTTGCCCGGCAGGCCATTGATCATAATTTTTAAGGATTTCATCTTGTTACCTCCCATTTAAAATTACAATATCCAAATCTCAAATAAGATCAAAAACCAATCTTTTTGGCAATGGCGGTCAGTTTGGGAAAGGCCTGAGGATCGGCGGCGCGGATGTGACCGGGCAGCATGGTTGCCGCAGCGGGAATCCATTTTTCAAAGGCGCTTTTCTGTTTGACCCGGCTCAAGAACCCGAAGGCCCCCAGCATTTGAAGATTGCGGGTGACGGCGCAGAAGCGGTAGCCCCGAATGAACTGGGCCGGGGTGACTTTCAAACGCCCTGCCGCCTGTTCGACGGCATAGTCCAACAGCCGCTGTCGGAGATTTCGATTCAGATTCGCATAGGGATCGATCAGCAGGGCGGCCAAATCGTATTGGATCGGCCCGGTTCGCGCTCCCTGAAAGTCGATGAGATAATGCCGGTCATCCTGGACCATGATGTTCCGGGATTGAAAATCCCGGTGAATCAACCCGGTGACGCCGTGGTCGATGGTGCATCGGGCCAGGTGTTCAAATTCCAGTTCCAGATCGTCATAGGCGACCGCTAATTCCAGGTAGCCGTTCAAAAAAGCATCGACAAAATAACGGCACTCCTTATCCAGTATCAGCGAAATATCGTAGGCCCGGCTCTGGCAGGTCCAGTCCGGGTCAAAGCCGTCCGCTGCCTTTATCGTCAGGTCCAGCAGGGTGTCGATGACCTTCCGGTAAAGCGTTTCGATGCGGCTGGTGCCCGACGTTTGTTGCACCATCTGCTGCAGATGGCAGTCCCCCAGATCTTCCAGGAACACCAGTCCGCCCGGCAGTGTGGTGGTGATGCCATGGTCCGCCAGGATCAGCCGGTGCCGGCCGGCGGTCAGGCGGAACCAGCCGCGGTCGGAACCGTCGCCGGTCAATCGCCGGCATTGGATGGCAGCAGCCTGATAGTCGGGGAAGGCCGATTGAAATACCCCGGGTGCCATGGCATCCACCACCGCATCCCGGTAGCGATCCGGGCTTCCCATGTCCTGCCAGTAGTGATTCTGAACCACATGGGCATGGATGGGTACGCCTTCGTCGAGCATCTGCCGGTAAACGAAAATGATATCGCTGAACCCGTTGCCGGGTATCCGCCGAAGAATACCGGCATCCATGACGTGAATGCCGGTAAAGGCCATTTTCCGGTGGCGGCCATGGTCCGCCGGGTTGGAAAATCTCTCGAATCCAGCGATTCGATCCTGGTCATCCACCCACACCTGGTTGAAGGGGGCCCGGTCATGCATGACCAGGGTTACCTGGGCCCCGTGCATCCGGTGGCGGCGATAAACTTTAGCCAGATTGATGTCGGTGACGATATCCGCATTGACCACCATGAGCGGACCGTCGTCCCAATAGTCCGCCAGGTGGCGGATGGCGCCTCCGGTGCCCAGGATCTCCGGCTCGTGGCTCAGGGTTACCGGTAACCCGAAATCGTTTTCCGCCAGATAGGACTGGATCCGGTGGGCCAGGTGGTGGGCGTTCACCGCGAGACCGGTGCATCCGGCCTGTTTCAGGTTGGTAATCATTCGTTCCAGCACCGGGATGCCGGCAACTGGGAACAGGGCTTTGGGTATTGTCCGGGTGTGGGGTGCCAGCCGGGTTCCAAACCCGGCGGCCAGTATCAGCGCCTTCATGGCCCCAACAGATTTAAATAGGTCTGAAGGAGCGTCTCGAAATAGGAGATGGACGCCTCGTCCTCATGACTCCTGATGCCGTTGGTGAAAAAATAGCTGAGGCCGTTGGCATAGTTGACCTTAGACACCGATTCGATCAGTTCGATCTCCTTGGTTTTAACCATCTGAAGACCCAGGCTCTGAATTTTTTTGAGCTTATCCTTGGACTCCAGGTTTTCCTTGCGGTTGGTTCTGAAAAAGTGGAGCACTACTCGGTAGGATTCGAAATAGGGCTTTAAAAAGGCGGCAAACAGTTTCAGTTTTCGGTAACCCGAGGAGGTAATCTGGTAACAGTCGGGGATGGTCTGGTGGGGCATGAGCATGGCGTGATCGATAAATGATTTGATGGTTTTTCTCACATCATGCACCGGCGGCCGATCCAGGTCGAATGCAAACTCATATTTGAAGAAATCCTGGAAAAAATGGTACTCGGTGTGCAGATCGGCGGCGTTGAACTGAAAGGCGTCCTTTTTCAGGATGGCCAGTGCGGTGAAGGCCGCCGGTACGAAATACGAGATACAGTTGTTCTTGTAGAACTCCAGCAGGGAACGTTTGGCGGTGTTCACCACGTAGTCGGCTTGATCTTCCGGCAAGTCCTTTTTGCCGGGCGCCTTTTCGATCAGTTTGCGTGACAGGTAGCGGTCGATGGCATATTCCATGGCGCCGTCCGGGTTGAGAATGATCGTGTCTGCCAGCTTGGCATTCTGGGTGGTGGCGAATGTCAGGTAGGCATTGACCGCCTCCATCAGCTCCTCCTGGGTGAAGCGGGGCCTTGAAATATTCAAGATGGCGGCGGCCACCAGGCCGTGGGGAGTAACCACGGTCTGCTTGTCAATGGCATTGATGATGCGCCAGCCCAGGTTTCGGCACAGGGCGTTCACATCTTTTTGGACCATCTGGTCCAGGGACACCGGGGAGTCGGCCAGCAGATCCCGGGTGGAGATGGGGTCGTGGAAGTTGATATATATTTTCCCGTACCGCTTTTTCAGGAAGCGCCGGGCACGGATTACCTGGCTGAGGTTCTCATCCTCTTTCTTTCCGCCCTCCACTTCGTGAACGTAGGCGTGCTCTTCGATGATCCGGTCGTAGCCGATGTAAACGGGAACGACGATCATATCTTCGCAGGCGCCATTGCGGTAGGCATCCAGAAGGATGGAGATGAGGCCCAGTTTGGGAATGAGCAGTTTGCCGGTGCGGCTCCTTCCCCCCTCGATAAACAGCTCGATATTGAACCCCTCTTCCAGCAGCTTGTAGATATAGGCGGAAAAAACCCGGGAATAGAGCACCGCCCCCCTGAAGGTCCGGCGCAGAAAAAACGCACCGCCGCTGCGAAAAATGGGGCCCAGCGGCCAGAAGGAGAGATTTCTTCCCGCGGCGATATGGGGGCAGGGCATGTTGTTATGATAAAGCACGTAGGAAAGGATCAGATAGTCGATATGGCTCTTGTGGCAGGGAATGAGAATCAGCGGCCCGTTCATGGACATGGCCTTGACCCGGGCCAGACCGGCCTTGTCGATGACGGCGCCGTCGAACATGGAGTTGATGATCCACCCCACCACTGATGACATGATGCGGATCAAGGCCGGGCTGTAGCGCGCGGCAATTTCATCCAGATAACCGTCGGCCTTTTTTCTGATTTTGTAGATCGGCTCCTGCCGGGATTCCGCATGTTTTTTAATGAAGGTCCGCATCCGGTGGCTGGTGAGGATGGATTCTTTCAGCTCTTCGCTGGATTTCAAGATGGGCCCGGTGATACTCTGCCGGTGGCGGTTGTGCTGAAGCAGGAGCTGGCGCCGCAGCTCAAGGGCCTGGTAGTCGACGGTTTTATCCGTGTGCACCGACTGGCTGAGCCACTGTCTCAGGTTCAGTGGCCGGGAAAGCTCAACAAAAATTTTACCGGGATACCTGACCAGGGTGATGATCTTTCTCAACTTTCCCGGACGCTGTGAGGTGCCGAAAAAAGCGTCCACCAGACCGGGTACCGCCGGCAGCGGCTTCTTGCCGAAAAACATCAGTTGGGGCACCAGGCAGATGGGCCGGTCGATCTTTTTTTGCATCTCGATCAGGTAGGCAAGCGGATCGGTCTTCTCCTTGACGAACCGGCGATAATACCCTTTTTTTTCAACCAGGGAGAGCATGGCACAACCCGACGTGAGAAGGGCGCGCTGGTAGTAATCGTTGCGGTAGGGGTTCTGGATCCGACGCTGGTGGAACAGTTCGTCCAGGTAGGCCAGACAGATGCGGAATATCCGCGACAGGGGCTGCCAGAAATAAATGTCGGAATCGAAGGCCAGCTGCGGCACCGGCATGCGCAGTTGCCGGTAGCGGGTGTGGGAAAAGAGAAATTCGAACCGGCTCTTGTATTTGGTTATATAGACGATGATTGCATCATCGGGGATGTTCTTGACGATGTCCGACTGTTCCCCACCCATGAAAACCCCTGAGAGCAGGCGGTCAAGAAAAAACGCGGAGAGGATGCCGGTGGGTGATGGCAGAAAGCAGAAATAATGGTCGTGTGAATTTTTAAGCAGCCGGTTGATCCACTTGCGAATCTTCAGCACAATTGAAGAAATAGGGCGTTTTTTTTGATTGTTCATAATTTGAGAATGTTAGATTCCAAAAGGATGGGTGTTGGTAATATTTCGAAAAAATAACAGAAGCCCTGACCCTTTGCAACGCCATATTCACCGGAGAAAAATATGCTTGCGCTGCCCCGGCTTCTATGTTATTGCCTTAAAACTTGATAGCATTGTCATGAAGTTGCTATCCAATTGAAATTCCATTGATATTCCAGAGCATGCGAATTATCCGGCAAACACCGGAGATAGCGAAAAGAGTTGCCAAGCACGTCGGGCCAACGTGGCGGCATCAGCATGGATAGGCCGACAAAGCCATTTTATTCAGTATAACTCAAAAAGATTCAAAAGGAGGATGATTCTCTATGAAAACGTTAATTGGTGGAGCAGTGGCAGCGGTTCTCGGCCTGATCGGCCTGTCGGTATGGTTTGGTGAATTTCTTCAGCTTCTGGCCGGCGCGCTTCCGGTGATGCTGTTGCTCGGCGGTGGTCTTGCCCTCTATCTGGGATTCGATGAACTCAAAGATACCTGGAAAAAGGACGACAGTGCAGCAGACGTCGGCACCGTTGATGACGATTCCGAGAAATACAAAAAAGAGATCGATGACCTCAAAAAAGAGGTCGAAACCCTGAAAGCCGAAAAATAAACACTTCTGCACCCCGAACTTGAAAATGCTGCCCCGATCGGCTTGCCGGTCGGGGCTTTTGTCTTCGTGACCTTCCGATTAACTGTAAATATGTATCTTTTTGACCATCTTTGTGTATGCGGACAGCGGGGCCTCCCAGTCCGAAATGATATCCGGCAACGGCGTACCGGTTTCGATCTGAGACCGAATCCGCCGGTCCCCTAAAATCAAGTCCATGGGCAGGCGTTCGTATTCGTACTCGTAGGGCGGCTGCTTGTAGGCAAACCGGTCGGGGTATGTCTGGTATATGGCCTGATAGAGGCCTATCGAGAGGGCGTAGGGCGAAAAGACCGCCGGATCGGTGACATGAATTTGAAACCCCTTGCAAAGATGCCCTGCCCATTTGTTGGATGTGGGCTCAAACTCAACGGTCCTGAGCACCGCTCCGGATAAAAGTGCCGCATCAATCTTTTCCATCAGGCGATCGGGCGCTAAAAAAGGGGCGCCGAACAGCTCGAAGGGTTGAGTGGTGCCCCTGCCTTCAGAGATGTTGGTGCCTTCCCAGATTACCTGGCCCGGGTAGACCATGGCCGACGCCGGTGTGGGCAGATTGGGCGACGGTGCCACCCAGGGCAGGCCGGTCTGGCTGAAAACCATCTCTCTTTTCCATCCCTGCATGGAAACCACGTCAAGGTCGCAGCCGATGTCAAAGCGGGTGTTGAACAGGGCGGCCAGTTCGCCGATGGTCAGGCCATGGCGCATGGGGATGGGGTAGCGGCCCACAAATGATGACCAGTCGGGGGTGAGCAGGTTCCCTTCCACCCGGAGCCCTCCTATGGGGTTGGGCCGATCCAGGACGATGATTTTCTTACCGTACTGCCGTGCTGCTTCCATGCAGTGGCAGAGGGTGTAGACAAAGGTAAAGACCCGGGTACCCACATCCTGAAGGTCCACCAGTATCACGTCGATGGGGTCCATCATGGCGCGGGTGGGAACGCGTGTGTCCCCGTACAGGGAAAACACCGGCAGGCCGGTAACAGGATCCAACCGGTTTGCGGATTCGATCATATTGTCCTGCCTTTCCGCGTAAAAGCCATGCTGGGGTGAATACAGGGCTTTTAACTGACCCGGAAAGGCCCGACGAATCCGTTCGCGGGCATGGACGTAACGGCTGTCCACCGATGCCGGATTGCACAGCAGCCCCATGCGCTGGTGCCTCAACGAAGGGGGCGGTGATTCTGAAAATACATCGAGGCCGGTCTTTACCGCTGTCATCTGGATCGATCCTTTGCTGGGGTTGTGTTCCTGGCGAGTCAGTGAGATTATCATGTTTTTACCACACTGCATCTGCCAGTAAAAGACGAAATCCATCGGGAGGGCCCAAACCCCTTGACACAACAGAATTTTGAAAATATGTAGCTCATTTCTTGTTTGATCTTCCGAAAACAGGCCGCACCATCCCGACATCTTCTGGCATGTTTACGCCATTTGCCGGCCGGCGCTGTTCAACAAAAAAAGGATCCGTTGTCCGTTGAAACTGGAACTTAGCGGTATCGTCATCATTGTTGGCGCATACGGTAGTGGAAAGACCGAGGTTGCCATCAACCTTGCCGTTCACATGAATGCGAAGGGTACAACGGTCCGGCTGGCGGATCTGGATCTGGTGAATCCCTATTTCAGAACCCGTGAAGCCCGTCATGCACTCAGCCGCTTGGGTATTGATGTGGTGTTGCCGCCCGCTAAGTATATGCAGGCAGACCTGCCTATCCTCACACCCGAGGTGGCCGGTATGCTGAGAAATCCGTCGGGTCTGACCCTGCTGGATGTGGGGGGAGACGATGTGGGGGCAACGGTCCTGGCGGCGCTTGCCGATCCGTTGAAGGGGAAGGCGGTACAGGTGCTTCAGGTGATCAATCCCAATCGTCCATACACTGATACGGTAAGCGGTTGCCTGAGGATCCGGGAAGAGATCGAGGCCAAGGCCAAAATGGTGATCACCGGTATCGTCGGCAATGCCAACCTCATGGAAGAGACCACGGAACAGGATATCCTGGCGGGGTACGAATTTTCCAAACACGTGGCCGACGCCGGAAACGTGCCCCTGGTTTTCATCACCACGCCGACGGAACTGTTGACCCGGCTGGATAAAAAGGATATCCACTGTCCGGTGCTGGCGCTTAAACGGCAGCTGGTACCACCCTGGAAACGGGCGGAAACCCTTGGCCCATCGGAATAAAGAGGCTGAATCGGCCAACAACGGCCCCGGGACTGCCAGATGCGGCACGCGTTAGAACCACCGGCATGCCGGCAATTCAATGGCGAGGCGTTGCCGATTCTTCAATGGAACACGATTTCCACGTGATAAGGAGCAGCAGTCAATGGCGTATCAACACATCATCGAAAAGGACCGGTGCAAGGGCTGCGGCCTGTGCATCACCGTATGCCCAAAAAATGTTCTGGAAATTTCTCCCGATGTAAATACGAAGGGCTACTTCCCCGCCTTTCAGGCGCGTCCGGAAGATTGCATCCACTGCACCATGTGCTGCATCATGTGTCCGGATGTGGCCATCACCATCACTGAAACCGAAGCATCCAGCGCCTGAGGGCGGTTAACGGAGGAGCACCATGGCAAAGGTATTGATGAAGGGTAACGAGGCCATCGGTGAAGCAGCCATCAGGGCCGGTTGCCTGAACTACTTCGCCTATCCCATCACCCCGCAGTCCGAAGTGGCGGAATATCTGGTTCGCCGCATGCCGGAGGTGGGGGGTGTCTTTTTACAGGGAGAGAGCGAGGTGGCCGTTGGATATATGCTTTTCGGCGCCGCCGGCGCCGGTGCCCGGGTATTCACCACCTCATCCAGCCCGGGCATCAGTCTCATGAGCGAATCCATCAGCTATATCGCCGCGGCCCAGTGCCCGGTGGTCTTTGTGAACATTATGCGCGGCGGACCGGGGCTGGGGGGCATATTGCCTTCCCAGGGGGACTATCTCCAGGCCACCAAGGGTATCGGCCACGGTGACTGCCGTCTGCTGGTGATGGCACCGGCCAGCGTCCAGGAGGCGGTCGAAATGGTGATGAAAGCCTTTCCCCTGGCCGAAAAATACCGCAATCCGGTGATGATACTGGGGGACGGCCTCATCGGGCAGATGATGGAGCCGGTGGAATTCCCCGACCATTTGAAATCCGAGCCGTCCAACAAGGACGCCTGGGCCACAAACGGTATGGACCACCGCAAGAGCAACACCCGTAACCTGGTCAAATCCCTGTTTCTGGACCCGGTTGTGCTCAACGACAACAACCTGGCGCTAAAGGCCAAGTATGACCGCATGCGCGTCGAAGAGGTGATGTCCGAACCCTACAATACCGACGGCGACTACAAGGGGCTCATCGTCAGCTACGGTACCATGAGCCGGGTATGCCGCACGGCCATCGACATGTTGAAAGCCGACGGCATCGAAGTGGGCATGGTCCGTCCTCAGACGCTTTTTCCGTTTCCCGTTAAAGCCGTGGAAGATGCGGCGTTGAAGCCGTCGTGCACCCACGTGCTGAGCATCGAGATGAGCATGGGGCAGATGGTGGAGGATGTGGCGTGCTGCGTCAAGGGCCGGCTTCCGGTCAGCTGGTATGGCAAGTGTGGCGGCGATATCCCCACCCCCGAAGAGGTCATCGGCGTGGTCAAGGAACGAATTGCCTGATCGACCGACAATCCTCAACGGATTTCAGGCTCACAAGCAAGGAGTACATGTAAAATGGGAAAGACCTTTAAAAAACCAGAGGCCCTCTCCGATGCCCACACCCACTACTGCCCGGGATGCACCCACGGCGTGATCCATCGGCTGGTGGCAGAAACCATCGACGAACTGGGCATCCGGGGACGCACGGTGGGCATCGCCCCGGTGGGCTGTGCCGTACTGGCCTACAATTACTTTACCTTTGATTTTCAGGAGGCGGCTCACGGGCGTGCACCGGCCATGGCCACCGGCATCAAGCGGGTGCGGCCCGACCTGATGGTGTTCACCTACCAGGGCGACGGAGACCTGGCCAGCATCGGCATGGGAGAGATCATCCACGCGGCCAACCGGGGCGAAAAGTTCACCACCATTTTCGTCAACAACGCCATTTACGGGATGACCGGCGGCCAGATGGCCCCCACCACCATGCCGGGCCAGCGCACCTCAACCAGCCCTTTTGGCAGAAACGTGGAGGAGGTGGGCATGCCCATCAAGATGGCCGAGCTGCTGGCCGCCCTGCAGACTCCGGGCTATATCACGCGCCAGACCGTCATCAAACCCAAGTATATCAAAAAGGCGAAAAAGGCTATAAAACAAGCATTTACCTATCAAATGGAAAAGAAATGCTTCAGCCTCGTCGAGGTGGTGAGCACCTGTCCCACCAACTGGGGTATGACCCCGGTGGAAGCGGTGGACTGGACCGAAAAGACCCTGCTGGAATACTACCAACCGGGGGACTACAAAGTTCCGGCATGACCATAGATCCGCAACGCCGGGCGTGACTGAAGGAGGTACAATGCAGAGCGAAATCATGTTTGCCGGATTCGGTGGACAGGGCATATTGTTAATCGGCAAGGTTCTCGCCCATGCCGCCATGGAGGAAGGTTTCGAGGTGGCATGGATTCCTTCCTACGGGCCTGAAATGAGGGGGGGAACGGCCTATTGCACCGTGGTGATCAGCGACCGGCCCATCGGTTCGCCCATAATTAAAAATCCGCTGCACCTGGTGGCCATGAACGGACCCTCGCTTGAAAAATTTGCCCCCACGGTGAAAAAAGGCGGGATCATTTTCATCAACAGCTCGCTGATCGCCTTTGGGGCGAACCGGGACGATATAGACGAGCTTCGGGTGCCGGCGGTGGATATCGCCAAGGAACTGGGCAGCGTCAAGGCCGCCAACATCGTGTCCCTTTCCGCCTTCGTGGCTCGAAGCGGTATCGTTCCCATGGAAACCCTGAAGCATTGCATAAAAGAAGAGTTCAGCAAGAAACCCAAACTGATCCCCTTGAACATGGACGCCGTGGCTGCTGGCGAGAAGGCGGCCCGGAACCAGAAATAGAAATAGATCAACCCCATGCCGTGGTGATTTGCGGCACGTTGACATTCTTGTATTAAGGGCCGGGCTCGCCGCCCGGCTGTTTTGTTCAATCGGCGGTAAACCATGAAATTGACGATCCCCGATTACATTCAGGCCATCGATCCCTATGTCCCCGGCAAGCCGCTGGAGGCCCTGGAGCGAGAGTACGGCATCAGCGATTCGGTCAAACTGGCTTCTAACGAAAACCCCTTAGGACCCTGTCCAAAGGCGTTGGCGGCCATTCAGAAAAGTTTAGCCGACCTTCACCGCTACCCGGACGGTGCCGGTCACCTGTTGACCCGCAAGATCGCCGACGCCAATGGTGTTTCGCCGGCGAATGTGGTGATCGGAAACGGTTCGGACGATATTATCGCCCTGCTGGTCCGGGCCCTTGTCCGGCCCGGTGACCGGGTGATTGTGCCTCGTCCCTCATTTCTCATGTACGATATTACGGCCGCTGCCGCCGGTGCCGTGGTGGACGCCGTGCCCTTGACAGCCCTGACCATGGATCTTGACGCCATGGCCGGTCAGGTCACAGCCGACACCCGGCTGGTGTTCGTCTGCAACCCGAACAACCCGACAGGCACTGTGGTCACCCAGAGGGATTTTGACGCCTTCATGGCCCGGTTGCCGGACGACGTGGTGGTGGTCGTGGACGAGGCTTATATCGAGTTTGCCAGAAACCCCGATTGCCTGAAAACCGGCCAGCCGTCGGACTTGGACCGTCCGCTGGTGACTCTTCGCACCTTTTCCAAGGCATACGGTCTTGCCGGGCTGCGGGTGGGGTACGGCATCATGCCAGCTGCGCTGGCTGAGGTGCTCAACCGGGTCCGGCAGCCCTTTAACGTCAATGCCATGGCTCAGGCGGCTGCGGCTGCGGCCCTGGATGACCGGGCGTTTCTGCATCAGACGGTGGGCCTGGTTCATCGAGGATTGGACGACCTGTATGCCGCGTTGGACGGGCTGGGCCTGACCTACTTTAAAACCGAGGCCAACTTCTTTCTTATCGACGTGGGGCAGCCGGCGGATACCGTGTTCGAAAACATGCTGCGGCAGGGCGTGATCGTAAGGTCCATGCGCGCTTACGGATTCCCCACCTATATCCGCATCAACGTGGGGCTTGAAGAGGAAAACCGGCGTTTTCTTCGTGCGCTGGAAACAGTTCTCTCACAAATAGACGATCCATGAAGGTTTCGGACAGGCAACGTAAAATGGCCCCTGAGCCACTGCTGCTGATTACTATCGACGGGCCTGCCGGTGCCGGCAAGACCACGGTCAGCAAGATGCTGGCCCGGGAACTGGGTTATCGATACCTGGATACCGGGGCCTTATACCGGGCCGTCGCTTACGAGGTCCGTGCGGCCGACATCTCACCGGACGATGATCCAGGACTTTGCGATGTATGTGGGACATTGCAGCTCAGCGTTGAGGAAAACCGTCTGGTTTCGAATGGTGTGGATATCACCGGCCGGATCCGCTCGCCGGAGATTACAATGCTGGCATCGGCGGTGTCGGCCCACCCGATGGTGAGACAGGCCCTTTTGGATATTCAGCGGGAAATAGGGCGGACCAGGGGCCTGGTGGCCGAGGGTCGTGATATGGGAACGGTGGTTTTTCCTGAAGCGGATCTCAAGTTCTTTCTGGATGCCACGGTTCGACAGCGGGCTTTCCGCCGTTTCGAACAATACGGCAAAGAAAATAATCAATCCCTCGAACAGATCGAGCAGGATATCCGCAGCCGGGATGAAAACGACAGCAGCCGGGATATTGCGCCCCTGAGGCCTGCCGGCGACGCGGTCATCATCGATTCGACGGCCATAATCGCCCGACAGGTGGTCGCCCTGATGATGGCGCGTGTCCGCAAGGGCCGCGATGCTAAATAAATCATTGCATTTTGCATTAGGTTTCTGTATGAATTACGGGATATACTGTATGCGGTGGTATTTGCAGTAAAATAAAAGAGGCTAAGGGGGTAATCATCAGTCAATGGACAACTTTGTAGACAACCAATCAACCGAAAAACCGATCGAATCAACCGAAGCACCGATCGAATCAACCGAAGCACCGATCAAGGCAACCGAAGCACCGATCGAGGCAACCGAAGAACCGATCGAGGCAACCGAAGAACCGATCGAGGCAACCGAAGAACCGATCGAGGCAATCGAAGAACCGATCGAGGCAATCGAAGAACCGATCGAGGCAATCGAAGAACCGATCGAGAAAGACAGTGTTACCGGCGAAAGCATGGCTGAGCTCATGGATATGTACGAGGAGAGCTTCAAGCGCTTTGCCGAAGGTGAGGTGGTCAACGGAAAAATCATCTCTGTGGACAAAGACCACGTACTGGTAGACATCGGCTACAAATCAGAAGGCCAGATTCGTATCCGGGAATTTGAACAGGATGGCGAAGTCACCGCACAGGTGGGCGACACCGTCGAAGTGATGGTGGAGTGGTGGGACGACGAGAATGAAGTGGTCGTTCTGTCCAAGGAGAAAGCCGAAAAGGTCAAGGTCTGGGACGACATCAAGAATCGTCACGAAGCCGATGAGACCATTGCCGGAACCATCACCAACCGCGTCAAGGGTGGCTTCTCCGTGGATATCGGCGTCCAGGCATTTCTGCCCGGTTCACAGGCGGACCTTCGACCCATTCGCAACCTGGATGAAATGGTCGGCAAAGAATTCGAATTTAAAGTTCTGAAATACAACCGCAAACGCAGCAACATCGTGCTTTCCAGAAGGGTTCTCCTGGAAGAGGAACGCGAGGCCAAACGGGCTAAAACCCTGGCGACCATTCACGAAGGCAAAGTGGTTTCCGGTATCGTCAAGAACCTCACCGAATACGGCGTGTTTGTCGACTTGGGCGGTGTGGACGGATTGCTGCACATTACCGATATCTCCTGGGGCCGGGTCAAGCATCCGTCCGAGTTATTCAACGTGGGCGACGAAATCAATGTCAAGATCCTGAGTCTAGACCTGGAGCGTGAGCGCGTTTCCCTGGGCATGAAGCAACTTACTGAAGATCCATGGGCCAGCGCTATCGAAAAGTATCCCGTGGGTTCGCGCATCAGCGGTAAGGTAGTGAGCCTGACCGATTACGGCGCCTTTGTAGAGCTGGAAGAGGGTATCGAAGGCCTGATTCACGTGTCTGAAATGTCCTGGACGCGCAAGGTCCGCCACCCTTCCAAGGTGGTTTCCGTGAGCGAGATCGTGGACGCCATCGTGCTGGATATCAAGCCGGAAAACCGGCGGATTTCCCTGGGCATGAAGCAGGCCGCACCCAATCCCTGGGATGTGATTAGCGACAAATACCCGGTGGGCACCACCATCGAAGGAAAAATAAAGAACATCACCGATTTCGGCCTGTTCATCGGCATCGATGAGGGCATCGACGGCCTGGTCCATATTTCCGACATCTCCTGGACCAAGCGAATCAAGCACCCCTCTGAAATGTACAAGAAGGGTGATATGATTCAGGCCATCGTTCTGGAGATCAACAAGGAACAGGAGCGTTTCTCTCTGGGCGTCAAGCAGTTGCAGGCCGATCCGTGGGATACGGTCGCCGAGCGCTATGAGGTGGGCAAGGAAATCACCGGCACCGTCACCAATGTGACGGATTTTGGCGTCTTTGTCGAACTGGAAGAAGGCATCGAAGGGCTGGTGCATGTTTCCGAGATCAGCAAGGAGAAGATCAAAACCCCGGTGGGCCAGTTTGAAGTGGGGTTGGTGCTGACCGCCAAAGTCATGAACATCAACAGTGACGAGCGGCGCATCGGTCTCTCCATCAAACGGCTCGATATGGAAGACGATCAGGAACTGCTGACCGAGTACGTCAGCAACATGAGGCCCGCAACCTCTAGTTTCGGCGAAATCCTTCGCGAGAACCTGCAGGAAAAGCTCAACAACGACGAACAATAAAACCGTTGACCCAGACTATGAATGCCGGCGGTTTGCCTGATAGGGCCCGCCGGCATTTCTGTCATGGACCACGGGGCACCGTTCACACGGCCGCTGCCATCCGTTACTTTCTTTCCGACAGGCCTTCTCAAGTCACCGCCCATGGTCCCGTGATTGCATCGACTGAGGATTATTCAATCTTGTCGGGGCGTATTCCCAAAAAAGGAACGTGCCATGTTTTCAAGACGTCATCCCTATCTTTTTTCCTTACTGGTGTTATTTGCCATTTTCACGGTGCTTACCCTTGGCATCATGGCCATGGCGGCCTGGATGGGGAGATCGTCCGGTGATTTCGGCGGTGAGGCGGTGGGGGTCGTTGAAATTGAAGGGGCTATCGCCGACGCGCGGGGTGCCATCGAGAGTATCCGCCGGTTCCGGGAAGATGAGGACATCAAGGCCATCGTGATCCGCATCGACTCCCCCGGTGGCGCCGTGGGACCGTCTCAGGAGATTTACCGCGAGATCCGAAAAACCATCGCCACTAAGAAGGTGGTGGCATCCATGGGTGCCGTGGCCGCCTCCGGCGGCTACTACGTGGCCTGTGCGGCTGACGGCATCGTGGCCAACCCCGGTACGATCACCGGCAGCATTGGTGTGATCATGGGGTACACCAACTTTCGGCAGCTGCTGGACAAGATCGGCATGGTCCCTGTGGTTATCAAGAGCGGTCCCTACAAGGATACCGGGTCGCCTACCCGGGAGATGCGGGACGACGAGCGCGAAATCCTGCAATCCATTACCAGCGACATCCACGAACAATTTGTCACGGCCATTGCCGAAGGCAGAAAGATGGACCGCGCCCAGGTGGAACAGGTGGCCGACGGGCGCATTTTCACCGGCGAAGATGCAAAGGTGCGGGGACTGGTGGACCGCCTTGGCAACTTCGAAGATGCCCTTGAATGGGCAGGGAAATTGGGTGGTATCGACGGAGCGGTGGTTCCGGTTTACGCCCGTGACAAAAAATTATCGCTGCTTCGTTACCTGATGTCCTCATCGATTTCGGATTTGATTTCAAAGGTCATTCACCCCGGCATCTATGCCGAATACCGATATCTGCCTGAGGGACCGTGATCCGAAATTGGGATCTGGTGCCGGATAAGGACTGCGTATGCGAAAAATCGCGGTGGCCATGGCTAAGGGTGGCGTTGGGAAAACCACCACGGCGGTAAACCTGGCCCACGGGCTGGCCCTAGCGGGCAAGCGGGTGCTGCTGGTGGATTGCGACACCCAGGCGCAGACCACCACCTTCCTCGGCGTAGCGCCACATCACGGCCTGTATGAGTTCATTACCGGTCGCGACGGCAACGGCAGGACGATCCTAAAGAAAGAGGCCATCCATGAGGCCCGCAAAAATTTATGGGTGCTGGCCGGCGGTATCAAGTTGGTGGAGCTTAAAAACTGGTTGGGGGAGCAGCCCCGTGACCGGCGGCATGCCATATTGCGCCAGAGCCTGATACCTAAAAACAACGGGCTGGATTACCTGATTTTCGACTGTGCCCCCGGCTGGGACGTCTTGAGCGTAAACATCCTCATGGCCGCCACCGAGGTGCTGTGCCCGGTGGCTCTGCAGGGACCGGCCCTGGAGGGTCTGAAGACGTTCTTCGGGTACCTGGTCTCCGTCCAGCAACTGAATAAATCCCTTCGGCTCAAGTATATCCTGCCCACCATGTTCGACCGCCGCACCCGTCAGAGCCATGACATTTACAACCGGCTCCGGCGCCTTTTCCGCAGGCAGATCTGCGATCCCATCCACCACAACGTGCGTTTGTGTGAGGCGCCGGTCAACGGAAAGAGCATTTTCGAATTTGCCAACAGTGCATCGGGTGCACATGATTACCGAAAACTGGCAGAAAGGTTGATCGATGACGGCATCAGACAACAAGACCATACCCGATTTTTTTGACGAATCCCGCCTGGATCCGGTTTCCGTGGCCACCGGGCGCCCGGCATCCAAATCGGCGATTCCCAAACCGGCGGTTCCCAAAAGAAAGGCCGGTTTTTATTTTTCAGAGACCCTGCTGGACCGGTTTACCCGTAAATTTCACCAGTTGAAACTCGACGGCGTGCCTATCGAAAACAAATCCGCTCTGGCTGAAATGGCCCTTCACTTTGCGCTGGACGACCTGGATCGGGGAGATGCCAGCCAGTTGCTCGAACGATTCAATAACCGCTGAAGTCTTTTATTTGAACAGACTGACGTCTCCCAATCCTTCACGGATGATTTCCGGCACATCTTCCTCCAGGGAAACCACGCTGGAGGGCATGCCCGCCACCGGACCGCCATCGATTACCGCATCCAGTCTTGACCCGAAGTGATCGTGGATCAGGGAGGCGTCGTGAAAGACCTCACCGTCGGGCATGGTGGCACTGGTAGAAATCACTGGGTTGCTCAGGGCATCCACAAGGGTGAGGCAGATGTTGTTGGCGGGAACACGGATGCCGGCGGTTTTGCGTTTGGTGAGCATGATCTTGGGAACCAGCTTGGATCCTGTCAGAATGAAGAAAGGCTGATTTTTGTTGCGCTGTTTGAGCAGGTAGATTCTTTCGATGGCACGCTTGTTCATGATATCGCACCCGATACCATAGTAGGTATCGGTGGGATAAGCGATCAGCCCCCCGTTTTTCAATATGTCCGCAACCCGACTGATCAGCCGCTGCTGGGGATTGTCTGGATTGATGGTAAGCAGCATGGCGGTGTTACAGCTCCTGTTGGTAAAAAGAGAGAGATGGATGCCAACGGCCGATGGCGATGCGTTCAATTGCCGGATCCGTCTCACGTCGGCCCGCTTCCCATAAAACGAAAGGCTTAAATCTATTACGGCCGGTCGGGGGTGTCAAGCGGCCAAATAAAGATTGATAAAGCCGCCTTCATTTGTTAGTTTGCCCGATTAATCGGTTTTAGGCCCGACGTTAACACGATCCTCCTTTTAAGGATCCATCGCCCGTATGCCGAAACCTGTACGACCCCCCGTCTTCTCGGCCTTTGCCGGCCCATCTGCAGGTCCGGCCAGGCCACTGACGGACGTTACCCATAATCACCACTGCCGACCCGGCCAACTTCCATTTGGATGCGGAGGATCAACATGACCAACCTGATCGCAGAGGAAGCATATTCCTTTGATGATGTTCTGCTGTTGCCCGGCTATTCTGATATCCTTCCTAAGGATGTCGATATCCGTACCCGCCTGACCCGTGAACTGACCCTGAACATTCCCATCGTCAGTGCAGCCATGGATACAGTCACCGAAGCACAGACTGCCATCACCATGGCCCGCGAGGGGGGGATCGGCTTTATCCACCGGAATATGAGCATCAAGCACCAGGCCATGGGAGTGGACCAGGTGAAAAAGTCGGAAAGCGGCATGATCGTGGACCCGCTCACCATCGGTCCGGACAGTCCCATTGAAGAGGTGATGACGCTGATGGCCCGTTACCGCATTTCAGGAGTGCCGGTAACCCGGGGCGATCAGCTGGTGGGCATCGTCACCAACCGGGATCTGCGGTTTGAAACGGATATGACCAAAAAGGTCAGTGACGTCATGACCAGCAAAAAACTGGTGACGGTGAGCGAAGGTATCAGCCTGGAGGAATCCAAGAAGCTGCTTCACGCGCACCGCATCGAAAAGCTGCTGGTGGTGGACAAAAAGGGGCGGTTAACCGGAATGATTACCATCAAGGATATCGAGAAGATTAAAAAATACCCCAATGCCTGCAAAGATGCCATGGGGCGGCTGCGGGTGGGTGCCGCCGTCGGTGTGGGTGAAGACATGATGCCCCGGGCCGAGGCCCTGCTCAAGGCCGGTGCCGATGTAATCGTTATCGATACCTCCCACGGCTATTCGGGCAACGTCATCCGGGCGGTCAAGCGCCTGAAGGAGGATTTTCCCGCCATGCAGCTTATCGCGGGCAATGTGGGCACCGGTGAAGGCGCGCAGGCGCTGATCGACGCCGGTGTGGATGGCGTCAAGATCGGCATCGGACCGGGCTCCATTTGCACCACGCGCATTGTGGCCGGCATCGGCGTACCCCAGATCTCCGCCATTATGAACTGCCGGGAAGTGTCTGAAAAGACCGGGGTTCCCCTGGTGGCCGACGGAGGTATCAAGTTTTCCGGGGACATCACCAAGGCCATCGGTGCCGGCGCCCACACCATCATGATCGGCGGTCTGTTCGCCGGCACCGAGGAGAGCCCGGGGGAAACCATCCTGTTCCAGGGCCGAAGCTACAAGGTGTACCGGGGGATGGGATCCATAGAAGCCATGAAAAAGGGCAGCAAGGACCGCTATTATCAGACCGAACAGGAAACCGACGACAAGCTGGTGCCCGAGGGCATCGTAGGGCGGGTGCCCTACCGGGGAACCCTGTCCGCCAACATCCACCAGCTCCTTGGCGGGCTCAAAGCCGGTATGGGCTATGTGGGCTGCCGGGCAATCGAAGCGCTTCGCCAAAATGCGCGGTTTGTGAAGATCAGTGCAGCCGGCATGCGTGAAAGTCATGTGCACGATGTGATTATCACCAAGGAAGCCCCCAACTATAGGGTGGACAATTGATCTATGGTGCCCATCCACAAATGGCATCTTTCGGCCCAGGCCGGCGTTCTCGCTCAGTTGAAATCCTCGACGCAGCGCTGCTACGCCTCCGGTTTCAACATCGCTGCGGCCTTGGCCTGAACCAAAATCTACCATTTCTGGACGGACACCACCTAAACCAAGAATCGTGAACTTTATTTCATCCCCAATTCTAAACGTTTCAAATTTTAAATCATGACCATAGCCACTTCCGATTTCGTCCATCTCCACGTCCACACCCAGTACAGCCTGCTGGACGGGGCCATCCGGCTGGGGGACCTGTTCAGAAAAGTGAAAGAATTCGGCATGCCGGCAGTGGCCATTACCGACCACGGCACCATGTTCGGTGCGCTGGATTTTTACCAGCAGGCCACCTCCGCCGGCATCAAACCCATTATCGGTTGCGAATGCTACGTGGCGCCGCGCACCATCGCCGACAAGACCCCCCTTGACAAGGAGGGGATCCGGCATCTGGTGCTGTTGGCCAAAAACCAGCAGGGGTATCGCAACCTGTGCCAGCTGGCCACCATCGGCCAACTGGAAGGCTACTATTACAAGCCCCGCATCGACAAGGCGGTGCTTGCCGCCCACGCCGAAGGTCTCATCGCCCTGTCCGCCTGCCTCAAAGGAGACATCCCCCAGTATATTCTGGCCAACCAGATGGACCGAGCCCAAGAAGCGGCCCTTTACTACCAGAAGATATTCGGTGAGGATAATTTTTTCCTGGAACTGCAGAACAACGGCATACAGGCCCAGGAAAAGGTCAACCAGGGCCTGGTCGAACTCAGCAGGAAGCTTTCCATCCCGCTGGTGGCCACCAACGACTGCCACTACCTGAATCAGCAGGATGCCAAGGCCCACGAGATCCTGCTGTGCATACAGACCCAGAAAACCATCGCCGATTCCAATCGATTCGTTTTCGATTCCGATCAGCTTTACTTCAAGTCGCCCGAGGAGATGAATGGCTATTTCGCCGATTTCCCCGGAGCCATCGACAATACAGTGGCCATTGCCGACCGCTGCCACATCGAGTTCGACTTCAAGACCTATCACTTCCCCCAGTTTGATGCCGAATCGGGGAAGACGGCCGATGAGCTGTTCGACCTGCAGGTGCGCGAGGGCTACGAATGCCGAATGGCGGTGGTGCGGAAAAAAAAGCCGGACCTGGACGAAGCGGTATATCGCGAGCGGCTGGAATACGAGATTAAGACCATCAAAGAGATGGGCTTTCCCGGTTATTTTCTCATCGTGGCCGACTTTATCCACTACGCCAAGGAGAACGGCATCCCAGTGGGCCCCGGCCGTGGCTCAGCCGCCGGCAGCCTGGTCTCCTTTGCCCTGTTTATCACCGACCTGGACCCCATCGAGCACGGCCTGATCTTCGAGCGCTTTTTGAACCCGTCGCGCATCAACATGCCTGACATCGACGTGGATTTTTGCATCCACGGACGGGAGCGGGTTTACAACTACGTGGTGCAGCGCTACGGCGGCGGTGATTACGTGGCCCAGATCATCACCTTCGGCAAGATGAAGGCCAAGCTGGTGATCCGGGATGTGGGACGGGCCCTGGGACTCCCTCTGGCGGAAGTGGATACCATCGCCAAGCTGATTCCCGACAGTCTGAATATGACCATCGACAAGGCCCTGAAGGAAGAACCCAAACTGGCGGAGATGGTGAAATCGGACCCGCGCATCGCAGAACTGATCGACATCAGCCGGGCGCTGGAAGGACTTTCCCGACACGCCTCCACCCACGCGGCCGGCGTGGTGATCGGCGACAAGCCTCTGGTGGAGTACCTGCCCCTGTACAAGGGGAAAAAAGGGGAGGTGGTCACCCAGTTCGATATGAAAAAGGTCGAGGATATCGGACTGGTGAAATTCGATTTTCTGGGGTTGCGCAACCTGACCGTCATCGACGACACATTGAAGAGCATCGCCGCCCAGGGAAAAACCGCTCTGGATCTGTCCAATCTGTCCTTGGACGATGAGAAAACGTTTGCCCTGCTCCAGGCCGGAGACACCACCGGCGTGTTTCAACTGGAATCCAGCGGCATGAAAAACCTGTTGGTCCGCCTGCACCCGGAATCCTTTGACGACCTCACCGCTCTGGTCGCCCTGTATCGTCCCGGGCCGCTGGACAGCGGCATGGTGGATGACTTTGTGGACCGCAAGCACGGCCGCAAGAAAGTGGTCTACCCGGTGCCGGCCCTGGCACCGATACTAGAGGGGACTTATGGGGTCATGGTCTACCAGGAGCAGGTGATGCAGGTGGCCGGCGTGCTGGCAGGCTATTCCATGGCCGATGCGGACAGCCTTCGAAAGGCCATCGGCAAGAAGATTGAAACCTTGATGGCCAAACACCGGGAGAAGTTCATCAGTGGTTCGGTGAAAAACGGTGTGGATAAAACCATTGCCTCTGAGCTGTTCGATCTGATCGAAAAGTTCGGCGGTTATGGCTTCAACAAGTCCCACAGTGCCGCCTACGCGCTGATTGCCTACCAGACGGCATACCTCAAGGCCCACTTTCCCGTCGAGTTCATGGCGGCCCTGCTCACCAGCGAAATCGACACCATCGATGGCGTTGTCAAGTTTATCAACGAGTGCCGGACCCACAGCATCGAAGTGCTGCCACCCGATATTAACGAGAGCAGCACGGTGTTCACCGCCGTCGACGGCCGGATCCGATTCGGCCTGGCCGCAGTCAAGAATGTGGGTGAAGCCGCCGTTGACCTGATCATCAAGGAGCGTGAAGAGAACGGACCATTCTCATCCATCTTCGACTTCTGCCAGCGGGTGGACCTGACCAAAGTGAACAAGCGGATGCTGGAAAGCCTGATTCGATGCGGGGCACTGGATACCACCGGAATATACCGTTCCCGCCTCATGGCAGTGCTTGAGGAGGTGCTGGATTATGGTCAGCGCATTCAACGGGAGAAAAACAGCGCCCAGATGAGCCTGTTCGACACCGGTGCCGGAGAAGACCTGGCCATCAACCTGCCGGCCATTCCCTTAATCGACGAGTGGGACGATCGGGAGAAATTGCAACAGGAAAAAGAGACCCTGGGGTTTTATGTCACCGGACACCCACTGGACCGGTACAAGGATACCTTGGAGAAATTTACCAACGTCGATACCCTGAGTATCCGGGAAGTGGCCGACAAGAGTGCTGTTCGCATAGGCGGCACCATCAGCAGTTCCAAGGTGATCCGCACCCGCAAGGAAGAACTCATGGGGTTCGTCACGATGGAGGACCTGAACGGTACCGTGGAAATGGTGGTCTTTCCCTCCGTATACGCGGGGTGCGCCGATCTGCTGACATCGGATACGGTGGTGCTGGTTCAGGGCACGGCCCAGGTCGAGGAAAACGGGGTGAAAATCCTTGCCGATGCCATCATTCCCATGGACCAGGCTGAAGAAACCTGGACCGTGGAGGTGCGGCTGATGGTGGATTCCGAGATTACGGACCGGGAAACCCTGACACGGGTCCACCGGACGCTGAAACGATATCCGGGCCCCTGTAAAGGCTTTGTACACATCTGCCTCAAGGATCAGGCAGAAGCCGTCATCTCCATGACCGAAGCGTTGCGCATCCGCTGCTGCGACGCCATGACCCGCGAGGTCAACGCCATTTTAGGCTATAACGCAGTGCAGACCCGCTGCAGCGACGCCGCCAGCGCCATGAGAAACAGCGACCTCAACGGGCACCGGAACAACGGCCGTCAATTTTCCAGGAACTGATAGGGAGCACTGTTTCAGACCATTTAGATACTAAATAGTGCCCGTTCACAAATGGTAGATTTTGGTTCAGGCCAAGGCCGCAGCGATTTTGAAACCGGAGGCGTAGCAGCGCTACGTCGAGGATTTCAAAAGAGCGAGAACACCGGCCTGGGCCGAAAGATGCCGTTTGTGGATGGGCACTAACTAAAAAAGGATGCACGCCATGAAAGTACCGCTGTTGGATCTTAAGGCCCAATACCGGACCATTAAGGATCGGGTTCTGGAAGTTACTGAACAGATCTACGAAAGTCAGTACTTTATCTTGGGCCCCCAGGTGGAGGCCCTGGAGAAAAAGATTGCCGACTACTGCCAGACCGGCCATGCGGTGGGGGTCTCATCGGGAACGGATGCCCTGGTATTGTCTCTGATGGCGGCCGGGATCGGGCCGGGGGATCGGGTGATCTCCACACCTTATACCTTCTTCGCCACCACGGGTGCCATCGCCCGGGTGGGGGCCACACCGGTCTTTGTGGACATCGATCCGGAGACCTACAATCTCTCCCCGGAAAAACTCGAAGAGGCCGTGGCAGCGATGGACGAAGAGGTATTGAAAGCGGTAAAGGCCATTGTTCCGGTTCACCTTTACGGCCAGTGCGCCGATATGGAACCCATTCTGGAAGAGGCTACGGCCCACGGGTGGGTAGTTATTGAAGATGCCGCCCAGGCCATTGGCGCTGAATACAAGGGCCGGCGGGCGGGCAGCATGGGGGACTACGGGTGCTTCTCTTTCTTCCCGTCCAAGAACTTAGGCGCTTTCGGCGACGGCGGCATCGTGACGGCCGACGATCCGCAGGTCTGTGAGCGGCTAAGAACCCTCAGGGTCCACGGCTCCAAACCCAAATATTATCACCAGGTGGTGGGCGGTAATTTCCGCCTCGACGCCCTGCAGGCGGCCATTGTGGCTGTCAAACTGGACTACCTGGACGGCTGGACCACTGCGCGTCAGAACAATGCGGCACGATACCGGGGGCTGTTCGAATCGGCCGGTCTGACGGACCGGGTTCATCTGCCGGTGGAAAAAGAGAGCCGGCACATCTACAACCAGTTCGTCATCCGTGTTGATGCCGGTCGGGACGACATTCGGGCCTATCTCGGTGAGCAGGGAATCGGAACCGAGGTTTACTACCCGGTTCCCATGCATCTGCAGGAATGCTTTTCAGGGCTGGGCCATCAAGCCGGCGATTTCCCCATTTCCGAACAGGCGGCCAACCAGACCCTGGCCCTGCCCATCTACCCGGAACTCACCGAATCCCAACAGGCCTACGTGGTCGAGAAAATCGGTGCGTTTTTCAACCGGTAGGATTGTCCCGTGGTCAAGGAACTGACATTCGGCTACTCGCCCTGTCCCAACGACAGTCTGGCCTTGAACGGTACTTTTGATGTCACCAAGCTCTCTTTTTACGCCTGGCTCAAAGCAAAAGATCGTTATCGGCTGCTTGGCAGCGGTGCGGCCATGGGGTTCGGCTGCGGACCGATGCTCATTGCAAGAAAGCCGCTGAAGCAAGCGGAGATCGACCGCTGCCGAGTCGTCCTGCCCGGTCGTTGGACCACGGCCCACCTGTTGTTCCGGCTGTGGGCTCCGGATGCGCGCCACCGCCTCTTTGCCCCTTACGATAAGATCTTCGAAGCATTGGCATCGGGGCGGGCTGACTGTGGGGTGATCATTCACGAAAGCCGCTTCACCTTCGAAGCTGCCGGATTCACACTGATGGTGGACCTCGGGGCCTGGTGGGAAGAAAAGACGGGGCTGCCCATCCCTTTGGGCGGTATCGCCGCCAGGAAAAGCCTGGGGGAACCGCTTATCGAGCAGATAGAAGCGACTGTCAATAAAAGCATTCGGCGGGCCATGGCCAATCCGGATGAGGCACTGCCCTACATTCGGCAGCACGCCCAGGAGCTGGATGACACGGTGCTCCGGGCTCATATCCGCACTTTTGTGAACGACTTCAGCCTGGAGCTGACCGCCCGGGGCCGCCGGGCCATTGATACGCTGGAAACCATGGCTCGGGCCGCCGGTGCCATCTGATGGTGGGCATCGTCTATGCCACCCGGCGCGAAGCGGATCCGTTCTTGTCACAAATGTCCGCCGGACCGCTGGCAACCCAGCCGTTTTTTCTGTTCCAGACCGCTGGTAAAGGCCATCCGCCATGCATCGCGGTTATCAGCGGTATGGGAAAAGTGGCGGCGACCATTGCTGCAACTCACCTGGTGCTGGTCCATCGGGTATCGGTGCTGGTCAATGCCGGCCTTTGCGGTCGGTTGACCATGGACAACCGCTGGGCCGTAGGCGATCTTTTTCGGATCAGTGCCGCCGTCGAAGGTGACTGCGACCGGTTCGGCCAGGGAGAGCAGGCCGTGGTCTGCGACGCCCAACGGTTCAGCGAATTGGAGCCGGCCCGGCTGGTCACCTGCGACCAGCCCGTATTCGACGCCGCATGGCGCGCCCGGTTGGCCGGTATCGGCGAGCTGGCGGACATGGAGGGCGCTGCCGTGGCCCGTGTGGCCAGGCTATACGGCATTCCGTGTGCCATGGTCAAGGGCATCAGTGACGTTGCCGATGAAACCGGGCGCCAGGATGTGGCCCG
>JABZFO010000134.1 GCA_014237405.1 Desulfosarcina sp. | reverse complement strand
TTGACGGCCAGGTTGGTCTCTTCCTGGGTCTTGCCCATCCCTTTTTTGATGCCGTGGTTGATGCACGGCGCGTAGGCCATGATCAGCGAGGGACCATCGTAGCTCTCCGCTTCCGTAAAAGCCTTGATCAGCTGCTGCTTGCTGGCGCCCATGCCCACGCTGGCCACGTAGACGTAACCATAGGTCATGACCATGCCGCCCATGTCCTTCTTGGCGGTCTTCTTGCCGGAGGCGGCGAACTTGGCGATGGAGCCAGTGGGCGTCGCCTTGGAGCTCTGTCCGCCGGTGTTGGAGTAAACTTCAGTATCGTAGACCATCACGTTGATGTCTTCGCCGGTGGCCAGCACGTGGTCGATGCCGCCAAAGGAGATGTCGTAGGCGGACCCGTCGCCCAGGAAGATCCAGTAGGAACGCTTGGTGAAGTACGAAGCGAGGCTGTCGATCTTATCCAGCAAGGGGTTGCCCTCGGTGGCAAAGAGCATCTCCCGGATCTGATCGCCGTAGCGTTTGGAGCCTTGTGCGTCCTTCATGTTCTCCAGCCAGCCGGCCATGGCCTCCTTCAGGTTGGTGTCAATGTCGGTCTCCAAGGCTTGTGTGACCAGCTCCACCAGCATCTTTCGCTGCTGAAGGGCGCCAAGAAGCATGCCGTAGGTGAATTCGGCCGGATCCTCGAACAGGGAGTTGCCCCAGGTGGGGCCGGCACCCTCTTCGTTGACGCAGTAAGGAATGGCCGGCGCGCTGCCCCCCCAGATGGAGGTGCACCCGGTGGCGTTGCCGATGACCATGCGGTCGCCGAACAGCTGGGTGAGCAGCTTGGCGTACGGGGTCTCCCCGCATCCGGCACAGGCACCGGAAAACTCCAATAAGGGCTGATAGAACTGGCTCCCCTTGACCGTGTTGCGCTTCACCAGGCCGTCACGCACCGGCAGGCTGGAAGCGTAGCGCTGGTTGGGAACCTGGCTCGCAATCTGGGTGTCCAGGGGCTTCATCACCAGGGCCGGCTTCTTGGCCGGACAGATGTCCGCACAGTTACCGCAGCCCAGGCAGTCTTCGGCAAACACCTGGATGCGGAACTTGTACGTTTTCAGCTCCTTTCCAAGGGCCTTCTTGGCTTCGAAGCCTTCCGGGGCGGCCTTTAGCTCATCATCGGTGACCAGCACCGGGCGGATGGCCGCATGGGGGCAGACCATGGCGCACTGGTTGCACTGGATGCAGTTTTCCATGACCCACTCGGGGATGTTGATAGCCACGCCGCGCTTTTCATACTGGGTGGTGGCAACGGGAAAAATGCCGTCCGGGGCAAAGGCGCTCACCGGCAGCTTGTCCCCCTGCTGGGCTATCATAGGCCACATCACATCGGTGACCCACTTCGGCTCGTCGCGGGCTGCAGCGGCGGTCAGGCCGGCATCGGCCCAACTTTCCGGATATTTCACCTCCACCAGATGATCCAGGCTCTTGTCCACGGCTTCATTGTTCATATTGACAATCTTGTCGCCCTTTTTATGGAACAGCTTGTGGATCTGCTCCTTCAGGTAGGCGATGGCTTCGTCCACGGGGATCACGTTGGCCGCCTTGAAAAAGGCGGACTGCATGATCATGTTGATGCGCCCGCCCAGCCCCACATCACCGGCAATCTTCACCGCGTCGATGTTGTAGAACTTGAGTTTCTTGCGGGCTATGGTCCGACGCATCTGTGCCGGCAGTTTTTCTTCCATCTCTTCAAGGCTCCAGGGACTGTTGAGCATGAAGGTGCCCCCGTCCTTGATGCCTTCCAGCAGGTCGTACATGTTGACATAGGACGGATTGTGGCAGGCGATGTAGTCTGCGCTGTCGATCAGGTAGGTGGACTTGATGGGCGTCTTGCCGAAACGCAGGTGGGAGATGGTGACGCCGCCGGACTTCTTGGAGTCGTAGGCAAAATACGCCTGGGCGTACATGTCGGTATTATCGCCGATGATCTTGATGGCGCTCTTGTTGGCGCCGACGGTGCCGTCGGCCCCAAGGCCCCAGAACTTGCATTGAACCGTGCCTTCCGGAGCCACGTCGAATCCGGTTTCCACGTCCAGGCTGGTGTGGGTGACATCGTCGATGATCCCCACGGTAAAGTGATTCTTAGGAGCAATGGCATTCATGTTGTCGAATACCGCTTTGACCATGGAGGGGTTAAACTCCTTGGAGCCCAGGCCGTAACGGCCGTTGACGATAGCGGGCATCTCGCCGTGCTCTATGAAGGCGGTGCACACATCCTGGTACATCGGTTCGCCCAGAGCGCCGGGCTCCTTGGTGCGGTCGAGAACGGTGATCCGGGCGGCGGTGGCCGGAATGACCGACAGCAGATGCTTGGCGGAAAAGGGACGGAACAGGCGAACCTTGACCAGACCCACGGACTCGCCACGGGCGTTTAGGTGATCCACTACCTCTTCGATGGTCTCACAGGAAGAGCCCATGGAGATGATGACCCGGTCGGCGTTGGGATCGCCCACGTAATCGAACAGGTTGTACTTGCGGCCGGTCAGCGCGGACACTTTTTTCATGTAATCGGCCACGATGTCAGGCACCTCCTGGTAGTAGAGGTTGACCGCTTCCCGGCCCTGGAAGTAGATGTCCGGATTCTGGGCGGTACCACGTATCTCGGGGGTTTCAGGGTTCACCGCCCGGGAGCGGAAGCTTTCCAGGGCGTCCATGTTAACCAGTTTGCCCATCTCTTCATAGTCGATCATTTCGACTTTCTGGATCTCGTGGGAGGTCCGGAAGCCATCGAAAAAGTGGATGAAGGGTATGCTGGACTCGATGGCGGCCAGATGGGCCACCAGGCCCAGATCTATCACTTCCTGGATAGATGCGGAAGCCAACAGGCCAAATCCGGTCTGGCGAACGGCCATGATGTCCTGGTGGTCGCCGAAGATGGACAGCGCATGGGCGGCGATGGCACGAGCCGTCACATGAAACACGCCGGGCAATAGCTCACCGGACATCTTGTACATGTTGGGGATCATCAGCAAAAGACCCTGGGAGGCGGTGTAGGTGGATGTCAGGGCACCGGCGGCCAGAGAGCCGTGGACCGCGGCTGCCGCACCGGCTTCACTTTGCATCTGCCGCACCAGCAGGGTCTGGCCGAAGACGTTCTTGCGGCCGTTTGCCGCCCACTCATCGCAGATCTCACCGATGGGTGACGATGGGGTGATGGGATAAATGGCGGCCACCTCGCTCATGGCATAGGCCACATAAGCGGCTGCGGTGTTCCCGTCGATGGTTTTCATTTGCTTTGCCATAACTGCTCCTTGTAACGGGTTTAAAATATGAAATCGCGTCTGCAGCAGCCGGTCCCAGTGGAAGTGCGAGATCCGGATTCGCATCGGTTTTGCTGTTTTTTTCTGACGGAAAAAAGATTATTTAAAGCACATTGAAACGAACTTGACAAGGATTAATTGGCCTCCGGGTGGAGATGCTCAACATTTTGATTTGATTGCAAATTAACCCAATATTGGATTTTCAGGCACAATCTTAGCCCAGGACCGTCGTAACCGCCGGTAGCCTGGCTCATAAAGGTGCCCCACCGCCTCACCCAACCACCGCGAACAGGCGAAGGCCCATGGTCGGCAGCAGGGTGCCGGTAACGATCATGGTGGCGAGAATCTAATAGCGCTTCACGGCAGCATCATTTCAGTATCAACGGACCGGCTCCGCCATTTCATCGAACCGTAATTTGAGCATCAGCGAGTCCCCGTCAAAGGAAGTTTTCACCTTGTAGGGAAGCGTCTTGAAGAGGGAGATCATGGCCTTGTTCTGGGGCGACGTGTAGGCCACCAGGCCGGCAATACCGTTTTCCCGGGCGGCCCGGGCCAGCTTGCGGATGAACAGCTTGCCCAGCCCCTTGCCCTGATATTCCTTGGATATGGAAAAAGCCACCTCGGCGAGGTTGCTGTGAATAAGCAGCAGGTATTCGCCAACCCCCACCACCTTGCCGAAGCCGAACTCGCCCACCACGGCCACCAAAGTGAGATCCTTGATGTAGTCGATCTGGGAGCGGATCTCCACATCCTTGCGGTCAAAACTGAGCTTGTCGTGAAAAAAGCGCAGCTGCACATCCTTTTTGTCCAGGCTGTAGTAGTGCTCCTGGATCCGGCGCTCGTCGACCGGCTTTGACGGCCGGATGGTGATCTCCTCGCCGTCCCGTACGATGATCTCTTCCAGTTGAATGGGATAGATACCCTTCGTGGCCTCCCCCAGATGGCGTTCGCTACCGATGAGCCGCGCTTCCTTGGCTGCGGCGAACAATTGGTCCCGATGGTCCGGGTGGGCAATACCGATCATAGCCAGCACCCGCTCTTGAAGGCTTTTACCAAACAGGTTCACCGCGCCGTATTCGGTAACCACGTAATGCACGTCTCCTCTAGGCACCACCACGGCAGGCCCATTCAGTACGGGAACAATATTGCTGCGCTTGCCGTCACGTGAGGCGGAGTAGAGCATGAGGATGGACTTGCCCCCTTTGGACCGTTTGGCACCCCGAACAAAATCGGGGATGCCGGAAACGCCTGCGAAAAAAGTATGCTCGGAGGCCTCGGCCGCCACCTGCCCCGTGAGGTCGATGGTGTGGGCCACGTTCATGGAGATCATCCGGTTGTGCTGGGCGATGATAAATGGATCGTTCACGTAGTCCGAGGGGCGAAAATCCACCCCCGGGTTGTCGTTAATAAACTCGTAAAGGTTTTGGCTGCCGATGGCACAGGAGGCCACCAGCTTGCCTTCGTTGAGCCCTTTCTTGCGGTTGTTGATCACCCCGGCTGCGTACAGGTGCATCACGTCATCGGTGATGTACTGGGAGTGAAACCCCAGGTCGTTCTTGTCGGCCAGGGCCTTGACCGTGGCCTGGGACGCGGCGTCCAGGCCGATCTGGATGGTGGAGCCGTCTTCTACGAAACGGGAAATGTGCTTGCCAATCCATTCGGCCACCCCGGATCGCTTGCGAAGATTGATGGACAAAATGGGTTCTTCGTGCTCCACCAGCACATGGACATTGTTGACGTGAATAAAGCTCTGCCCCATGGTGCGGGGCATACTCGGGTTCACCTGGGCGATCACCAGGTCGGCGCTCTGGGCGGCTGCCAGGGTGATATCCACGGAAACCCCCAGGCTCATCCAGCCGAAATCGTCCGGCGGAGACACCTGGATCAGGGCTACGTGAATGGGCAGCTTCCGGGAGAGGAACAGCCCGGGCACCTCGGACATGTTCATGGGCGTGATGAAACGCATGTAGCGGGCAATGGCCTCCGTATCCGCCGAGCCCAGGTAGATGGTCCGAATGTTGAGGCTGTGGTCACGGGTCTTGTCGGCGATTTCGGACAAAGCGGTGGTCTCCCGGCTCATGAGCCGGACAATCTCCAACCCGCTGATCTTTACGGCAGCGGCCGACAGCGCCTGGACCAGCGCCTGGGGTTCACCGCTGGCACTACCGACGTAAACCCGCTTTCCGGGGCGGATCATGGCGATGGCCGCCTCTGCCGTTCGCTGTTTCTCCACATAATTGTCGGCCCAGTATAATGACCGTGTCATGACCTGCCTCCTTCGTTTGGGTGGATTACCCGGGCTGACGCTGCCGGATTTTCCAGGATAAACCGGCAGTCCGCCACGGTGACCCCTTCGCCTTCGGGATGAACCAGCAGCGGGTTGATATCCAGCTCCTTGATTTCCGGGTGGTCCATCACCAGGTCGGACAGCCCCACCAGCATTCGCTCGATGGTGCCGATGTCGGTCTTCGACGCTCCGCGGTACCCGGAAAGCAGCTTGTGTCCCTTGATGTTGCGCACCATGTTCCGGGCGCCGTTGCGGGTCAGCGGCGCCAGCCGGAAGGCGACGTCCTGAAATACCTCCACGAAGATGCCGCCGATGCCGAACATGATCAGGGGTCCGAAAATGGGGTAGCGGGTCATACCCAAAATAACCTCGTGGCCCTTGGGTGCCAGCCGCTGAATCAGCACCCCGGTGATTTCCGCATCCGGGTTGAATTTATTGGCATTGTCCACAATGGTATTGAAGGCGCCGGTCACCGCCTCTCGGGTGCCCGGCCCCACGATGACGCCGCCCGCGTCGGACTTGTGGATAATCTGGGGCGATACGATCTTCATCACCACGGGATAGCCCATCTGGTCGGCGGCATCCCCTGCCTCGGCCTCACTGGTGGCCAGCACCGTAGGCAGCACGTTGAAGCCGTAGCACTTGAGCAGTTCGGTACCGCCGATCTCGCCGATGTAGGTTTCCCCCTGATCCAGGGCTTCGGCAATAATCTGCGCCGCCCGCTGTTTGTCATGCTTGACTTGAAACGGCGCCAGTTTCTGGCGGTTGAGCCACCGGGAATAGCTGTACAGGGCGCCAAAGGTCTTGGCCGCACTCTCCGGGAAGCGATATACGGGAACGCCGTTTTCCTGCAGGTGCTTCACCCCTGCCGAAACGTCGATAATGCCCATAAAGCAGCACAAAATCGGTTTGTGAGAACGCCGGGCAATGCGAACGATGGCCTCGGCCGTACCGATGGCGTTGGTCATGCTCTGGGGTGTGAGAATCACCAGCGCACCGTCCACCCCTTCGTCCTTGATGACTGCGGAAAGGGCGTTTTCATAACGATCCTGGGCCGCATCGCCGATGACGTCCACCGGATTGTTCACGTTGGCGGTCAGGGGCAGATGGCTTTTGAGCACCTCGATGGTGTCCTCACTGAATTTGGCCAGCTCCAGCCCCGAAGAAACCGTCATGTCCGTAGCCACGATGCCGGGGCCGCCGGCATTGGTGACGATAGCCACCCGGTTGCCCAGGGGCACTTTACGCCGCATTTTACCCAGGGCGCTTTCATTTTTATAGGCAAATGCAATCCCGAAATCGAACAGCTCGTTGATGGAGTCCACACGGATAATGCCGCTCTGGTCGAAGATGGCGTCGTACACCGCCTCGCTGCCCGCCAGGGATCCGGTGTGAGAGGCGGCTGCCTGGGCCCCGGCGCTGGTGCGGCCGGATTTGATGGCCAGCACCGGCGTGGGCCGGTCGCCGCCGGTGATCTCTTTTACCACCTCGATAAACTCAGGCCCCCGCTGCAGCTCTTCGATGTAGAGCATGATGACCTCGGTTTCAGGGTCGGCGTGAAAATAGCGCAGCAAGTCCAGTTCATCCACATCCGCCTTGTTGCCGATGGAGACGAACTTGGAGAATCCGAAATCCTTGTCCGCAGCGAAATCCAGCACCGCCGTGCATAAAGCGCCGCTCTGGGAGATGAAGGAGATATTGCCAGCCGCCGGCATCCGGGCCGAAAAGCTGGCGTTGAGCCGCACATCGGCCATGGGGTTGATCACCCCCAAACAGTTGGGGCCGACCACACGGACTCCGGCCTCACGGCACATCGTTACAATCCGCCGTTCGATTTCAAGTCCTTCACCCCCTACTTCCTTGAACCCGGCGGAGACGATGACAACGGCCTTGACCCCCTTGTCGATGGCATGCTTGATGGCAGTTTCCGCATGAATCGGGGGAAGAATGATAATGGCCAGATCAACGGGGTCCGGAATATCCTGGATATCCGGATAGGCGCGCACGCTGGCGATGGATTTGGCTTTGGGGTTTACGGGGTAAAGGGTTCCGGTAAAACCGCCCTTGAGAATATTAACAAAGATATCGTGGCCGACTTTTCCAGGACTGCTGGAGGCACCGACCACCGCAACCGAAGTCGGGTTAAACAATGCATCAAGACCTTCCATGTTGAATACCTGCTTTCGCTGGGTTGCGCTTGTTAAGGGCTCACTGGAAAATTGAAAAAAGGGATCGTTCCGTCTCCTTACCACACGTGCATCCCAAGTCAATCAACAGTCGTTTAAACTGGCAGCCGTTTTGTGAATCGACACCGGTTTGAAGATGCTTTTTATCCGTTTTTTTGGGTGCGACGCAACTCTCTTTTCGACAATACCGGATTTTTCATTACCCGCATACCACTTTTCTTAAACCGCATTCCCCGGCCGGCATCAGTCAATTAATTGTGTAAGAAAAATTTGTACAACCGAATCAAAGTTTTCTGAATTGACTATTTTCACAGACATTGATACCTTGCTACACGTTTGGAACACTTTTTCACTGCCTGGTTTCAACTTATAATTTCGCCCGCATCAGGTGATACCGCACCACTACATATCGGGTATGACCCCATAGGACTGAAAATGATTGTTGCTGGACTCAAACTAACCCTTCTGGGTATGACGGTAGTATTCCTTTTCCTCCTGGTATTGACCCTGTTAATCAAAATTTCCTTCCGATTTCTATCCGCAGGAAGTGCCAGAGAATTAGCCGAAATGGAGGCCACCGAGCTAAATAAGAAAAAGCGTTCTTTTTTCAGAGCAGAAGACGACGTGCTGGTTGCCGTCATCAGCGCGGCCATTGCCGCCCATCGTGCCCGGACAAGGATAGTTAGATGAAACGAGCCGAATGTTGTCAGGGCTTAGGAAATCAAAAACTCAATACTCATCACTCAAAACACGATACTAAAAATATATTTGAGCACCTGCTATGCCAAACACGAAAGCTATTTTTCGAAAACTAAAGTATTTTTATATTCAAATTTATTGGAGATAGTGAGCAATCATGAAAACAATTCGTTTTATGGATACATCTCTTCGTGATGGATTCCAGTCGGTATTCGGTGCCCGTGCGCTGACCGATGATTTCATCCCTGCCGTGGAATCTGCCGTTCATGCCGGCATTGAACATATGGAGGCCGGCGGCGGGGCACGTTTTCAGGCGCTGTTCATGTACTGCGGTGAATCTGCTTTTGACATGATGGACCGTTTCCGTGCGGCAGCGGGGCCGTCTACAAGCCTTCAGACCCTTGCCAGGGGTATCAACGTGGTGGCGCTTTCGGCTCAACCAAAAGACATGATCGATCTTCATGCCAAGATGTTCAAAAAACACGGAATGACCCATATCCGCAACTTCGATGCGCTGAATGACGTTCGAAACCTCATATACTCGGGAGAGTGCATTGCCAATGCCGGGTTGCACCACCAGGTAGTCGTCACCATGATGGAACTGCCGCCGGGCTGCTCGGGTGCCCACGATGCCCCGTTTTACATTAAAACACTTCAGGAAATTTTGGACTCCGGACTACCCTATGATTCCATCTGCTTCAAGGATGCCTCCGGAACGTCGAACCCCAACAAGTTTTACGAGACCATCAAGGCCGCACGAAAGCTTCTGGGGAAGGATACCACCATTTGGGCCCATACCCATGAAACCGCCGGTGTGGGAATCACCCAGTACAAAGCCGCCATCGAGGCCGGTTGCGACGGCGTGGACCTGGCCCGCTCCCCCCTGTCCAGCGGCACATGCCAACCGGATATACTCTCAATGTGGCATGCACTGAAGGGAACTGATTATGCATTGGATATCGACGTAACGAAAATTCTGGCGGCCAACCGTGTCCTTGAGGAATGTCTCCAGGACTACTTCTTTCCCCCTGAAGCGCAAAAAGTTTCGTCTGAAGTGATCCTTTCCCCCATGCCGGGGGGAGCCTTAACGGCAAACACCATGATGATGCGAGACACCGGAACGCTTGACCTCTACCCCAAGGTTATCGAGGCCATGTCCGAATGCGTGGCACGCGGCGGGTTCGGCACCTCAGTTACCCCCGTATCTCAGTTTTATTTCCAGCAGGCCTACGCCAATGTGACCCAGGGGCCTTGGAAAAAAATAACGGATGGCTATGGGAAAATGGTGCTGGGTTACTTCGGTTGCACACCCGTTGCACCGGATCCGGAAATCGTCCGGCTTGCCGAAGATCAGCTTGGCAAACCAGTGTTCAAAGGAGATCCGTTGGACATCCTTGAACCCGGCATTCCCAAAGCCAAAGCGATCCTTGAAAAAAATGGCCTGCCGGTCACCGACGAAAACATCTTCATCGTGGGCGCACTGGAAACCCAGGGGGGCAACAAGGGACTCGACTTTTTGAAAGGCAATAAACCCATCAATGTTCGCAAGGTCGCCGCCATAACCGATGAGGCAGCACCCGCGACCGCCGCACCCATGTCAACACCGGCCATGGGCGGGCCGGCCGACTACACGGTGACCGTGGAGGGCAAAGCCTACCAGGTCACGGTCGAAGCGTCCACCGGTGAAGTGAAAACGGTAGAACCTGCGGCGGCCACCAAACCGGTCGATGCGGTAAACGTCAAGGCCAAATTGCAGGGCGTCGTTTACGAAATCTTTGCCACGGTCGGTGACCAGGTGAAGCAGGGCGATTCGCTGATGATTCTTGAAGCCATGAAAATGGAAACGCCTGTGGTGGCCCCCTGCGACGGTACGGTGGCGTCCATCGAAGTGGAAAAAAACCAGGTCGTGAAACCCGAACAACTGGTCGCAACGATTGCTCAGGCCAGGAGATCCAATGATACAAAATAAAAAGTTCGCCATCGGTTTCGCGATCGTTGTTTCGGTTTCGATCATTTCCGCCATGGCGCTGGCCGGTACCCCTTCGTCGGGGGAAGCCGCCTCTCGCAATGAATTGGCGCCCATGGGGACCATGATTGCCGAGTTCGTGAAGTCCACGGGTCTGTTCGCATACCTCTTCCCCGTGTCCGACAAATGGACCGAGGGCGTCGGCAGGATGTTAATGGTCGGGATAGGCCTGTTGATGTTGTATCTGGCCATCGGCAAACGGTTCGAACCATTGCTTCTGTTGCCCATGGGCTTTGGATGCATCTTGGCCAATATTCCCCTGTCAGGCATCACGGAGCCGGGAGGAATCATCTACTACATCTATGAAATCGGCATTAAAACAGGCGTCTTTCCACTACTGGTCTTCATGGGCGTCGGCGCCATGACCGATTTCGGCCCCATGATCGCCAATCCCAAGACCGCCCTTTTGGGGGCAGCCGCGCAGTTTGGCATTTTTAGTACACTCATCGGAGCACTGGTACTGACTGAAATCGTTCCCGGAATCAATTTCGATCTTTTTGACGCGGCATCCATCGGCATTATCGGCGGTGCAGACGGCCCCACGGCCATCTTCCTGGCCAGCCAGCTCTCCCCCGACCTGCTGGGAGCCATTGCCGTGGCCGCCTATTCCTATATGGCGCTGGTTCCCATTATACAGCCCCCCATCATGAGAGCGTTGACCAGTTCCGATGAACGGAAAATCCGCATGACCCAATTACGCTACGTGGGAAAAGTAGAAAAGATCGTCTTTCCGCTTATCGCCCTCGGGTTGTGTATGTTTCTGCTGCCGTCGGCCGCGCCGCTGATCGGTTTTTTTATGTTTGGAAACCTGATGAGAGAGTGCGGCGTCGTAGATCGCCTTTCCAAAACCACCCAAAATTCCCTGATCAATATCGTCACCATCTTTCTCGGGTTGGGGGTCGGTTCCAGGTTGTCCGCAGAAAAATTCTTGAGTTTGGAAACCTTGGGAATCTTGTTTCTCGGGGTCATTGCCTTTTGCATCGGGACGGCATCCGGCATTTTGATGGCCAAGCTCATGAACCAATTTTCAAACAACAAAATAAACCCGTTGATTGGTTCTGCAGGTGTATCCGCAGTACCCATGGCTGCCCGCGTCAGTCAAAAAATGGGTATTGAGGAAGACCCCGAAAATATGCTGTTGATGTTCGCCATGGGGCCGAACGTTGCCGGCGTCATCGGATCAGCGGTGACTGCCGGTGTGTTGCTGACATTAAAAAATCTTATGGTATAATCGGATCTGATGGGATAACGTAACCGCGGTCACCAATCGCCAAAAATTTGATCTGTTTTTGGCTGGCTGCAGGCAGGTTTGACCCAGGATAAATTCATCGGAGGAAAAAATGTCAATACGCGTGCTCATGTTCAGAAAAATGCCCCGCTTGTATGGCGGGATGGAAGCCGACCTGTTGCCCCAGCTGAGCCCCTTGCTGGCAGAGGCCAGGAAACTGGCTTTTCATCAACCCGGATATATTTCCGGGGAGACAATGCGCAACGTGACCGACCCGTATGAATATTTGGTGATCAGCACCTGGAAATCGGTTGAAGACTGGGAGCGGTGGTTTTCCAACAAGGAACGAGAGCTCGTTGAAGGCAAGATTGATGCCGTTCTAGGCGCACAGACTGAATACAGGGTCTATTCCTACGACTGACGCGACAGTGTCGGTATGGTCACAGGGCGATTTATCTGAATACGAATCTCGAATACGCAGGGGGGGGGGGAATTCCATGACCATATATGCAAAAGACGTGATGGTTGCATCATTTGATAAAATTCATCAGGATGCGCCCATCGAAAAAGCCATCAATTTGATTCAAAACGGGAAGGTTAGAGAGACAGGCCACAAAACCATCAGCCTCATGGTGGTAGATGATTATGGGCAGTTGACCGGGGTGGTCAGCATGTATGACATTCTTTATCATCTTCGACCGGACTTTCTAAATATAAGCGTGGATGCAGGTGCCCTTTTGTGGACGGGGCAGTTGAAGAGGTTGGTCGAAACGCTTAAGGGCAAAAAGGTCTACCAAGTAATGAGCATGAATGTGGTGAGCGCTTCGCTCGATGACCATATCATGGTAATATTGGACCAGATGATTAAAAACAAGTATCGCCGCCTTCCCATACTGGAGCACAAAAAGCCGATTGGAATTATATACATATCCGATGTCTATTGTAATATTTTCAGTTCGATATTGTGAAGTTATTTTTGAGTGAGCCCTAAAGCAGCTTTTCGAAAAAGTCGTTCCCCTTGTCGTCCACCAGAACAAACGCCGGAAAATCCTTGACGGTGATTATGTAAATTGCCTCCATGCCCAGTTCGGGGTACTCCAGCACCTTTACCGAGGTGATGCACTCCTTGCCCAGCCGGGCGGCGGGGCCGCCGATGGAGCCCAGGTAGAACCCCCCGTATTTTTTGCAGGCCGCCGTCACCCCCTTGGAGCGGTTGCCCTTGGCCAGCATCACCATGGATGCGCCCTGGGCCTGGAAGGTGGGCACATATGAATCCATGCGGCCGGCCGTAGTGGGGCCGAAGGCACCGGAGGCGTAACCTTCGGGGGTCTTGGCCGGACCGGCGTAGTAGATGATGTGATCTTTCAGATACTGGGGCAGACCCTGGCCGCTGTCCAGCCGCTCCTTGAGCTTGGCGTGGGCGATGTCCCGGCCCACGATGATCTTACCGGACAGTTTCAGACGGGTGGCCACCGGGTACTGGGTGAGAATGGCCCGGACCCTGTCCATGGACTGGTTCAGGTCGATGGCCACAGCATCATCGTCGGAGCCCTGGGGTTCGGGGAGAAATCGCGCGGGATCGGTTTCCAGCTGTTCCAGGAAGATGCCCCCGGCGGTGATCTTGGCCTTGATGTTGCGGTCCGCGCTGCAACTGACGCCGATGCCGATGGGACAGGAAGCGCCATGGCGCGACAGGCGCACCACACGGATGTCATGGCAGAAGTACTTGCCGCCGAACTGGGCGCCGATGCCCAGCTCCCGGGCCCGCACCAGCAGTTCCTTTTCCAGCTTCAGATCCCGGAAACCATGGCCGGTCTCACTGCCGGCGGTTGGCAGGTGATCCAGGTAGCCGGCCGACGCCAGCTTCACCGTTTTCAGGTTAAACTCAGCCGACGTTCCCCCCACCACGAAAGCCAAATGGTAGGGCGGGCAGGCGGCGGTACCCAGGGTCTTCATCTTGGCGGTGAGAAAATCCACCAGAGTGCCCGGGTTGAGCACCGCCTTGGTCTCCTGGTAAAGGTAGGTCTTGTTGGCCGATCCGCCGCCCTTGGCAATGAACAGGAATTTGTACGCATCGCCTTGGGTGGCGTAGATCTCCACCTGGGCCGGCAGGTTGCATCCCGTGTTCTTCTCTTCATACATGGTAAGCGGCGCGTTCTGGGAATACCGAAGGTTGCCTTTGGTGTAGGCGTTGAACACGCCTTTGGACAGCTCTTTTTCATCGCTGAAGCCGGTCCACACCTGCTGTCCCTTTTTTCCCATGACGATGGCGGTGCCGGTGTCCTGGCACATGGGGAATTCCATCTCGGCGGAGATGACGGCGTTTTTGAGCATTTCCAGCGCCACATAGCGGTCGTTTTCCGAGCCGTCCGGATCCTTGAGGATCTTTTCCAACTGGGCCAGATGGGCCGGCCGCGACAGGTGGGAGACATCCTTAAAGGCCGCCTCGGCCAGCAGTTCCAGCCCTTCGGGTGCGACCTTGAGCACGGTCTTTCCCTCGAACTGGGCGGTGGAGACGTGCTCGGCGGTGAGCAGCCGGTATGGGGTGTCGTCTTCGCCCAGGGGCAGCAGTTCTTCATACTTGAATTCGACCATGGTTCATCTCCTTATCCGGTTAGGGGAAGCGGGGTAACGGTTTGAAATGAGGTGGAATAGCGGCATCTTGCCGCGAGATGAGACAGTTGACTGCCATTTTATCGCGAACCCTTAGCGGGCCAGCATGCGGGCCAAATCAAGATCCTTTTCACGCCACAAGCCGTTGAGCCATTTCTGGAAATCCCGTTTGAACTGCGGGTCGTGAAGGTAGTCCCCCATCATTTGGCTGTCGATGGGCAGCGTTTTCACGCTAACTTTGACCTCTTTCACCCGCCCGCAGACAAAATCCCAGAAAGTGGCCGCGCCCTGGGGATAGGCGATGGTCACGTCCACGATGTGCTGAAGCTTGTCGCCCATAACCGCCAGCACGAAAGCCATGCCGCCGGCCCTGGTGCGCAGCAGATGGGTGTAAGGCGACCTCTGGCGGGAGTGTTTTTCCGGGGTGAACCGGGTTCCTTCGACGAAGTTCATCACCGACACGGGAATGTTCCTGAATTTATCGCAGGCCCGTTTGGTGATTTCCAGGTCTTTGCCGATCAGGTGGGGATGTTTTTTGAGGAACTTTCTTGAGTAGCGCTTCATAAAGGGGAAATCCAGCGCCCACCAGGCCTGCCCCAGCAGCGGGAACCAGAACAGCTCTTTTTTCAGGAAAAACTTCAGGAACGGAATCTTGCGGTAAAAGATACTCTGGAGAACTATGATGTCCACCCAGGACTGGTGGTTGGCCACCACCATGTACCAGCCTTTGGGATTGAGATTGTCCAGGCCGCGCACATCCCAGCGGACGCCGTTAAACAGCTTCTGGATAAGGTTGTTCACGGCGATCCAGCCGTTGGCGATGATGGTCAGGATCTTGCGGCAGCCGATCTGGATCGGTTTGACAGGGAGCAGCAGTTTGATCAGTGCCACGACAAAAATGGGGATGCAGCAGATGATCGTATTGAGTACATAAAACAGGATCGAAAATACGCCGCGTGTCCCATGAACCAACGATTTAAACATATGAATCCTTCCGTAGTCCTTCAGCCTTATAGACATCATTGGAAAATAATATTAATGAAAAGGTGGGGTAGTGACAAGAAGGACGCAAACGGTTGACAAAAGTTTTACAAAAAGGAAGGTCGATAGACTCGTACAAAGCCCACATTCAGACGGCTTTATAAAAAGTTAAAGAGCAAGGCTCGTAAATCGCGAGGAATGCCGTACAACCCAGATCGTGGGCCCTCTACGAAGTCGCCAAGGTTGGAAATCGTGCGCAAAGGCACGGTTGATCCATGACCGGCCTGACCAACACCGATACGTCGCTGAAGGGTTCAGTATCCGGCTATGGACGGTTGGCCGGATTGCTGCTTTTCCGGTCATACCAGTCCAGGTAAACATTGGCGCCCATGCGCCCGGACTTTTAACTGGCTTTCCATGACGGTGCCAATCAGTGCCTTGATGTAATCGAAAAAGTCCGCAATGTTTTCATGCTGCGGCTCGGCACCGTCCCTGAAAACGCCGATCTCCTGCTTCGAATCGAGCCGGAAGCCCAGCGTCTCCTTGTTGTAGACATAGCGGCTCGCCTTGGGATGCTTCTTCAGGAACCGCTTGTTTTCCTCCTGATAATACCGGGTCTCCACGCCCATCTTGGGACGATCCGCTGCTTCTATGTATTTGTCACGATCGAACAGCTTGACCGGGAAATTACTGAGCAGCCCGCCATCCACGTAGACATCGTTGCGGGCGTTGCGGAAGGCCGCAAAGAAGAGCGGGATGGACATGGAGATTCGCACCGCGTCGGCGATGCGGGTGGTCGGGGTGTGCTCGATTGAAAAGACCTCGCCGAACCGGGTGCTCAGGTTGGTGCCATAGACATACAGATCCGGCCGTCCCGCCGCCTTGAGGTCCCGGAACGTGGCATTGGGGTTTTTAAGCTTCTTGTTGATCAGTCCCGAAATCCAGTGGTGAAAAAAGTCCCCCTTGTACCAGCCGAACTTTTTAATCAGCCGCTCCGTATCGCGCACCAGCCCCCAGCTGTCGTCCATGAAGTTGTTAAAATCCAATTTTTTCAGGATCCTGCGCTGCTCGGCAATGTCATAGCCCAGAGCAAACAGCGTCGCATTGATAGCGCCGGCGGAGGTACCGCCCACCCGCTTGATATTGGCCAGAATGCCCTTTTCCTGAATGACCTGCATGGCGCCAATGTAGGCAATGCCCTTTACCCCACCCCCTTCGAAAACCAGGTTCTTAAAATGATAAGCCATGATTCTCTCCTTTCTCGTTTGTTGTTGCACGAGCCCTTAGCCGCAACGCGCCACGTAAACGCCATTGGTGGACACAGCCTGCAGCAGAGGATTGTCAAATTGAACGAGCAGACCTTCGGCACTGGCAAAAACAGTGGACAGCAGTTTAAGAAACGCATCTTCCGGCGGATCGTTTGACCAGAGGGCAAAGATACCATTGGGCTTTAAAAACGATTTCAGCCGGTGCAGGCCGTCCTCTGAATACAGGTCCTCGTGACTGCTGTGCAGCCAAAAATCCGGGGTGTGATCGATATCCAACAAAATGGCGTCAAACCGGGTACCGTTGACCTCCGGGTCAAAGCCGTCACCACGGACCAGGGCAAAAAAATCGGCATGGCGGTATACACAGCGGCCATCAAGGGTGAGCACTTTTCCGTTGGGCACCAGACCACGACGGTGCCATTGGATAACCGGTGCCAGGGCTTCGACGACGACCAGACGCTTCAGCTGTTTGAATTTTAATGCGGCGGCCGCCGTATAGCCCAACCCGAGGCCGCCGACCACGACGTCCCACCCCGTCCCGTCCAACTCACCCAGGCCGATGTCCGCAAGGGCCACTTCGGAGTCATGGAACAGGCTCGACATGAGATATTCCTCGCCGAGCTTGACCTCGTAAACCTCGCGGCCATTGAGGGCCAGCATGCGCCGGCGCCGAAGGACCAGTTCGGCATGCCCGACATTAATATACAAGTACACATCCTCGGGGCCGCGGGCAACATCCACACCCAACCACAGGCCCTCATCGGGCATAAAAAGGTAACGGCCACCGACACCGCCGGCGATGATATTGTCCTGAGTTTCAAAAGCCGGATCGTCACCATATACCGCACCCTTTCCCGCAAAACCCAGTACGGCCCACCGAGGCATTATGTTCCAGCGCAGTTCCGCCTCCACCATCCCGACACTTTTGCCTTGGTAACGCAATGCCGGGATGCCGCGTAAACTAACCCAAGGATATGCATAAAACGGCAGCCGGCCATCCACTGCCGATGCCTCCAAACGCAGTCCGAGCACAAAGTCCGGGTGCCACTGATGAAAAGACAGCGCCTTGAGTGTTCCGTTCCAGTAGTTGTAGTCACCGCCTAGCCCTTCGTCATGCCGCCAGACAGCCAACTGCAAAAGCTGTCCGCTGTTGGGTGTGAACACATTGTCGCGCCCGTCGAAACTGGCCTCTGCGGCGACTCCCACATTGCGCGAGGAGATATCGCCCAAGGTGATATCAGTATCCTCACCAATGGTGATCTCGAACTCCGACTCCGTTTCCAGATAAAGCAGCTTCCCGCCCAAAAAGAATCGGCTTCCCCCCAAACGAAATTTAAGATCCTGGTGAAGGCCAAGCCCTTGCAGGCTAAAGTCTAACGGCCTGTCAAGAAGGTAGTACGAGGATTTTACATCGGCGTATGCCAAGGCACCGACATAGCGAATCGTGTCATTGCGCCATGACGCGGAGTGACCCACAGCGCCGAACCAAGTCTCCTTTTCCGTATATCCGCCCGCCACACCGGTGATGCTGGGCGGCGGTTTTTGGCCGCTTCTGCTGGATGAAACCGATTTGGGTGTCTGAAGCGACGGAACCGCCCCTGTTTCAGTATCGTCATTTTGGGGATGGATGTACCCCAGACCCAGGCCGAGACCATAGCCGAAAGCCGGCTCCGTGAGGAAGATCGGAAGGGGCAGCCATTTTCCGCCTGAAGTAGTAACGACCTTTCCTTCAGAACGCTCTTGCTTCTGTTGATCCGGCAGTTTTAAGCTCTCTGCGCGACTCGTCATTACTTGCAGCGCAAGGCAAAGGCCGATCATCAATATGATAATAGAAGTTGATTTAAAGATACGTGTCAGTTTCAGGCATGTACCCATCACCGACCAAACTTCATGGTGCCGGTATCGTATTTAAGGTCCAGATAGAGATTACCGTCTTTGAAAAAATAGATCGCCGCCGCGTTCAGATCCTTGATGAAAGTCTGCTCCAGCGAGTCCGGGGGGCACATCGCCCGTGTGGTGTGGGTCACCTTGATCGTTATGCTTTCCCCCTTATTTGAATATTTGCCGCCACCCCGGTTGCAGTCCGCCCTGATGTTCAACGTTCCGTCCGGGTTAAAGGCGATCGTGTATCCGGACGGATCGGGAGGAACGGCATCCTGATCGTTGTTGTATCGGGTTTGCTGCCATTTCCAGACCACGCCTGTAATATCTTCAGAGTCAGGCATTCCGCCTGCATAGAGAGGTGGATGTGAGAAAATGAGAACAACAGCAGCAAGGCAAAGTACCATAAAAGGTCGAAATAAAGGTTGTTTCAACATATCGGCACTCCTTTCTATCCGGCTGATGCATAATCGTCGATTTATTTTGTTGTAGGGGCAAGGCTGTTTTCATTGTAAACATGCACGTCTCGCTGGGGAAAGGGGATTGACACACCCTCCTCATCGAACCGCAGTTTCACGCTTCGCGTCACGTCCCAATAGACGTCCCAGTAATCTTCGGCCTTGGACCAGGGGCGGACCACAAAATCCACCGATGACGACCCCAGCGTGTGAAGGCGAACCATCGGTTCCGGGTCGTCGAGCACCTTATCATGCGTCTTGAGAATATCTTCGAAAATCGCCTCTGCCTTGGGGATGTCGTCGCTGTAGGAAATGCCGAACACCATGTCGACGCGGCGGACCTTCTGGGCCGTCACGTTCTTGATCACATCCCCCCAGATCTTGCTGTTGGGGACCACGATCGTTTGATTGTCCAGCGTCAGCATGCTGGTGGAAACCAGGTTCATCTTATCCACCTTCCCAAACACCCCGCCCACGTCGATGAGGTCACCCGTATCGTAGGGGCGGTAAATCAGAATCATCACCCCTGAGGCAAAATTGCCCAGGGTGTCCTGCAGCGCGAATCCCACGATGAAGCCGGCGACGCCGAGACCGGCCAGCAGCGGCCCCAGGCTGATGCCCAATTGTGACAGCGCCAGCATTACACCGAAAATCATGACCAGGTTGGATGTCCAGGTTACGATCATCCGCCGCGCCAGTTGGGACAGGTTCAGGTCCGAGGCATCGAGGGCTTTTTCCAGACCCACGCGCACGATGCGCGTCACAAATCGAAAGGCGAAAAGAATGCCGAAAAATATTAGCAGTTTGAGAAGAACCGTCGGGCCGCTGTCAACCATCCACCCCGTGATGCCGTCGATGGTTCGGCTCACCAGGCCGACGGCCACGCCGGTGTTGAGCAGACTCGAACTGAAATCCCGCGTGGTCGTCACCAGTTGGGAGCGATAGGCATCCGTGTCGAGTTCGAGCTGGTCCATCAAATCCAGTGTGGTTCCCATGCTGGCGGTGTTGGTGTTCAAACTTTTCAGTGACGCGATCAGGAGCGTGGACGCCTCGGCGTCATCGGGAATCTTCTTGAGGCGCGCTTCCAGAGCCTCAGTGCGAACCAGGGCCAGGGATATGCGCCCGGAGAGTTCCTCTGCACGTTCGGACAGCAGCCGGTTCAGTTCCCCGCGATCTCTCTGCGTGTCCATTCCGATTTCGGCCATTTTCTCTATGTGCCGAAGGCTGATGTCAAATAATTCATCCAGACGTACGGTGAACCGGGCCACGCCACTTTCTATGGCGAAGCGTTCATCTGCCGCTGCCTCCAGTCGACGGGCGCGGACGGCGTCCACTTCGCCACGAAGGCGGTTGATATGAAACCAGTAACGCGGCCCTACATAACCGCAGCCCGATTTTGCAATGCTTTCAGCTGCAATTCCAGAACGAGCCGATCCTCTTTGCTCGCCTTCTTCATGGCCGCGCTGTATCGATCCCCATCCGCCACGATCCTGTTGATCCGCTTGAGCAGTTCGTTGGCGTGATCACCGACTGCTTCAGCGGGCAGTTCATTCACCTGTATTTTATCGGATGCCGGTGGCGACCCTTTTTGGGCGATCGCCTGTGTGTGGGTCCCAACCATTATCAGCCAAAGGGCCAAAATAAAAATTTTATGCAATCTCATCGTACTGCAAAATATCATCGTATCGTCTCCAAGGGTTGCCCGGTTATCAATTCACCCCATCGTTGCATAAAAAACATGGCTAATCGCGTTAGATGAGGGGATATTGCTTCATAAAAGTATTCATGAGCGGCTTGATCAGGATTGTACCATTTTATAGTTGGGATTCAATGGGCATCAGGCGCATGAAACCGATGCCAAACCGCTGCCAGAACCCGGTGTATGGGTCCACGTCAAAGGTCTTCTCTTCTTCATCGACCAGTCCGTGCCAGAGGATCTTCTCGGATTCGTTGGCGTTCTTCACCAGCTCCAGCCGGAAGACCATCTCTTGGATGATCTGGTCGAAACCAGTTCCCATCGCATGGCCAATCTCTGCCGATTTCATCACCACACCGATCTCGGTGTTGTGGATCACGGCCCGGGGATCGAGGTTCAAGGAACCGATGAACACCTGCTTACGGTCGAAGACGAAGGACTTGGCATGCAGGCTGGCCGTAGACGAGCCGCCCAGGCCCTTTTTCTCTTTACGCTGGGCCCGGGTGAGTTTTTTGTTCATTTCATAGAGTTCCACCCCGCCGCGCAATAGCGCCTTACGGTATTTGGAATAGCCGGAATGCACAATCCCCACATCGTTGGATGCCAGGGAGTTGGTCAGGATACGCACCCGCACGCCCCGCTCGGCCAGCTGCGTCAGCGCTTTGGTTCCGGATTTACCCGGTACGAAATAGGGAGAGAAGATGATCAATTCCTCCCGGACCCCGTCAAAATAGGGACTCAGCTGCGGTCCCAGGTGGTATTCGGTTTTGTCGGTACCATGAAGAATCTTCTCAGGATGATCGTAGACGACTTCGGCATCGCCCCAGTCATACGAAACGCGGCTTTCCCGGATCCTGTTGGCCAGGTTCGAATTCCGCAGGGCCTGCAAGTACGGTGAATCCGATTGTTTAGCGATATAATCATCAAGCTGCTGCCGCTTTTCCTTGCTCTCTTCCGGTGTTGGCGGTTTGCCTTTGAGTACCGACACGGGATATGCCAGCTCGCTGTTCCAGTATTGGTCGAAGGCCGTGGAGACTTCCTCAACCACCGGACCGATTGCTATCACGTCCAGGTCGGCAAAGGCCAGGTCCGGATCCGCGTCGAAATATTCGTTGCCGATATTGCGCCCGCCGAGGATGGCCATCTGGTTGTCCACCGTAAAGGACTTGTTGTGCATGCGACGCGTCACGGAACCCATCCTGGTGACGAACTGGGAAAGCCGGCCCGTTTTCCTGCTGAAGGGGTTGAATATCCTTACCTCCAGGTTCGGATGGCTGTCCATTACCGCCGCCCCCAGGTCCCGGCCCGCCATATCCATGTCGTCCACCAGCAGGCGCACCCGTACTCCCCGGTCGGCCGCCTTGAGCAATTGGTCGGTGAACAGTCTACCCACAAGGTCATCGTGATACAGGTAATACTGCACATCCATGCTGCGTTCCGCATAATGGGCCAACAGGGCACGGGCCACGAAGGCATCCAGGCCGTTTCCCAGCAGATGAAACCCGGATTTCCCCGGATGCGCCGCTGCCCGTGCGGATACCGCCTTGCCAAATGTGGTATTGCCCGTGTCGGAGAAGGCATGGGATTCAAGGCGTTCAAAATCAGTTGGCAAGGTGGCGCAGCCACCCAGCACGAGAACGATGAACACCAGAACGGTTGCACAACTTTTACTCATTGCTCCTCCTTCCCTCGACATTTCTTTCATCCCCAACTGCGACAAGATGTATTGACGTCACACAGTCATACGCCAGCCGGGCATTCATCCCATTATTTCGCCTTGAAG
>JABZFO010000106.1 GCA_014237405.1 Desulfosarcina sp. | reverse complement strand
CTTTGAACGATGCGCTATGGTTCCTTCGAATGTTACCCATGAATGAGCCTCCTTTGGACGGTTCAGGATACGCTCATTTTACACCTTAAACAACTGTCCAGTTTTTGGGGAGTATTATAGAATGTGGCGAATGTGAAAAGGTTTGTCCTCAGCAACTACCAATTCCCGATCTGCTTAAAGATGTTGCTTCTGATATGGAAGGACCATTTTTTGACGCAAAGGTATGGATTTTTAAAAAATTTATGCAATTTAAAAGGTGGCAAGCGATTAAAACCGGTACCAAATAAAACGAAGCAATAGTACCCACACGTCTCAAATAAGAATTCACACTAGTGTAGAATGAAATGGACACCTTTTTTGGTTTTTAGCATTATTCTCTGGACAATAGCACCTTGCTGCATTTTAGCAAAGACTACGCCAAAGGACGAAGTACCCCCAAAAGCCCTTAACACCCAAACTAAAAATAATACCCAGGCGCCAAGTATAGAAGTTCAGGCAGTTGATAAGGCCGGAGAGCGCATCGGAAAGGGTATTGACAGATTCAGCCATTCAGCCTCTTCAAAAATCGGTAAGTGGGTCGAGATCGAAGTTTTCTCTGGAATAACCTGGCTTAAATTGCTCATTTGTATCTCGTTGATTTTTTTGGTGGTCACGGTTGAACGGCTGCTGAGATGGCTTATCAATGGGGCAATTCGAAAGATACCACCCGAAGTAGATGTTATCTCATGGCGGCAGTATTTCTTTCAGGCGCTTTCCAGGCCTCTTTCCCTCTTTATCTGGTCGTATGGCATCTATGGCGCTCTGTCGCCCCTGTACGATCATTTCCAGACAGCGGGAGGGGATAATATAGTCCATATAGTGGCACAAAAGGCAGCCGATGTTGGCGGAACCATCGCCTTTTTCTGGTTCATCCTCTCTTTCGTACAAATTCTGGACGTATATCTGAAAAAATGGGCAGCCGCAACCGAAAGCACCATCAATGACATGCTGGTTCCGATTATCGCCAAAACGCTCAGGGTTTTCATTATTGTCATCGGCGGCATCATTGTTATTCAAAACCTCACAGGGCTCAAAATCGGTCCTCTGGTTGCATCTTTGGGGATAGGCGGTTTGGCAGTGGCCCTGGCCGCCAAGGATTCCATCGCCAATTTCTTCGGGACCCTGACCATACTTTTTGACAAGCCGTTTCAGGTAGGACAGAGAATCATTATCGATCAATACGATGGGGTCGTTGAATCTGTGGGATTCAGGAGCACCCAAATTCGAACACTTACCGGCCACCTGGCGACCATTCCCAATGAAAAGTTATCAAACTCCTCTCTGGAAAATATCGGCGAGAGACCTTATATCCGTTGGCTTACCAACATCGGTATTACATATGATACGCCGGCGGATAAAGTCGAAAAAGCCGTTCAAATCATCCGGGAAATCCTTGAGAACCATGAAGGGATGAAGGAGGATTTCCCACCACGGGTTTTTTTCAATGCTTTTAATGATTGGAGTTTAGATATTATGGCAATAGCTTGGTATCATCCTCCCAATTACTGGGATTTTCAGGCATGGCTCGAAAAAACCTGTCTTGAAATCATGAGAAGGTTCGAAACCGAAGATATCCAATTTGCTTTTCCGTCCAGTACTATCTACATAGCCAACGACGACAAACGCCAGTTGAAACTGATGATGTTAAAAGGGGAAGGGCTATAAATTAATAGCAAAACACCATACATATAGTAATTTCAAGATGACTAATGGCACTGCGCGTAACTGTGGTGCCGTGTTTTTCTTGTACCACCACATTAAAACCACACCCTATACGACCGATGGTCTGCAAGTGGTATTGGTCTTCGGGAGCGTCCAGCCTCTCTGGCCGGGTTCGATTTTTTTGACTGGGAACGGCTTGCCGACTACCGATAGAGGCAGGCGAATATTGGGTGAATACCAATTGAAATCTTGACCCTTGGTAAGTCAATCCTTATTTTATATTTATACCGGAGCAACGCAACGGGCACTCAGCTGCCCAGCTGGTCACACCCAGTGATCAGCCCTTCGCCACCCCCTGCTCCGGTTCCGTATTTCTGGCCAATACTATCAATTCCCACTTACCTTCCCATATTTACCAGAGTATATCCTGACACATCGGGTACTTACCGTATATATCTCGGTAGATCGTTTTCTTTTACATATTTGAAGTCAGGAAAGAGCCAGCACACACACGGTGTGGCTGGATTATATTATCTTGTGATATTGGCTGAATGGTAAGTGTGCGGATCCCCTGTTATTTTTAACCCTTCCTGGCATGGCACAAAGCGGTTGCGCTGTCATCCTTCTATGTAATTTTTAGACGGCTCCTAGTAGGGGGAACTCCCTTCAGGGGGTTTTTCCTATACAAATTAAGGCTTCCCCCCATGGACAAATTGAAGGAAGTCAGTATTAATTGTGATGTCGATCAATCCTATCAAACATGCGCAGGCATCATTTTATTCAGCATGGAATGTCATCAAGGAACGACAATGATTCAGGTGGCTATCATCCTGATTTAACACGATTCATCAGAAGCATTAAGTGCATTGAAGGTAAATATGATTGCTTTGCCCGAACCGATAAGGCAGCAAATCGAAAGATACAGGACATCCCTTTTTAAACCTGCGCACTATTAATACCAGTTCCCTAAAAATAACAGTTAAAACCCATCTGTTTTTTTATCACGGATGATGATTTCAGAGCCCATGGCATTAAAATAGAAGACACGAAGGAGATTGCGCATGTCAACTAAGATCTTGCACGGATCGGAGCCGTTTCCCGACACTCGCTTGCCCGCATCGTCCGAAACCTTTCACCCGTCACTGGACGGTCATCCCTCACAATCAGGCGATGGGTTAACGCTTGATTCGGGGTGGATGCCCTCTACTACCTGACCAAGGCGCACTATGACCTGGTTCTCACCGACTATGACATGCCCTTCATAGACGGCTACCAGCTGGCAGATCAGATTAAAGAAAAGCATTTCGGAACCAGGGTCATCATCATGACCGGCCACTGCGAACGGGATGTCACGGATATGATGGATGGATCCGGTATTGTGGACGGACTGCTGTTGAAGCCCTTCAACCTGGAAACGATGAAAGAAAAGATCGAAATGGTTGGATATCCGCATTCTGGAGAATGGACGTCCTGATCCCTGGCAGTGAAACCAAATACAACAATCTGCCTGGTGTGGAGACCAACGCTTTGGAACGCTTTTTAATCTGAGAAGTCGCATAATCAGGATGTATTTGAACCACTGTCAATTAGAAGCAAAACTATTCATCAAGGAGAGAACAGCCAATGGATATTTCAACGATCACAAAAGATTACACCCGTCTTCAAAAACAATCTCTTAACAACCTCTTCGACACCTTGACCCTTTTTCAGGACCATGCTGAAAAAACCAGCAGGTACTGGGCTTATCAAATGGGCGTAAATAATAATGCACAAGCGGCTGTTGATCAATACCGGGCGGTATTGAAGCAAGGGCGTGATGATGCCAGAAAGCTGATTAACGAAGGCTTCACCAACGTGGAAGTCTCTTTTGCTGGTATAGGTTCAAAACAACCCGCTGAATAGACAGAAAGCAATCCAACTACAATCAAATGTAGCATTTACTCCTTCGTTTAAGAGGGATAATCAAAGCAGATATACCCCCCATTGATGGAGATGGAGACATGGCTTTAAATTTTCGTGTTTGTGTCAAGGAAATCAGTAATCAATCTATGGCGATTCAGTTGTTTGGCGATTTTGATGCGTCATCGGCATGCGAATTGATCAACGTTCTGGACAAAAGCGTCAAAAAGTCCAGCAAAGTGGCCATTGACACGGATCGATTGAGAACGATCAATGCGTTCGGTCTCGATGTATTTCTTCCCAGAATGTCCGTTCTTAACAACACCCGGGCAGATATCGAAGTGACCGGCCGGTTCAGTGATATTTTTAAAGAAGAGTGAGATGCTCCGGTGACCTATTTGGCATTTTCAAATCGAGTGCTTCTGCACCCAGAAAGAAGAAATCCATAGCTCGGCTTATTCCAGGCAGCGCCACCTGTTGAGACAATCCCAATGGGAAAACGATCCTGATGCCGACGATTATCTACCCACTCCTTTTGGAGACAGCCACAATTCGGTGATCAGCCTGTAGCACCCCGACCTCCCCTCCCCTTAATGGGAACGGGAATGCTGCACAGACATAAAAGCGTGGCTGTTACCGTCATGCCCCATGGTGAAAGAATGCAAGACACAGGAGAATTGAAATTAACATGGCTACCCAATTGGACAAATTAGTCACTTATATCGCTCAGTCCCTTGTTGACCGACCTGAGAACGTCCTGGTCAGAACCGTTAATAGCGACCACACCATGGTGCTGGAATTGAGTGTTGCCAAGGCAGATGTAGGCAAAATCATCGGAAGGCAAGGCCGTACAGTCCATGCCATTCGGACCCTTATCGGAGCCGTCTCTTCAAAAACCAAAAAGCGCATTTTTCTTGAAATCATAGAATAAATAACCACGACCGAGAGGGTGGTTTCATTGAAGGCCGGGCAAGTATATTTCTCGCATCATGGCTCATTTAATGATTATCGGTCATCGACAACCGAAATCTGATATCCCAACAACCGGGAACTGCTTCTTAAAATACCTATTCTTCGATAATTCTCACAAACTGCTCATAAGCATATTAATGCATTAAAAGGAAACCCACCTTGATTATAAGAGTAGAACCGCTTAATAGGATGTTTGAGCAAAATAACAATCCAAAACATTACAGTTATCGAGGCAAATGTCACAATTGCGGATGTGTTGTTAAAATTGAAATAACGAAAACTTCTGGAGGCTACGGGCTGCTTGGAGGCATCTTGTACGCACCGATTCCACAGAATTTTATGGCCCTATGCAGCGATTGTTATGTAAAATCCGGAGAACCAACATAGTAGGATCAATTTTATTAAGTTCGCCACAAATTTGAAGACACTTGTGGCGCTCTCAGCTTATGATAACTGTGGGCGCAGAAAAGGAATGGAGAGACGCCAGTTCTCCTATACGGTTCATGTGCCCGAAAGAAGATCCGGAAAGGACAGGAGGCAATTGTCAATTGTTCAATTGGGGTCGCCCATTAAAGGGCGGGTCAAGTGAAAAAACACCTCCCCATGCGAAAACCATAATCTTTTTCGGACCTTAATTTCCCTTAGCGGACCAACAAGCCATTCTTCACCTTTTTCCGCACCCGTCACTTCGTTGATGGAGGTTTGCGTTCGACTTGAGTCGATCCGCACCAATCACCCATCGGGATCAAGACGATTGATCTGCCCAACCCAACTACCTTAAAAAATACTGATTTTATCACTTGCCAAAAAAGATGGACGGTGTTCGATTCTCTCAGAACTCAGAACTCAGAACTCAGAACTCAGAACTTCCGGTTACTCTATCAGACATACCAGATGGTCGTGTTGGCCCCGTTCAATCTGGAACTGGTCATTGTGCTTTTTCAGCAGGTCGGCGAAGCTGCGGCAGCCGTAGTTGGATTCGTCGAAGGTCGGGTCCAGCCGTTTGACCACCGGCCGAATGGCGGCCTTGAGCACCCATTTGTCTCCGTTTCTCAGGGAGATCTGTTTGATGGCTTTGGTGATCAGTTCTGCGGCGTCCTTGACGGTGGCAGTTTCCCCCTCTTCTTCCTCTGAGGGCTCAAGGGCGAAAGTTTCGTAATATTTGAAGTCCGAGCAGCTGTTGGCCCAATGGCGGTTGGTGGCATTTTTACACCCCACCCCGATGAGATCCTTGCCGGCGGCCTTGAGCTTTTGGGCCAGGGGAATGAAATCGCTGTCCCCGCCAACGACGATGATGGACGAAATGTGGGGAAAGCGCAGGATATCCTCCACCGCGTCCAGGGATAGCTTGATGTCCGCTCCGTTTTTGGCCTGGGCGCCGGGGGGGAAGAGCTGGATCAGTTCCACGGCGCACTTGAGCAGGCTCTGGCGGTACTTGGTAAACCAGTGCCAGTTGCAGTAGGCCTTATTGATGGCCACATTGCCGTAGGTGGTTGCAAAATCGTACAGGCCCTGAACATCCACCAGCACCTCCTGTTGCCGATTCCGGTTGGCCGATTTCGGATAACTGCCGCTGCCGTTGATGGCGTCGAAAATACTGGCGTGCAGGTTTTCGAAATCCCAGTATATGGCTACCGCTTCCTTGGTCATATGCTCCTCATTTAGTGATGTTGGGGGTGGAAAAAATAATCGTTTTTAAGTACTGCTGCAGCCCTAAACATTAATGAGGTTCTCAGGTTTTGTCAATTTTTCCGTTGGAACCGCAGGATAATCCGTTGTCAGCCTTTATCTGGAAAAATCCCGTATTATATTAATCGGTATGTTTGGTAACGACTGCCAGCAGATCCACGACGTCCAGGAATGCCGAACAGGGGGACAGGACACTGAAAACTGACGCTTCAGATAACGCAGCACCATCGCAGTCACCGTTTTCGGTGAACAATGTGCGCATGTTCATCGCCTTCCGGATGTTCTTCAACTGCCGGTTCTACTACCCGATTTTTACCGTTCTGTTTCTGGATTTCGGACTTACGGTGGCCCAGTTCTCCATTCTCAACGCGGTGTGGGCCGCCACCATTGTGCTGGCCGAGGTGCCCTCCGGCGCCTTGGCGGACATCGTGGGCCGGCGTCGGCTGCTGGTGTTTGCCGCCTTCTCCATGCTGGTGGAGATGGCCATCCTGTGCCTGGCCCCGATGGGCAACACGACGTTGCTGTTCGGATTCTTTCTGGTTAACCGCGTGCTCAGCGGCCTGGCCGAAGCGGCTGCCAGCGGCGCCGATGAGGCCATCGCCTACGACGCCCTCCAGGAAAAGGGCATGGCGGATCAGTGGGGGCGGGTGCTTGATGTTCAGATGCGACTGCGTTCGGTGATGTTTATCCTCACCATGACGGTGGGAGCCGCTGTTTACGACCCGGACCTGATGACGCGGATCATGGCTGCGTTCGGATCGGATCATCCGTTCACCCAGGCCCAGACCCTGCGGTTTCCCCTTTACCTGACGTTCGTCCTGGCCCTGTTCACCCTGGCTGCCGTTTTGCGGCTGGACGAGAGCTGCCCCAACCCCAAGGCGGATGGCACCTGTGAGAAGCCGTTCGGCGGGTTGGCCATGGATGCTTTCAAACTCACCCTGGACGCCGGCGGATGGATTCTCAAAACCCCGTTCGTCCTGGCCGTGATCCTGTTCGGGATGCTATTCGACGGCATTCTTCGCATGGTTATCACCCTGGCCAGCCAATACTACCGCATGGTGCAACTGCCCGAATCAGTTTACGGGATCATTGGGTCGGTAATGGCGGTGATGGGGTTGTTTATCCCCAGGCTGGCGCTTCGGATTGCGGAAAACCGTTCACCGGCATTCTGCCTGTGGACCACCGCCGCCACGGCCCTTGCCGGTCTGTTCGGCATGGTGTTTTTCTGGCCCTACACGGGATTGGTACCGGCTCTGGTGGCCTTTTCCGCCCTTTACATGGTGGGATTTTACGTCAGTTATTTTGTCAATCAGCAGACCTCGTCGTCGCGCCGGGCCACGGTGCTCAGCTTCAAGGGACTGGCCTACAACCTCTCATACGGGTTCATTGGTCTGGTCTACGCCGGACTGCTGGAGGTGAAAAAGAAAGGCTTCAATACCGCAGATATGAGCACACAGGCGGTGGAGAATATGGTTTTTACGGACACTTTTTTCTGGTTTCCCTTGTCTCTGGCCGTAGGCGTGGCTGTGATGACGGCGGGTGTCCTTGCCTTCCGGGCGAGGCGTCGATGAAAGGGCGGGCAGCGGATATTGCCGCCGCCGGGGGTGTCCACAAGGGTGTCTTTCTCATCCTGCTGGCCACTTTGATCGTTCTGAACGATGGCAAACATTTTGCTCATAAGGCGATAATGGCTTTGTGATGCCCCAAGTCCGTGTTGACAAGGACAAGACATCACCATTATTCTATCCTCTGTGATTGCCGACGCCTTTTCCATTTGAAATACAAAGATTAATCCGGGTCTATGGCCTCCTTTCTGCTTATGATTCAGCGTTGCCCCTCGGAGGTTGACTTCACGCGGCATCGGTTCGACTGGAGCCATGTCTGAAAATTTATATTGAGGACGGCATGGCAGGTCTGACTGTCTATTACTGCTTCTATCAAATACAAGGTTGATTCATGGTTCAATCCGATGCCATCGAACAGGCTCCGCCGCCCGGCGCCCGACAGCTTCATTTTGCGGGAGACACGATCACTTTTAACTTGACGGTCCCGGAATCGTGGGAAGGGCAGGCCTGGCTTCGCACCAGCTTAGGGCATGGCCGGTCCGTGCGCCGGGAAATCATCCGGCAGGTGGACCGCCAGGAAAATCCGTTGGGCCGGAGCTGGTATGATATTCCCATGACCGTCGTCGACAAGGGGCACTATACCATCACCGTTGCCCTGACCGAAGTGGGTCACTTCGAGGCCAAGGGCTATTTCCTGTACCAGGACAGCTCCGACCCGCTGTGGCCCCCGGGGACCAATACCGCCATCAACGTGGCGCCGGCGGACACCTGTTGCGCAAACATCATTTACAATGCCTTTGTACGCCAGTTTGGCCCAAACAAGAACGGGGCCATGGCTGTTGTCGACCAGACAATGAGAAGCCTGGACGACGCCGGATACACGATCATCCCACCGTCGGGGAAGTTCCGGGACCTGATCGGGGAGCTGGAGTTTATCATCGGCCACCTGGGATGCCGGATCATACAGCTGCTGCCCATTCATCCCACTCCCACCACCTATGCCCGTATGGGCCGGTTCGGAAGCCCCTATGCGGCCTTGAGCTTCACCGCCGTTGACCCGGCTCTGGCCGAATTCGACCCCAAAGCCACACCGCTGGAGCAGTTCATCGAGCTGGTGGATGCCGTCCACGCTCGGGGGGCGCGCCTGTTTATCGATATCGCCATCAACCACACCGGCTGGGCGGCCAGCCTTCACGAAACCCATCCCCAGTGGCTCTCCCGGGAACCGGACGGCCAGATCGAAAACCCCGGCGCCTGGGGGGTAGTCTGGGCGGATCTCACCCGGTTGGATTACAGCCACAAGGATCTGTGGCAGTATATGACCGATGTTTTTCTCACCTGGTGCCGTCGGGGCGTGGACGGCTTTCGCTGCGATGCCGGTTACATGATCCCAACGGCGGCCTGGCACTATATGATCGGCAAGGTCCGGGATCAGTTCCCGAACGTGATTTTCCTGCTGGAGGGGTTGGGGGGAAAGATCTCCGTCACCCGGGATCTGCTCAACTGGGCCGATTTCAACTGGGCCTACAGCGAGCTGTTTCAAAACTATGACCGGGGCCAGATCGAACATTACCTGCCTGGCGTCATGGATATTTCGCGGGCCGACGGCACCGTTATCCACTTTGCCGAAACCCACGACAACCCTCGCCTGGCCGCCACCTCCCACACCTACGCCCGGATGCGGACCGCCCTGTGTGCGCTGCTCTCCAATCAGGGGGGGTTCGGCTTCGCCAACGGCGTGGAATGGCTGGCCACGGAGAAGATCAACGTCCATGGTTCCCCGCCCCTGAACTGGGGGGCGTCGGAAAATCAGGTGGATCGCATCCGCCGGCTCAACGCCCTGCTCACAACGCACCCGACATTTTTTCACCCGGTCCGGGTGAAGATGATCCAGCAGGGACCGGGTAATCTCATCGTTGCCGCCCGTCGATGTGAACCCAATGGTAACGGGCTCCTGGTTCTGGTCAATCTGGATGCGGGATCGGCCACCGAAGCGGCCTGGCCCCGAAGCCGGTCTCCCCTGAACGGGGATTCGTTGATTGACCTGCTCACCGGGCAGCCGGTGCTCGTCGGCGGCGACACGGAAACCGTACGCACGCTCCTTGCCCCGGGGCAGGTGTTCTGCCTGACGAACGATCCGGGAGACCTGGAGCAGGTAATCCATACCGAAGGCCGATTCCCGCGCAATCCGGATCGTATTCTCCGGCAACGGCTCCGGGCAAAGGCACTTGAGGTATGGCGGTTCTACCGGGGGGTGGGGGATCTGAACCAATGGGACCCGGACCAGGCGGCCTCACAGATGAAAGCGTCGCCCCTGGATTTCTGCCGGTCCATGAATCCCGACAGCTCCGCCCCACGGACCGTGGTCTGGCAGTTTCCCGTCGACCTGCGGCGGGAGGTGATGGTACCACCGGGCCATTTTCTGCTGGTCCGGGGAGATCACCCGTTTCGGGCATCTATCTATGAAAACAGTACGGCGATGGCAGTCGAAGAGAGTCTGACTGACGCCGGCGGCAATGCATTTGTCCTGTTCCGCCCGCTGCCGATTGCCGGCCGGCATAAAACGCGGACATTGAAGCTCTCCTGTTACGACCCCGACGGCTGCACCCACCACGAGGCACTCCTTTTGTACCTGACCCCTGCACAACAGGTACGGGTGAGAAAAATTTTTACCCGGCCGAGAAAACGGCTCTCCACCATCCATATGATGGGCACCAACGGCCGTGGGGCCATGACCCGGGCCCATGCTCACTGGGGCCACCTGCCCAGCCGGTATGATGCCTTGCTGGCTGCCAATCTGAGCCCGAATGTTCCCGAGGACCGCCGCATCCTGCTGACCCGGGTACGGGGGTGGGTGTTGTTCCAGGGATTTTCCCAGGAGATCGGCCCGGACTGCCTGGATGCGTTCGGTTTCGATTTCGATTCTTTGGGCTGCTGGCAGTACCACATCCCTTCAGGGCAGGGGCAGCACGTGGTGGTGAGCGTCGGCATCCAAATGATGCCGGGGAAGAACGCCATTGAAATGGTGTTTTACCGGCATCCGGCCCAAGGCCGGAAGGATCGACTGGCTGATGACCGGCCGGTGACCCTCATTCTGCGTCCGGACATCGAGGACCGCAACTTTCACGAGGCCACCAAAGCGTTTACCGGTTCAGAGCACCAATTCCCGTCTGCTGTCACCAGCCGGGAAAAGGGGTTTTTATTCCATCCCAATGACGGCCATGAGCTCGAAGTGTCAGCAGAACGGGCCGATTTTTTCATTGAGCCCCAATGGCAGTACATGGTTCACCGCCCCCAGGAAGCCCAGCGGGGCCAGGACCCGGATTCCGATCTATTCAGCCCCGGCTACTTTTCCGGTTCGTTGGCCGGCGGTGAAAGCGAGATCCTTAATGCCCGGGTGCCGGACAAAGGTGGCGAACCGGTGGAAATGGCCTTTGAAATGCGGGGACGGGTCAGTCGATTTTTCGAGACGTCGTCCCAATGGGAGCCGCCAGTGGCTGCACTTAAAAAAGCGCTGGGCCAGTACATCGTCAAGCGTGACCAGTACGCCACGGTGATCGCCGGCTATCCCTGGTTTCTGGACTGGGGGCGTGACACCCTCATCGTGGTCAGGGGGATCATTGCCGCCGGGCGCCATGAGGAAGCCCGGACCATCATTCAGCAGTTTGCCGTGTTTGAAAAGGACGGAACCATTCCCAACATGATCCGCGGCACCGACACGGGCAACCGGGACACCTCCGATGCCCCCTTATGGCTTTTTCGGGTATGTGACGAACTGGGAGCGGTGATGGGCCAGGACACGGTGTTGAAAACCGATTGCGGGGGGCGGCCGCTGAAGCAGGTCCTGCTCTCCATCGCACGGTCCATCATGGCCGGCACCCCCAACGGGATTGTTATGGACGGTGCTTCAGGGCTGCTTTTCAGCCCGTCCCATTTCACCTGGATGGATACCAATTATCCAGCGGCCACCCCGCGCCAGGGTTACCCCATCGAGATCCAGGCTCTGTGGCACGCCGCCCTGGATTACCTGGGCCGCGTGGATGCGCCGAAACATCGCAATCAGTGGCAGGAACTGGCTGAGCAGGTGCGGCAATCCATACAGGACCTGTTTTTCCGCGAAGAGCTGGGGTACCTGTCCGACTGCCTGCACGCCGGTCCCGGCACCCCGGCCAGCGCAGCGGCGGCCGACAATGCCCTGCGGCCCAACCAGCTTTTTGCCTTGACACTGGGGGCCGTAATGGACAAAAAGGTGGCCGAGAAAATGCTTTTCGCCTGCCAGGAACTGATCGTCCCCGGGGCCATCCGCAGCCTGGCAGACCGCCCCATCGATCCGGAGCTGCCGGTTTACCATAACGGGGTGCTGGTCAATAATCCCAAAGCACCTTATATGGGCGTCTATGGGGGCGATGAGGACACGCGCCGCAAACCGGCCTACCATAACGGCACGGCCTGGACCTGGATCTTCCCCAGTTTTTGCGAAGCCTGGGCAGACTGTTTCGGTCCCGGTGAGCATGAGATGGCCCTGGCCTGGCTGGCCAGCAGCAGCCGGCTGCTCAACGACGGGTGTGTGGGCCACGTGCCGGAGATCGTTGATGGCGATGCGCCCCACCATCGTCGCGGCTGCGATGCCCAGGCCTGGGGGATGAGCGAGCTGCTGCGGGTATGGGTGAAGATTGAGGGATTAGGGGATTGAGAGATTCGGTTAACGCATAGGAAAAACTATAGAATTCAACAGGAGGTACATCATGAGTTTGAAAAAACAGTATCTAAAAACCAAAGACCGTTGTAAAGTGACCTTCCGGCTTCCCAAGGCAGCGGCCCCAGGAGCCAAAACCGTTTACGTCGTGGGCGAATTCAACAATTGGAGCACGGTGGTGACCCCTATGAGGCGGCTGAAGAGCGGTGAGTTCACCGTTATCGTTGAGCTGTCACCAGGCAAGGAGTACCAGTTCCGCTACCTTATCGACCAGATGACCTGGGAAAACGACTGGGAAGCGGACCGATACGCGAAAAGTGATTTTGGCGACTGTGAAAATTCTGTCGTGGTGGTGTAGGATAAATGGATGATTGTTGTTGAATCCGTTGAGGAGTTCCATCATGAGGTTAATTCAAACATTCCAGGTTTTTCCCGATACCCCTGAACCCCTCTCTTTTCTTGAGACGCTGTCGCGCAATCTTTGGTGGAGCTGGAATCAGAACGCCGTTGAACTGTTTAGGCGCATCAATCCAAGGCTGTGGGAAGCGTCGGGAAGAAATCCCATCGTGTTCGTCACCCATATTCCCCAGGAGCGGTTCGAGGAACTGGCCCATGACGATAGCTACCTTGCCCACTTGGAGCAGGTGCGCAAGCGCTACGAAAATCGGGTGCTGAACCAGACCAATGGTGAGAGTCCCTGGGATCAAGGGGAGATGGTGGCCTATTTTTCCATGGAGTTCGGCATCCATGAAACCCTGCCTTTGTTTGCCGGGGGGCTGGGAATTCTCGCCGGTGACCATCTCAAGGCTGCCTCGGGGATGAAGATACCCCTGGTGGGGGTGGGCCTGCTTTATCGTGAAGGATACTTTCGCCAGTACCTGGACAAGGACGGGTGGCAGCAGGAAAACTATCCGGAAACCGACCTGTATCACCTGCCGTTGTCCAGAGAGAAAGACAAAGATGGAAACGACTTGATCATCAGCTTGACTGGAATCGACAGGGATGTCCATGCCCAGGTGTGGAAGATCCGAATCGGTCGGATCCCGCTGATTCTGCTGGACACCAACCTGCCGGAAAACCCCACGGAGATCCGTGATATTACCGCGCGGCTTTATTCCGGCGAGCAGCATATCCGGCTGGCACAGGAGGTGCTTCTTGGGATCGGCGGCATGCGGGCACTGGATGCCCTGGGCATCCAGCCCACGGCCTGCCACCTGAACGAAGGGCACTGCGCTTTCGTGGGAGTGGAGCGGCTCCGGCAGATCATGGAGCGATACACCATCAGCATAGAGACGGCGTGGGAAATCGTGCCGCGCACGACGGTGTTCACCACCCACACCCCGGTGGCGGCCGGACACGACGAATTCCCGCCCGCCATGGTCAAACCTTACCTGGAGCCTTTCGAGGCGCCCTTCGGCATGAGTGCCGACCAACTGGTGGCCCTGGGTCAGCTGGACGGGGCAGCGTCAGAGTCTCCCTTTTCCATGTTCATCCTGGGAATGCGCACCGCCCAGTACATCAACGGGGTGAGCAAACTCCACGGGAAGGTGGCCCGGCACATGTGGTCCCATATATGGCCCACCCGATCCGATGACGAGACCCCCATCACCCACATTACCAACGGGGTCCACATCCCGACGGTGCTGGCACCGGAAATCAAGCTGCTGTTCGAACGGCATTTGGGGCCTCAGTGGGACATGGGCTCTACCATTCCTGAAAATGCCAGCCGCATCGACGATATCTTTGACGAAGAGCTGTGGCAGGCCCACGAAAGATGCCACTCCCGGCTGATCCGAACCGTCCGGGAGCTGATGTACCGGCAGTACGGACGCCGCAACGCACCGCTCAACATCATGAAAGCGGTGGAGTCGGTGCTGGACCAGGATACCCTCACCATCGCCTTTGCCCGGCGCTTTGCTACATACAAGCGGGCCCACCTGCTGTTCCAGGACCCCGACCGGCTGGAGGCCATCATCAATTCCAAGGATCGGCCCGTGCAGTTCGTTTTTGCCGGAAAGGCTCATCCCAAGGACAACGAGGGCAAAGGAATCATCCGCAGCCTGGTTGATTTTGGCCAGCGCACCAACCTGCGCCACCGATTTGTCTTTCTCGAAGACTACGACATGCATATCGCCCGCTTCCTGGTCCAGGGGGCGGACGTGTGGCTCAACACCCCCCGACGGCCCATGGAGGCCTGCGGCACCTCGGGAATGAAAGCGGCCCTGAACGGGGTGTTGAACGTGAGCATTTTGGATGGCTGGTGGTGCGAAGGGTACAGCCCGGAGCGGGGCTGGCGCATCGGAAATGGGGAGGAGTATCAGGATCATAATTACCAGGATGCCGTGGAGGGCCAGGCCCTGTACAACATTATTGAAAACGAAGTAGCGCCGCTCTACTACGATCGCACCGCCGGAGGGACGCCCAAGGTGTGGCTGAAGATGATGAAGGCGTCCATGAAGATGGCCATGGCCCAATTCTGCAGCCTGCGGATGATATCCGAATACGAGGAGCGCTTCTACCTGACTGCCAGCCGCCGGTTCGAGGAGTTGGTGGCCGATGGCGGGGCCGAAGCCCGTCAGCTTGGCGACCAGAATCGCCGATTTATAGATAAGTGGTCGCAGATCAGGGCGGGTCAACCCAACCGCAGTCAGGAAGGGCCCTTTCGGGTGAACCAGTTCTTTGAGGTGACCACTGTGGTTCATACCGGTGACCTCCGTCCGAGAGAACTGAATGTGGAGTTATACTACGGGAAGATGCGCCATCTGGATCGCATCGAAGAACCCCGAATAATAATGATGCACGTCAAGGAGGAACGCTCGGCAGGCAATTACCTTTACAGCTGCCAGCTGCCCTGCAGCGATTCCGGCCGCTACGGGTTCACTGTCCGGGTCACCCCCAATGCCGATGCGTGGATCCGGTTCCGGCCGGAGTTGTTGACCTGGGCATAGAGGGTTCAAAGGAGGTACCGATGCCGTCGGCCAAGCAGAACCCGCGGGTACTTATCGTTACCCCGGAAGTGACCTATCTGCCCCAGCGGATGGGCAACTTTTCCCGGTACCTGACGGCCAAAGCCGGAGGCTTGGCCGATGTGTCGGCCGCCTTGGTCAGTGCGCTGTTTAACGAAGGGGCAGACGTCCATATGGCGCTGCCGGACTACCGGTCCATATTCCATGATCGGCTGGCGCCGTTTCTCAAACGGGAGCAATGGACCATCCGCAACGTCATGCCCGACGACCGGGTGCACCTTGCCGAGGACCGGGCTTTTTTCTACCTGAACCGGGTCTACTCCCCCTACGGCGGTGAGAACACCAAACTCTCCCTGGCCTTCCAGCGGGAGGTGATCAACAACATCGTCCCCCGGGTGCGGCCGGACCTGATTCACTGCAACGACTGGATGACGGGGCTCATTCCGGCCATGGCCCGGCAGATGGGCATCCCCTGCCTGTTCACCATCCACAACATCCACACGGTAAAGGCTACCCTGTCTCATATCGAGGATCGCGGCATCGACGCGGCCTACTTCTGGCACAATCTTTATTATGAGAACTTTTCAAGCACTTACGCGGATGCCTGGGAACGCAATCCGGTAGACTTTCTCTCCAGCGGCGTGTTTGCCGCCCACTTCGTCAATACCGTCAGCCCCCGGTTTCTCGAAGAGATCATTGAAGGCCGCCACGACTTCGTGGAGTGGCCGTTGCGGCAGGAGCTGACCAACAAGTTTCATGCCGGCTGCGCCGCGGGAATCCTCAACGCGCCGGATCCGGCCTTCAATCCAGAAACGGATAAAGCGATTCACCGCAACTACACTGCCGGCGATCACCTGACCGGCAAACGGGAAAACAAGCGTCACCTGCAGGAGACGCTGGGGCTGATCCGCGACGACCGTGCCCCGCTGTTCTTCTGGCCGTCGCGACTGGACCCGATCCAAAAGGGCTGCCAGCTGCTGGCCGAGGTCTTTTATACCATCATTTCCAATTACTGGGACATGAATCTGCAGGTAGTGTTTGTGGCCAACGGCGATTACCAGCAGACGTTCCGGGACGTCGTCAACCACCACGGGTTCCACAGCCGGGTGGCGGTGTGTGATTTCAACGAGGACCTGGAACATCTGGCTTATGCAGCGGCCGATTTTATTCTCATGCCGTCCCTGTTTGAACCCTGCGGCCTTCCCCAGATGATCGCTCCCATCTATGGGGCCTTGCCAGTGGCCAATGACACCGGGGGGATTCACGACACCATCACCCACCTTGACGTGGACCGGGGCATCGGAAACGGCTTTTTATTCGGAACCTATGATGCCGGTGGGCTCTACTGGGCCGTGACCCAGGCTATGGACTTTTTCATGCTACCACAGGCGGTAAAGCGCAAGCAGATTCAACGGGTTATGCGGCAGAGTTCGGCATCATTCAACCATGCCAATACGGCTAAACAGTATATCGATTTGTATGAGAAGATGTTGGAGCGTCCGCTGATAAATTAATTCCGAAGGCCTTCGGTCTAAACCCCTAACCCGGATAAACCGGTGCTGTTGGAAAGGCGTACGCCGCAAACAACAAATTTCAGGATTAAGATACTAACAAGCTAAAACCATGGATGTCATCAACACCATTGCCAACCGGATACTGGCTGCCGATCCTTACCTGAAACCGCATCGATCCGCCCTGGTTCGGCGGCTTGAGCACATCCAGGCCACGCGAGAACGGATCACCGAAGGCCGCATCGATCTTCTGGATCTGGCGTCGGGACATGAGTACTTCGGCCTTCACAAGAGCACGGATGGGTGGATCTTCAGGGAATGGGCGCCCAACGCCACGGCTATCTATCTGGTGGGGGATTTTTCAGGGTGGACCGAAGACCGATCATTTGCCCTGTCGCGGTTAACCGATGACGGGCAGTGGGAGATCCGCCTGCCGGATGAAGCGCTGCATCATGGGGACCTTTTTCGCCTTCGCATTCACTGGAACGGCGGGCGAGGGGACCGCATTCCGGCCTATGCCCGCCGGGTGGTGCAGGACCCGAATACCCTGATCTTCAACGCCCAGGTGTGGGCGCCGGAGCATCCTTACCGCTGGCGGCATTCCGACTTCAAACGGCCGGATCGGCCGCCGCTGGTCTACGAGGTGCATGTCGGCATGGTCCAGGATGAAGAGAAGATCGGCTCCTGGCGGGAGTTTACGGAGAATATCCTGCCGCGGATCGTGGACGCCGGCTACAACACCATTCAACTCATGGCCGTCCAGGAACACCCCTATTACGGCTCCTTCGGCTACCACGTCTCCAGCTTCTTCGCCCCGTCTTCGCGATTCGGTCCGCCGGAAGACCTCATGGACCTGATCGATTCGGCCCACGAACAGGGACTTGCCGTGATCATGGATCTGGTGCACTCCCATTGTGTATCCAATACGGTGGAAGGACTGGGGCTGTTTGATGGAACGGAATACCAGTACTTCCACCAGGGCAGCCGAGGTTACCACCACGCCTGGGACAGCCGCTGCTTTGACTACGGTAAACCCCAGGTCATTCATTTTCTGCTGTCCAACTGCCGCTACTGGCTGGATGCCTTTCACGTGGACGGTTTCCGCTTCGACGGCATCACCAGCATGCTTTACACCCACCATGGCCTGGAAAAGGCGTTCACCGGATACGACGACTACTTCAATGAAACGGTGGATGAAGACGCCCTGGCCTACCTGGCTCTGGCCAACACGGTGATCCACCACATCCGGCCCGATGCCATCACCGTGGCCGAAGACATCAGCGGCATGCCGGGGCTGGCCCTGTCCGTTGCCGACGGGGGCGTGGGGTTCGACTACCGCTTTTCCATGGGCGTTCCCGATTACTGGATCCGTCTCACCAAGGATACGCCCGATGAGCACTGGCCCATGGACCACCTGTGGTTCGAGCTGACCAATCGACGGCGTGAAGAGAAGACCATCAGCTATACCGAATCCCACGACCAGGCCCTGGTGGGGGATAAAACCCTGATGTTCCGCATGGCTGACGCCGCCATGTATCATCACATGGCGGTTGATGACCCGGACCTTGACGTCGACCGAGCCATGGCCCTTCATAAGATGATCCGGCTGGTTACCCTTGCCACGGCGGGCAGCGGATACCTGAACTTCATGGGCAACGAGTTCGGCCATCCCGAATGGATCGACTTTCCCCGGGAGGGAAACGACTGGAGCTTTCGCTACGCCCGACGGCGGTGGCACCTGGTGGGCGGTGACCCCAGACTGTTGTGGGACCACGACCATGACAAGATTCTCGCTTTTTCCCGAACCGGGTGGATCTTCGCCTTCAATTTTCATCCGACGCAGTCATTCACCGATTACGGCATTTCCACACCGGGCGGGTCTTACCGAATGGTCCTGGATTCGGATGACCGGCATTTCGGCGGACACGGTCGGCTGTCGTCTGACCAGGTGCACCATACGTTGAACGATAAGGACAGCCCCTGGGGCACCCGGCTTTCCCTTTACCTGCCGTCGCGTACAGGGATCGTTTTTAAACCGGTGGCCGCTTCGAAAGAAAAACCATGAAACGAGAATTTGGCGGTGATTCCCCGGGATGGCGTTAAATTCATCCGGGCGGGAGACAAACAGATTCCGGTAACCACCGAAAAATGACGACCAGCAGAGGCCATTATACGGTCCGGTTGAAACGTTAGGGTTTATGCAGTTGAATCAACATGGAAATAAAAACCAATTATGCGCTTAAAAGACTGACCACATTTCAGATCAACGCATTTGCCGCCTGTTATGCCCGTTTCGATTCAGAAGATGAGATCCTCGATTTTCTCAATCGGAATCCCCTTGACGGGCAGCGTCACCTGGTTCTCGGTGGAGGCAGCAACATCCTGTTCGTGGATGATTTTGACGGCATCGTGCTGCATCCGCTGCTAAAGGGAATCGACGTGGTCGAAGCGGACCGGCAGCACCTTCGGGTCAGGGCCATGGCTGGCGAGAACTGGGACGATCTGGTGGCGTTTGCCGTGGCCAACGGCTGGGGCGGCATTGAAAATCTTTCTCTCATACCGGGCAGCGTCGGCGCCAGTGCAGTGCAGAACATCGGCGCTTACGGAGTGGAGGTCAACGCGGTAATCGACCGCGTCGAGGCGATTTCCATCGACGACTGTAAAAAGGTTTTTTTCTCCCCAAAAAATTGCGGCTTCGGCTACCGTTTCAGCAACTTCAAAGGCCCCTGGGCCGGGCAGTTCATCATCACGGCGGTGGTCTTCAAGCTCAGCCGGCAGCCCGAATTCGTTCTTGATTATCCCGGCGTCAAAGCGGCTGTGGGAAAAATGGGGCCGATGAATCTGGACAATGTCCGTCAGGCGATCGTCTCTATCCGGCAAACCAAACTACCGGACCCGGCCATGATCGGCAATGCAGGCAGTTTTTTTAAAAACCCAGGGCTGGATGATCGAACGCTGCGGCTGGAAAGGCAAGCGTGCAGGTAAGGCAGCCGTCCATGACAGGCAGGCATTGGTTCTGGTGAATCTGGGCGGCGCCACGGGGCGGGAGATTTTGGAATTGTCCGAGCAGGTCAAAGGGGCCGTCCATGACATGTTCGGCATTGAACTGGAGCGGGAAGTACTGGTCATACGGCAAAGGTGTTGATCGCAACAAAGCATGTCCGACGATGAGACAATCTTCCAGAACACATTTGGGCCGCGGAAAAAATAAATTACCCCTTCTGTTCGTCTTCAGCGAAGCGGCAGTCCGATTTCATGGATCGGGAGTCCTGCTGCTTTTCGTCCAACCACCCCGCCCGTGCGTTTTCTCGCACGTCGAACTCTGGAACCCATGGTTTGATGTCCAGCAGCGGGGTGCCGTTAACCATATCCACGCCTTGAACATGGAGGGCAAGGCCATCGATCCGTACCAGCCTGACGATGGACAGCCCGATGGGGTTGGGCCGGCGAGGCGCACGGGTGGAAAACAGGCCCCGTTTCACGGTGTCCATGAAGGGCTTTACCACTAAGCGGTACCCTTTTGACAGATGAAAGTGGTAGAGCAGGATGATGTGAGAAAATCCGTCTATATCCTGAAGGCCCTCCCCGTATTGCGGCTCAAGGATAATCGTGCCTTCTGCATCTTTGGCGCCCGACGGCTGGATGGGCATGCCGTCAAGGTTTGAAAACGGGGTGTGAATGGTGCCGATGGGAGAAAACGTGATTTGCATGTCAGCCCTCCGGTATCTGGGGTGGAACGACGGCAACCGTCCCTCGACTCAGGTTTGCGCGCCAGGTGCAGGCCACGAACAGAACCGTTCCTGTGGCCATGATCAGCGCGCCGAGAACAAAAGCCTGCCGGAGCTGGAACCAATCCATCATCACCCCGGCCAGTAACGAACCGATCAACATGCCCAGGCTGTGGCCCACGGTGAGCAGGGCCATCACCGACCCCATGGCACTGCTGCGGTTGCCCTGCAGGACTGCGGCGGCCATCAGCGCCGGCATGGAGATGCCGCCGCCAATGCCAAAGACCACGCTGGCCCAGAACATGTCCTGGAACCCGTTTGCATGGGTAAAGGCATAAACAGCGCCGGTGGTCACCAGACCGCCCAGGATGATCATTGCCTTTCGATTTAATTGGTCCGCCAGCCATCCCATGGGAACGTGCATCACGCCGCTCACAAAGACTCCCAGCATCACCAGGATGCCGATGCCTGACGCCGAGACGGAAAACTCCATGTCGGCAAACACCGGCAGAAAACTCCAGATGATGCCGATGCAGGCCGTATAGGCCAGACGGAAAAAAAAAAGACCGGCGATGGTCCGATCGGTGAGAATCTTCAACCATCCCACCGGCGGCCGGCCTTTTTTAACCACCCGCTCTTCGGCTCTGGGGGGGAGAAAGACCAAACTCAACACAAATCCAACGATGGACATGGTGCCCATGCAGATGAAAGCTCCCTGGAGGCTGAAGCGGTCCTTGATCACCCCGCCGATCAGCGGGCCGGCGCTCAGACCGATGAACAGGGACATGTTGAACAGCCCCATGACCCATCCTTCCTTGCCTTTGGGGGTAATGTCCCCCACATAGGCCTGCACCACCGGCATAATCATGGCCGACGCGATCCCCTGGATAAAACGGATGCCAATCAAGGACTCCACCCCGGTGGACAGAATGAAGGCCACCGAAATCACGGCGTAGAAGAAAAGTCCCGTGATGATGAACGGTTTTCGCCCCTTTATGTCGGACAGGCGACCGAAGTAGGGCAGAAAAAACGTCCGGGACAGAGAGAAGGCGCCAAAGATCAGGCCTATGTAAAGGCCACTGGCTCCCAGGTCATGGGCGTAGACCGGAAGCAGCGGCACCACGATACCCACTCCGGTGACGGCCGCAAAAATGGAGAAGAAGAGGGTGCCGAAGATTTTGCGGTCGGTGGCGTTCATGGCTGAATGGGTGATTGTTTTAAAACCGTTGTCATTAAATGGAAAAAATGAAATAATAGTCGTCAACTATTCCAGTAAAACTGTCATTCCCGCAGTGGCGGGAAACCAGCGTTCTCAAGATCTATTGACCACTTTATTGATAACGAGGATAACGGCATGGACAATTATCAGACCCTGATGGAAAAAGCAAAAAAAGGATTCAGAACCCTTGATCTTCCGGGAAACTTTAAAAGCGACGCCCTGAAACGACTTCAGACCTGGCTTACCGATGAGATGTTCGCGGACTATGTCCCCCAGATCGACCATCTCATTGCATCCGGTCAGTGGGAGTTTTTACTGGATTCCTTCTATCAGGTGATTCCCTTCGGCACTGGTGGCCGGCGGGGGTTGGTGGGGGTGGGGCCCAACCGCATCAACCCGTGGACCATCCAGGCGTCTGCCCAAGGGCACAGCCAGTACCTGATCAAGACCCACGGTGAACCGGCCAAACAGCGGGGGCTGGTGCTGGCCTACGATGTTCGCCGGTTTACCGATACGAAACTGTATGATTCGAACCGGCCTAATCCTGTGAAAGATTTGGATTGCCGGCAGTTGGCGGAAGCGGCGGCACACGTGTACACGGCCAACGGCATCAAGGTCTATCTGTTCGACAGCACCCGCAGCACACCGGAACTCTCCTTTGCCATTCGACACCTGGGCGCCGTCTCCGGGTGTATGTTTTCGGCCAGCCACAACCTGCCCACGGACAACGGCAAAAAGGTCTACGATCAGCACGGCGGCCAACTCATTCCGCCCCACGACCAGGACTTGGTGGACGAGGTGACCCGGAATGTTTCCACAATTCAGACCATGGACCTGGACGCAGCGGGGGGAAAAGGGCTGCTGGTGGTCATCGGTGAAGAGGTTGACGACGCCTACCACGAGGCGGTGGCCGAGCTTCAGCTGAGCGACGCCAGAGGCGTGAAGATTCTCTACAGCCCGCTGCACGGTACGGGCCTCACATCCGTTTATCCAGTGCTAACGGGCATGGGCTTCGACATTCACCTGGACCCGGCCACCTCCAACTTGAGCGGTGCCTTTGAAAACGTCACCTTCAACATCCCCAACCCAGAGGTGATCCAGTCGTTCGACACGGCCCTGCCCAACGCTGATGCCATCGGCGCGGATGTGATCATGAGCACCGACCCGGATGCCGACCGCATCGGCATCATGGTGCGACACAACGGAGAATGGAAATTTCTCAACGGCAACGAGATCGGTATCGTACTTGCCGAGTATGCCATCGACCGGTACCGGGAAAAGGGGCGGTTGACGGAAAAAAATGTGATCATCAAGACCGAAGTAACCTCCTCGCTCATCGACACCATCGCCGCGGAAAACGGCATCCAGTGTATCGGCGACCTGCTGGTGGGATTCAAATACATCGGCGAGCGCATGAACCGGCTGGAGGCGGACGGCCGGCAGGGGGATTTCATCCTGGGCACCGAGGAGAGCCACGGTTTTCTCATGGGCAACTACGCCCGGGACAAGGATGCCGCCGGTGCCGCCGTTTGGCTGGCGGAACTAACTTCTCAACTCAAGGCCGAGGGGCGTACCCTGGTGGACTACCTGAACGGTATTTACGCCAAGTATGGCTACTGCCACAACTATCTCACTGAAATCCGGCTGCTGGGCGCCAAGGGCATCGGCCAGATCGTCAAAATTATGGCGCACCTGCGGGAAAACGAGATCGATGCCGTCGGTGATTTCACGGTGGCGGAGAAGATCGACCGGTGGAAGGGTGAGCCCCAGCCCCACCTGTCCCGCACCGATACCTCATCGCGCAACATGCTGATCCTGAAACTGAAGAACCTGCCCGAAACCCGCAGCATTCGCATTACAGTCCGGCCTTCGGGCACGGAGCCCAAATTCAAGATCTACATCGAAGTGCTCGGCCGACCATTTGATCTGTCCACCATCGAAGCGGCAAAAGCGCAGATCGCCGGCATACAGCAAAAGTTGGAGCGCGCCTTTATGGCTTATTGCTATGGCATCCTGGGGGTAGATTTCCCCGAACGGGGATTTCTGCTCTTCTGGCAGCTGCCGCTTGATGACAAGCTGAAATATTTTGAGATCGAGGAGCAGCTTGCCGGACTGAAGACCGTTGCCGACACCGGTGCGCGCAAACAGCAGCTGGACGCGTTGCTGGCTTTTCTGGGCGCCAATCCTGTGCAGAAAGTTGACCGGGCGTTCGTCGCCCGATACGGCAGCGGGATACTGGAATATTTGAGAGTCGAGTAAAAACCCCTGCTGCAGTGGAATGGGTGGTCACAATGCGGCGGAATACGAACTCAATATCCCTGATAGTAATTGAGGGCTTGATACCGGGGCTATGTACTAAATTCTTCTTGACAACCGTATCGGTAACATCTTAATAAAGCATGTTTTAAACTAACAGGACTTTGAACAATGACGTTCCAAGTCCGTCGCCTTGCAAAGTTCAGACAAAGACGTCTCTACTTCTAAATAGTAGAGGCGTCTTTTTTTTTAATTTAGTAAAACGAACCAATCTCAATTGAAAGTTAATACAAATAACATGAGAAACGGATCCAAAGTTAAGGTCACTGTATTTCATTGCATCAATGTATTCAGCGAGGGGGATTCACGGCTTGCGGCCAAAGGGGAAAACGTCGAGCTGAAATTCGTCAGGCTGCCTTGCTCGAGTCTGGTGAAAGACGTTTTTCTTCTCCGGGCCTTTGAAGCCGGTGCAGACGCTGTGGTGGTTTTGGTTTGCCCCGAAGGGGCCTGCCGGTATGTCGAAGGCAACCTGCGGGCCAAAAAACGGGTGCAGTGGGTACGGTCACTATTGGATGAGATCGGCATGGACGGCAACCGCCTGGCCCTTTTCAATTTGCCTCCCGGGGATTCGTCGGATGCGAAGCCGATAATACAAAAGGTTCTGGCGCAGATTGGGACAACCCCGCAGGCGGAGTTATCCGACCGGCCACCAGCCGGACAAGCATAAGGGCCTCGGAAATAAATAGATCCACACTCTTGCTTGTCTTTTGGCGCGCCTTGAAGACAAACCAAAATCCGGCGCAATCTTTGTGGATTTATTTTTTACCGCGACCCTAAGAAAGACCGGGATACCGGTCATTAAAGAGACATAAACAGGTCTCGAATGGAGGCGATGTATGATTGTCGCAGAACAAAAACCCATGGCGGAAATCAAAGAGCTCGTGGCGCCTTACAAGAAGGTTCTTATCCTGGGCTGCGGTACCTGTGTCAAAACCTGTTTTGCCGGCGGCGAAGATGAGGTCGCCGTTATGGCGTCCGCATTGCGCCTGGCCTTTAAAGTGGACGGCAAAGAGATCCATGTGGAGGAGCAAACCGTCGAGCGGCAGTGTGAAGACGAATTCATCCAGGAGAGTGCCCCGGCCATAGCCCGCAATGAGGCGGTCCTCTCCCTGGCCTGCGGCGCAGGGGTTCAGGCCATGGCCAGGCGTTTTAAATCAACCCCTTTGCTGCCGGGGGTCAATACCACTTTCATCGGAGTGCTGGAAAAACCCGGCCTTTTTACCGAAGAGTGTTCGGGGTGTGGAGACTGCAAACTGGCCGTATTCGGTGGCATCTGCCCATTCACGAGATGTGCCAAAAAACTGCTCAACGGGCCCTGCGGTGGGTCCCAAAACGGCAAATGCGAAGTCAGCGCGGAAACCGACTGTGCCTGGCACCTCATCATCGAACGATTAACGGCCCTGGGGCAGATGGACAATCTGCGCACCTACATTCCTCCCAAGAACTGGCGCGCCAGTCTTGCCGCCGGACCGAGAAGACTTTTCAGAGAGGATCACGTGATATGACAATGGAATCCACCAGCAGATTGCAGAAGATCCTTTCCAGCGGGGAATTTGCCGTCACGGCCGAATGCGGTCCTCCCCGCGGCGTCGATCCCGAAATAATTCGGAAAAAGGGGGAATTGTTAAAGGGGTGCGTCGATGCGGTGAATGTCACCGACAACCAGACCGCCATCGTGAGGATGTCCAGCATTGCAGCGTGTGCCCACCTTGTGGATATGGGGCTGGAACCGGTGATGCAAATGGTCACCAGAGACCGCAACCGCATTGCCCTGCAGTCGGATATCATGGGCGCCTACTCCCTGGGCATAAAAAATATTCTCTGCTTGACCGGAGATCACCAGACCTTCGGCAGCCAGCCCGACGCCTTGAACGTGTTTGATATCGACTCCATGAATCTGGTCCGCACCGTTAAAACCATGCGGGAGGAGGGCCGGGACATGAGCGGCTTTGAACTCAAGGGTTCACCCAAGATGTTCATCGGGGCGGCCGCCAATCCCTTTGCCGACCCCTTTGAATACCGTATCATTCGCCTGGCCAAGAAGATAGACGCCGGTGCGGATTTCATCCAGACCCAGTGTGTGTACAACCTGGATCGTTTCAAACAGTGGATGAAGATGGCCGTGGACGAGGGATTGACCGAAAAGGTTCACATCCTGGCCGGCGTGACCCCCATGAAATCCGCAGGCATGGCCAGGTACATGGCCAAACGCGTGGCCGGAATGGATGTTCCGGAGAACCTGATCCAGCGCATGGGCGGCGTTGCAAAAGAGAAGGCCCCTGAAGAGGGCTTAAAAATCTGCCTGGAAACCATCGCCGAGCTGCGTGAGATGGAAGGTGTTCACGGCATCCACCTAATGGCCATCGAGTGGGAGGAGGTCGTGGGCGAGATCGTCGCGGGCGCTGGTCTCATGCCGCGACCCTAGGGGGAGTGACTGAAAAATGAACATCGAATGTTGAATGGGAAATGATGAAGAACATATCTGTTCGGAGAGCGTATGCCTAAAAAATACCATATTCCTACAAAGACGGCACCGCCACGGTTTCATCCCGTGGGTAAGTACACCACGGTGGAATTTCGCGAAAACTGTGCCGGCAGTTGCAGGATGTGTGTGAAGAAAAATTGCGTCTATAACATTTTCACTGAGAATATGCTGCATGCCAGCACCATGGCCGAGCCCGAATACCTGTATACCTGCATGAGCTGTTTCCGCTGTATCCAGGAGTGCACCCGGGGCATATTCTCCCGGGCCATCAATCCGGACTATCGAACACTGGGGGACGATTACTGGTGCTCGGACATCCTGCACCGGCTGTGGTATCAGGCCCACACGGGCAAGGTACCGGTTTCCGGCGCCGGGTACCGCGGCCCCTTCGTGGCCCCCGGGTTTGATTCCATGTGGACCGATATGTCGGAGATTGTACGCCCCACCCGGGACGGCATTCACGGCCGGGAGTATATCAATACCTGTTTTGAGCTTTCCCGGAGGGTGACGCGGCTGGAATTCAACCCGGATATGTCTCTGGCCTCGGCCGTGCCGCCCATTCTCGAACTGCCGCTTCCCCTGCTGTTCCGGCTCTCACCGGATCTGATGATCAACGAGCACCTCCTGGTGCCCATGGCCCGTGCCGCCCAGGTGCTGGGTACCCTGATGTTTGTCCGCCCGCAAGATGTTACCCCCGCGTTGTCTCCCTATGCCCACAGTCTGATTCCGTGTTTGACCGAGGCTGATTTCAAGGAACACGGGGCGATGATCGGCAACAGCCGGGTGGTGGAGCTGGCCGATGCCCCCGGCATCGAAAAAGTGTTTAATGCCATTCGAAACATCCAACCGGAAATTCTTCTCATGGTGGGTATCCCCCTGGATTCCCGGGCGGCGTCCCGGGCTGCGGATCTATCGCTAACCGGTGTGGACAGCCTCCATTTTTATGCTGATGAGCACGGGAATGAACTCAATGCTGCATCGCCGCGTTTCCTCAAGGAGATGGTCCGCGAAGTGCACCTCAAACTGGTGGAAAATTCCATCCGCCAGAAGATCAACCTGGTTTTTTCCGGCGGTATCGCCATGGCTGAACACATGGCCAAGGCCATCATTTGCGGAGCCGATGCCGTTACCGCCGATCATGCCCTGTTGATCGCACTGGAATGCCGACTTTGCGGCCGGTGCCGCGACGGCCTCTCCTGTCCGGTTAAACTCGATGAACCCCTGGATATGCAATGGGGCAGCGCTAGAATCGTCAATCTCATCGGCGCCTGGCAGAACCAATTGCTGGAACTGATGGGTGCCATGGGCATCCGGGAGGCCAGGCGGCTTCGTGGCGAAGTGGGCCGCTCCATGTGGTTTGAAGATCTTGAACGAGAGCATTTTGGCCCTCTTTTCGGGGAACGAAAAGTGTCAGGACTAGGATAATCGATGAACCAGATAAGCAAACAACAGCAATTACCGGAGATCAAAGAAGTCCCCTCACGGTTTCGCAACACCATCGGTAAGTTTACCATCAAAAGAAGCGCGGCCTGTATATCATGCGGACTGTGTGCCGAACTTTGCCCGTACGGGGTTCATCTCCGCTATGAAAACTATTCCAAGCCCATGCGGCCGGTGGAGCACAAATGCATCGGATTCGAGTGCCGGCAAAATGAATACTACTGCATCGATCGATGCCCGCAAAAGGCACTGACTTTGCGCCTCAATCCGGTTTTAGAAACCCTGGGGGACTTTCGCTGGCCTGCCGAAATGCTGCTGGCCCACTGGGAAATGGCCGAAACCGGTCATCTTCCCGTGGTGGACCTGGAATACAACCTGGGAAACTCCGGCGGCGGTTTTGACAAGATCCGGTTCAAGCTGCCGGATAGCGAGAAGTATCTCGATGTCAGCGACGAGGCCATGGATTTGAGCCTTGACCTCAATAAGCGCAGGGACGGCCGGCCGGAGAGACGCCTTTCGCTTCCCTGCTATAGCGGCGGCATGTCATACGGCTCCATGGCCCTGACGGCATTGACCGGTCGGGCAAGGGCAGCACAGAAGTTGAATACGCTGACCTGCACCGGCGAAGGTGGATATCCCGAAGAGTTCATCCCCTATGCCGATTATGTGATCACCCAGGTGGCCACCGGTCTTTTCGGGGTGCGCGAGCAGACCATACAATATGCGCCGGTGATCGAGTTCAAATATGCCCAGGGTGCCAAACCCGGACTGGGCGGCCATTTGCTGGGTGACAAAGTGACACCCGAAGTGGCGGCCATGCGGGAGACGGTGGTGGGCAGTTCGCTCTTTTCCCCTTTTCCCTTTCACAGCGTCTATTCGGTGGAAGATCACAAAAAGCATGTGGACTGGGTCAAAGCGGTCAACCCCCGGGGACTGGTTTCCGTCAAGGTGTCCACCCCCACGGATGTGGATATGGTGGCCGTGGGCAGTTACTACGCGGGGGCCCACATTATACATATCGACGGCAGCTATGGCGGCACCGGTGCGGCTCCGGATATTGCCAAGAAAAATATCGCCATGCCCATCGAGTACGCCATTCCCAAAGTGCACCAGTTTCTTAAGGAGGAAGGTATCCGCGAGGAAGTCTGCTTCATCGCCAGCGGCGGCATCCGCAACGCCATGGACGTGGCCAAGGCCATCGCCCTGGGGGCCGACGGAGTGGTTATCGGTACCGCCGAACTGGTGGCGCTGGAATGCGTGCGTTGCGGCAATTGTGAAAGCGGACGCGGCTGCGCCCGGGGCATTGCTACCACCGATCATGAACTGGGCCGGATGATTTCCGAATCCTATGCCGAACAACGGATCGTCAATATGTACATGGCCTGGCGCAAGCAGTGGTGTGAGATCCTCCGACAGTTCGGGATGCAGAGCATTCGGGAACTGGTGGGCCGATCTGATTTATTGGTGCACCTGGATTATCTCGATGAAACCCAAAGGGCGCAGTACCAGCCCGTACCCAGGCACCGGATGATCATATAACAGGAGTAAAAATGCAGTCTATCAAAGATGCCCTAATAAATAGAATTCTCAATTCACGGGCCGGCCTCGCCGACGGCAATTTTCGCCATAAAAAGTCCGCCGAAGAGGGTGGCTGTGGGGTCACCGGATTCATTGCTTCAATTCCGGTCCGGGGGCGCCACATCTATGAACCCTCTGTGCAGATGCACAACCGTGGCAACGGCAAAGGCGGCGGGATAGCCGCCGTGGGGCTTTCGGCCGACAGCCTGGGGGTCACGCAACAGGTCCTGGACTCGCATTACATGCTCCAGTTGGCGCTGCTCGACCCTTTGGCTCGGCCCGAGGTGGAAAGAGCCAACATTGAGCCCTTCCTGGATGTTCACAAAGCCCAAAAGATCCCCAGCGTCGATGATTACCGGGATGTTGAAGGCCTGGAAGTCAAGCCCCCTGATGTCTGGCGCTACTTCGCACGGGTCAAAAAAGATGTGCTGGGTCGCTTTATTGAAGAACACGGATTACAGGCCATGGACCCGGCCAGGGCCGAAGATGAATTCATCTTTCAGAACTCCTATCGCATCAACCAGAAGTTTTACGCCTCTCTGGGAGAACAGCAAGCCTTTGTGCTCTCCCATGGCCGCAACATGATGATTCTAAAACTTGTCGGCTATGCCGAAAAGGTGGTGGATTATTATCTGCTGGACGAATTCAAGGCCCATGGCTGGATTGCCCATCAACGCTATCCCACCAAAGGCCGGGTCTGGCACCCCGGTGGTGCACACCCTTTCAGTGGCATGGATGAAGCCCTGGTCCATAACGGTGATTTTGCCAACTACCATGCCGTGTGTGAATATTTAAAGCAGCACAATATCCACCCGCAGTTCTTGACGGATACAGAAGTCTCGGTGCTGTTGCTGGACCTGTTGGGCCGCACCTTTGAATATCCCATGGAGTACATCATCGAAGCCATGGCGCCCACCACCGAGCATGACTTCGACCAGTTGCCGCCGGAAAAGCAGCACATCTACCGCTATATTCAGTCGTCCCACATCCATGCCTCACCAGATGGCCCCTGGTTCTTCATTATCGCCCGGAACAATCCCTATGATAAATTTTTCCAACTCATCGGTATCACGGATACTTCCATGTTGCGTCCCCAGGTGTTTGCACTTCAGGAGGGGGCGGTGCAAATCGGCCTGGTCTGCTCCGAAAAACAGGCTATCGACGCCACTCTGCAAAGTCTGGCGGACGAAGACGACCGATTTTGTCCGGTGGCCGATAAATATTGGAACGCCCGGGGCGGCAGTGCCACCGACGGCGGTTCCTTCATGTTCACCGTCAAAGACGCAGGCAAGGGCGACGGGTCCAAAGAGCTGATCTGCACCAACAAATTCGGCCAGGTGGTGCGAACGCCTCCAGGTCAGCAGCACTTCAGGCCATCGGAAGGGGTTGCAGTTTCGGAAAAATCGGAAGAGATCTCCCGTCTGCTGGAAAAGGGGATGGACGACACAGAACCTGCGGACCTCAAACAAAGCTGCCGCGAGTTTCTGACGGCATGGGACTATGTATCCCTTGGCCAATTCTGTGATGAGCTCATCATTCGGGCGGCAAAAAGTGACGCCCGCAGGACAAGAGCCATCGATCTTTTGACCCATCTGAATGACCGACTCATCCCCACCGGAACCAAGAAGCGCAGCGCGGTGCTTCAGATGATCAGACAGAGCCTGGCCACCATTTTTGCCTCGTCGCCGAAAATGAATGAAAACGGCCACAGCCAGTACCGGTACATCGACTGGTCCGACCGTGATACCCTGAGACCTCCCCGGGAGGGTGAATGCATTTGCGTGCTGAATGCCAAAGACTTCCCGCCTGAGGGAGATACCTGCGATGCGCGCTTGATCTGCGACGCTTATGAAAAAGGATGGAAACAATTCATCTGCTACGGCTACAAAGGGCAGCGATTCACCGGGTGCGGTCTGTCTACGGACACCGATGATGTGCGAATCGACGTATATGACAGTTCGGGCGACTATCTGGCCTCGGGTATCGACGGACTTGAAATCCATGTCCACGGAAACGCCCAGGATCAGTTGGGCCAGATCATCAAGCGCGGAAAGCTGGTGATATACGGCGATGTAGGACAAACATTCATGTACGGCGCCAAAGGTGGCGATGTGTATGTCATGGGCAATGCGGCCGGTCGTCCGCTGATCAATGCCGTGGGGCGTCCGCGGGTGGTGATCAACGGAACTTGCCTGGACTACCTGGCGGAATCCTTCATGGCCGGCGATCCCCTCAACGGCGGAGGATTCGTGGTTTTAAACGGTATTGAATTCGATACAGAAGGCAAGGTCATTGCCCAGGCAAATCCCTACCCGGGCTCCAATCTCTTTTCCCTGGCCTCCGGTGGCGCCATCTATCTGAGAGATCCGCATAAACAGGTGGTGGAGGAGCAGTTGAACGGAGGTGAGTTTGTGGACTTGACCCCTGCCGACTGGGACCTGATTCTGCCCTATCTCGAAGAAAACCAAAACCTGTTCGGCATCTCCATCGAAAACGACCTGTTGCAGGTGGACGGTGAAAAAAGAGATTATGCGTCTGTCTACCGAAAGGTCCAGGCCGCCCGGCTCGATGTTCTGGCCAAAGCATCAACGGCGGTGGAAGAGTGGGGCGAGGAGTGGCAGGAATAGATGATCCATAAATAACGTTGCACGGCACTCCACACCGTTGCAATGCCCCCGTCTCCCCCTACTTTTTTTGGGTATGACCCCACATTCAGGCAGTTTCTGTTGATCCGTCGGGTTGCAGGGCGATAATGCGAGTGACGGAAAGTGATTGGATTCCCCATCCCAGAGGCGGCGTGTCGGGGGCATGCGGGAGATCTGATACCTGCGCGAAGATATTGTGGATCAGCTTGTCGTCGCGATAGATACCGAAGGTGATTCGTTTCATCCGGGGAGCATGAATGCCATGCTGGCGGTCAGGTCTTCCTGCTGGAGATGATCGCTTCCGCTGCTGATTCCGATGTTCAGGCGAATATCGGAAAACCATCCGCCATCCGATTTCAGCGATTTTTCGATTTCACGCATCTTCTCTCTGAGTTCAACGGCGCAGCAGATAGCATCATAGGCGGGATCCGTATCTGCGTGATGGGGGATGATATACTGCACTTCGGTGCCGCTGCGCTTGGCGCGGTGCCCGCCGTAGGATGCCAGTACACGGTCGCTTTCGTCCCAGATGCGCGTCATGAGCTGAAAATAGGTTTCCGGCAGCAGGGTGTCGACGATGCTTCTGGAATCATCGAGCCGGGCCGAGAGCACACTGAAAGGTGTTTTCCTGGATGCGGATTCGGCCTCCGTCCGTGAGGCGGTCTGGGGTTCACCAGCCTTGTTGTCAGCATGGACATCCTGCCAGCGGTCTTCATCCAGAATGAAGAGGGTCCCTTCTGACATGGCAATTCCATAAATTCGCATGCCCTGCATTCGGCCCTCGTCGTCCTCAAGACGGATCGGGCAACTATCGATAGGACCTCTCTTTCCCTGGCCGGTACTGGATCCCTCCGGATGGTCCGTTTTTTCCAGGTTCAGTGAAATCGTCGGTGCCAGACTGTTGAATGTATCCGGTGATGTGGTCTCCTGTAAAAATCGATAAGAGAAGGAAAACAGCGGCTGCCAATTGAAAATCAGTTCTTTCAGAGAAGCCCGCAGCATGATGTCGAAAACGGTTCCGGATGGATCATCGGTTAATTCATTTTTGAGGGCCCTGGATAGGCGATCATCTTGATCCACCTTGATCCACCCAATGCGAAGGTCGTGATTGACAAAAAAAGCGGAGCCCGCGATGGTGTCGACGGGCAGGTGAACGCGTGGCGGTGTGGTTTTCTCTGGCTCTTCTTCGGGTGAAGGCACAGCGGGTAACCTGTTTGGAAATGATTGGTCTTGGGGTATCGGGGAGCTTTTTTCCACTTGCCGCAATTCAGTTGCAATGGTATCCACAGAATGCCCTTCGTCCCTGAGTAGCTTCAACATGGCTACGTGCCCCAGTATGGACCTTGAAAAGCGACTTATTTTTCGGGCGCCCTTGCGGCCGATCGGTGAGACCCGCATCATTGATTTGGGAAATACCCTCAGTTGAATGAATCGGATCAGATCTCTTTTGGAGATGCCGGTTTGCTGAATCACCTCTTCTCCGGTTAACCAGGTTTCGCCGGCGGAATTAAGCGTCTTTTTATCGGAATACAATGGTTTAACGTTCTGGGCCATGTTCATTTCTGTCTGGGCTGACGCCTTATTCCCACTTTCGATTTGATTCCAATCCTAACGGGCAGCATCCCTCTTTCGTCAATAAAAAAGATCCCCTCCGGTTTTCCCGATGAAACATATTGTTCGTCATCCAGTGGGTTTCGGATCAATAGCTTCCAGTGCCAGTAACTATACAATATCTATGCCATTATTGTCCAATTGGCTATTTCCTGATAATCAGCCGTCCATTTTTTGCCCTAAAATCTCATGGACCCTGTTTGCGGATGCTTGCCGGTTCCCTATTGACGGCAACATCCCTGCTATTGTTGATGTGGACAGGCTTGAGGATGCGGCTATGGGTTTTCTCAAAATCATCCGGTTGGAGTAAACGCAAAATGGAACGGAAAAATGATGAAAGGGAAAACTATTTCACAATTTTTCAGGCTGTTTTTCATGATTATGAAATGGATTACATATGTTGCGGCCCAAACGCGCGTTTTGTGTCATTTGTAAGCAAGTTATGGGCCTTTGCGGTATAGGGGAAGCAGCGGAATTTTTATTTTTCCGATTCCCCTTTTTACCCCATCCATGCCAGACACAGGGTCACTACCCCCACCAGCCAGCAGTAGGGGGCAAAGCGATGTAACTGACCCCTGTCTACCACCCGCAGCAGGATCACCAGGGCAAACCAGCCCACCACCGCCGATATTACCGAGCCCGCGATAATGGTGCCCATGGGGATCGCCGTCTGAAGTTCCGGGGTATCAAGCCCCAGCACCAGGGCACCGACAATGGCCGGAATGGAGAGCAGGAACGAATAGCGCCCCGCCACCTTACGGTCCACCCCCAAAAACAGCGCCGTGGCGATGGTGGAGCCGGAGCGCGAGATACCGGGGAGAATCGCCAAGCCCTGAACGATGCCGATGAGCAAGGCATCCTTGAGGGTGGTTCTGCGTACTGGCCGACCGTCGCTTCTTAAGTTGCGGGTCAACCACAACAGCGTACCGGTGACCAGCAGCATGAAACCAACAATTGTAATGGAACCGAACAGCTGATCGGTGATCTCTTTAAACAGCAGGCCGATGACAGCGGTGGGGATGCTGCCCACCACGATCAGCAGCGCCATACGGATCGACTCGTCCGTCTCACAAAGCCTTTTTAATCCACCAGCCATTTTCATTCTACCGGGGATTTGAAAAAGAGCGCTGAGGATGTCCAGAATCTCCCGGTAAAAGACGAGGATCACCGCCGACAGAGTGCCCACGTGCAGGCAGATGTCAAAAAGCAGTTCAGGCTCTTTCAGCCCGAACAGGTTTTGAAACAGGACCAGATGGCCCGAGCTGCTTACCGGCAGAAATTCGGTAAGGCCCTGGACAGCGCCAAGAACAATCGCTTCAACAGATTTCAACATTTAACTCCGAAGATAAAATAGTAGGGGCAAGGGGCCCAAGGCGTAAGTAAAAAGGATCGATGGCTTTTCAATTCCCTTGTCCTTTTAGCCTTTTATCACACAAATCGGCCTCAATTTGGCTACTTTTTTTGATATTCCTGCTCCATGGACTGTGTCGACCACCTGGTCGATATCCTTATAGGCATCGGGCATCTCTTCGGCCAGGGTACTGCGACCGGTCCATTTTACCAGGATACCCTTGTCCGCCAGCTCCCGGTGGATGGCCCGCCCCTTGCTCTTCTTTTTGGCGGCAGTACGGCTGAGCACCCGTCCGGCACCGTGGCAGGTGGATCCGAAGCTTTCCTCCATGGCGGTCTGGGTGCCGGCAAGCACATAAGAAGCGGTGCCCATGTCGCCGGGGATGAGGATGGGCTGGCCCACATGCCGGTAGGCCTCGCAAATGGCCGGGTGGCCTGGGGGAAAGGCCCGGGTGGCGCCTTTGCGGTGCACACAGACCGTTCGCATCCTGCCGTCCACCGTATGCGTCTCCCGTTTGGCGATGTTGTGGCAGATGTCATACACCTGATGCATAGCCAGATCCCTCGGGCCGATGCCCAGCACCTGCTGGAAGGTTTCCCGGGCCCGGTGCAGCATAATCTGCCGGTTAGCCCAGGCGTAGTTGGCTGCACAGGCCATGGCGGCATAGTAGCGCTGACCGGCGTCTGACCGGATCATGGCACAGGCCAGCTGGCGGTCCGGCAGCTGGATGTCCAGGGTTCTGACATGTTTGGCCATGAAGGCCAGAGAATCATCGCAGACCTGGTATCCCAGTCCCCGGGAGCCCGAGTGCAAAAGCACCGTCACCTGGTTTTGAAACAGACCGAATGTTCGGGCCGTTTCGTCGTCGAAGATCTCCTCCACCACACCCACTTCCAGGAAATGATTCCCGGAGCCCAGGGTGCCCAACTGCTTGGCCCCGCGAGTCAGGGCTCGGTCGCTGATGACGGACGGGTCGGCTTCGGCCATGCATCCGCCGTCTTCGGTGCGCTCTACGTCAGATGGGTCTCCGAAACCCTGGCGAACTGCCCAGCGGCCCCCCTCCCGAAGCACTTTCATCACCTCTTTGGGTGGCAATTTTACCGAGCCGGTTGACCCCACACCAGAGGGAATATTCTGGAACAGGGCGTTCACCAGCCGATCCACCACGGGCCGGACTTCCTTTTCCTCCAGACCGGTGCCGGCCAAGCGCACCCCACAGTTAATGTCGTATCCCACCCCACCGGGCGAGATAACTCCGGTGTCCCAGTCGAAGGCGGCCACCCCACCGATGGGAAAGCCGTAACCCCAGTGCATGTCGGGCATGGCCATGGCGGCTTTGAGGATGCCGGGAAGCGTGGCCACGTTGGCCACCTGCTTGAGGGCTTCCTCTTCGCGCGATTGAGCGGCCATCCGCTCGCTCATGAACACCCGACCCGGCACCCTCATTGATCCGGATTTGGGGATTTCGTAGCAAAAGGGGGTGATTTTTTTCAGTTCCATATCAACCTCCCGTGGGCTATTGCGGAAACGCGGGAACGCCGACCTGGGCCGCAAGATTCCATTTCCGGATGACACTCAAACATCGAACACCACCGTTGCCTGCCAGCCGTCCGCCGTCTGGCTCACATCGATCTGGTGGTAGGTTACGGCCTTGATCTCGTGAAGAATCTCATGGCGTTCCGACAGATAGCGGTCAGTGGACACCTGGGCGGAGACGGCGGTGTCTGATATATGCAATATATCGATCATTTTAATCAATTTTTCGTTGCCGGTCCACAGGTAGAGCAACTCCCGCAAATAGTTGACCATGAGATCCGCCTCATCGTCCCCGGTGACATTCACCTCGATCACCTCTCGTGATTCCAGTACGTCCGGCTTGGAGATCAGGTCAAACAGGGCCAGACCCGCGTTCCTGAAAACGTCGGCCAGGTCTGTGCCGGTAACACGAATCCTTAAGTCTGCAGTATGGTCCAGCAGTGTGTAATGGCTTTGCATGATTGAACGATATCTTCTGTGGAGGTGGGTTGGCCTCCAGAATCGTTACGCTGATTAAAAGATGAACGTCGAACATCGAACGCCCAACGTCCAACATCGAATGAAAAGCAAACAGCCAAAAAATTATACGATGCTGCCCGTTTTTGCCGTGTTATATCCCCCCAACGCCTCAACCCGTGTTTGAAATGCCGTCGTATTGATGGTCTCCAATAGAATCTTGATGTTGCTGGATTCGAAATAATCTTCAGGAATGATCAAATCGTATTGCTCGGTGACGACGGGTATAAAGTCCAGGCTCAGGGCCTTCGCCGCGGCAAAGATGCCCAGCCCCGCATCCGCCGTTCTGCTCAGCACCGCCACGGCCACGTTCATGTGGGTGAATTCTTCGGTGGTGTAGCCGTTGATCTGTTCCGGGGAAAGGCCGATCTGCCCCAGCCGGTAGTCCAGCAGGATGCGGGTGCCCGAGCCGCCCTGGCGGTTCATGAAGACGATGTCGTCCCGTCCCAGATCGTCTATTCCCTTGATGTTTTTTGGATTGCCTTTAGGGACGATGAGCCCCTGGTCGCGCATCACCAAATTGACGATACGAACCGGTGTGTCGGGAAGATATCGCTTCACATAGGATAGATTGTATTCGCCGGTTTCCGTGTCCAGCAGATGTGCCCCGGCCAAGTGGCAAACCCCGCGTTTCACGGCCATGAGTCCGCCCATGCTGCCCACGTGGCTGGAAGAGAGGGTCAGCGCCCCGTCGCCGACTCGCAGCTGGTCGGCCAGCACATCCAGGGTGTTGTCGTGGCTGCCCACGATGACGATGGTGTTGCGGATGGCGGACAGGGGCTTGAGCAGTTCGGCATAGACCGGGTCGCTGTCCTTGATCCCTTCCGCCTGGCGGGGAATGCGAATAATGCCGTCCGCCTCGGTAATGCTGGTGATCATGCCGGCTCCCCGGGGCAACGGCGTGGCCACGATGTGATTCCCCACCTGCCCCAGCTTGACCCGCAGGAATTCTTCAACTCCCAGCTTGGAGGCGATCTTGCGGGTGGGCACCACCGCTACGGTCTGGCGTGGGTCGTCGGCGACGCCCAGCATCCGTTTGATCAGGGGTTGGCCGAACTGCTCGAAGGCGATGATAGCCGACACCGGGTAACCGGGGATGCCGAAAAAGGGCTTGTTTTGGATATCGCCGAGAATCACCGGTTTACCGGGCATGATGGTCACCCCGTGGACCAGCATTTGTCCCAACTCCTGGAGAACGGGCAGGGCGTAGTCCTCGGAACCGGCCGAAGACCCGCCGATAGTCATCACCATGTCCACATCACCGGCAACGGTGTCGGCCACCGTCTGCCGGATCAGATCCAGGTCGTCCATGACCCGGTTGTGCCGGACCGCCTCACCGCCGCAGGCGGCAATCATTTTTTCCAGCACGTAGGCGTTGGTTTCCAATACCTGTCCCGGCTTCAGTTTATCAGGCGCGGTAGTGCGCCAGTCCACCAGCTCAGAGCCGGTGGGAATAATCAGCACCCGCGGTTTTCTTCTCACCGGCACCTGATAGATGCCGCCGGAGATCAGGGCACCCACGCAGTATGGGGTGACCGTGTGGCCCCGGGGGTAGAGCAGTTCGGTGGCAACGATGTCTTCCCCCATTTTGCGTACGTGCTGCCAGGGAAAGGCCGGCGCTTCGATGCGGATCCGATCTTCGCCCACCATCTGGATGTTCTCGATCATGATTACCGCATCGGTGCCTTCGGGCATGACGTGGCCGGTGTTGAGAAACCGGGCCTGGGTCCCCACGGTCAGTTCCTTGGGGCGGGATTCGCTGGCACCGAAGGTATCTTCCGCTTTCACGGCAATGCCATCCATGGCGGCTGCATGAAAGTTGGGCGACGATACGGCCGCAACCACCGGTTCGGCCAGGACCCGGCCAACGGCATCGGGTGGAAGCACGGTTTCGGCGGCCATGGTGCCGGTGCCGGGAAAATGGTCGAAGAGGATCTGCCTGGCCTCTTCCAGGGGCTTCATGTTCAGGTATACATTGCGTTTGGTGTTCAACGATTTCTCCTGACTCCAGAGGTCAGAAGTCCGAGGTCTGAGGTCCGACTTCTGAATTCTGGTTTATTGATTTTCCCATTCGCCCATGGCGGGAAATTTCTCAAAGGGGCATCACCTGCACCGTGGCCCCCTGGTCCAGCCCTTCGGTGTTCATGCCGATGGCGATGAGCCCGTCGGCTTTGACCATGGTGTTGATGAGTCCGGATTTGCCTAAAATTGGTTCGGCCATGGTGACGCCACGCTCCTTAAAAAGGCGCACGCGGACGTAATCCACGCGCCCCTGAGCCGAAGCCATGTTGCGGCTCAGGACGGCCTGCACCGGAAATTGTCGAGATAGTTCGGATAGCCCGCAGAGGCGGTCGAGAAAGGGTCTCACCACCACGGCGAAAACCACCATGGCGGACACGGCGTGGCCGGGCAGTCCCCAGAAGGCCTTGCCGCCGGAGCGGGCCAGGATGGTGGGTTTGCCGGGGCTGATGGAGATGCCGTGCACCAGGATCTCGGTATCCGGCAGGGCGTCGAGCACCTCCACGGTAAAATCCCTGGCCCCCACGGAACTACCGCCGGAAATCATGACCATGTCGGTGAGTTCCAGGGCGCGCCGGCACTTTTCCATGAGGTCGTCACGGCTGTCCTTGACGATGCCGAAGACCACCGGCACACCGCCGGCCTCAAGCACCTGGCCGGACAGGGCCTGGGTGTTGATGTCCCGGATCTGTCCCTCGCCGGGTACCTGGTCCACCGGCACCACTTCGTCACCGGTGGAGATGATGCCCACCATGGGGCGCCTGAAAACGGTGATCTCCGTCTTCCCGCAGGCGGCCAGGCCCGGGGCCACGCTCCGGTAGGCCTCGATGGTGGTGTCGTCCAGTGTATCGGTGTGCTCCACCATGATGACGCTGTCCGCACCGTCGGGCAGCATGCCGCCGGTGGCGATCCTGGCCACCTCGCCGTGACCGATGGAAAAGTCGGGCCGGACGCCCATATTGATCTGACCCTGCACGTTCAGATAGGCGGGGTTGGCCTCGGATGCGCCGAAGGTGGAGGAGGCTTTGACGGCAAACCCGTCCATGGTGGACCGATTGAAATCGGGAATGTCCACATCGGAATAGACCTCTTCGGCCAGCACCCGCCCCAGACATTCAGCCAGTGGCACCGTCTCCGTGTCCACCGGTGAAAAGGACGGGGCGTGGGAGAGGACCCTTTCGATGGTTTCAACGTTGAAAAACTCTTTCATGTCATCTCTATCTATATCATAATTGAGGAATTTAGGGATACAGGAACTGGGGAATTTTCCTTGCGCCTTCCATGACACCTGCCATATTATCACGCCAAGTATCAAAATAGCTTCAATTAATCCATACTCATGAATCTACTGACAAGGAAAAAGCGATCCCCGAGGCTGTTCTCGCCCGTTGTGAGTGGGGCCATGATGACTATAGTCTGCGGGTGGAAAACCTGCGTAAAGATCCGCACCCAAAGGGTGCGGCTTTGAAAAATCCCCCCATAGGGGGGACAAGGCCCTGCCCCCAAATAGGGGGCGGGCCGTGCGAGTTGTGCCGTCGTTATGATACTTAATCG
>JABZFO010000088.1 GCA_014237405.1 Desulfosarcina sp. | reverse complement strand
CCTATGAATTAGTTTCGCTCGATGAGAACAATGACATCGGTTCAAGATTGGCTGCTTAAGCACAGCTAATGCCAAATTCTTATTTTTCAAAGAACTATTTTTCGAAAACTCAAGTATATTACAAGAAGTAGGTTGGTTGGCCTCCACCTTGATTACCATGTTTTCGCTCAGAATCCCCTTCCCAAAATCTGGAATACAAGCTCATCAATAGACAGTAAAATTAGTCAAGCTTTGCTCGCCCCGAGCGTTGCCCTTACCCTATGCTGGGCAGGGACATTAAATCGTGTTTCCAATCTTCCACAATGGCGTTCAAAATGGGCACTGACTCAATATGAAAGAAGAAGACTAAGATCAAAATCTGATGCTATGATAATGGCACTATACGGCATTAGTTGTGATGATGCTTTTCACGTTCTAAAGGATTGTGACCTTCCACTTGGCGTCGCCTCTCCAAACAGGAATAATCCCAAAGGCTTCTGGCGCGTAGACAAGGATAAAGCCCCGGAGTTACGCCACACCGTCCTTACCCTCGTCGCCTTCCACGACCTGGAAGAAAAAATCCGCGAATGCGACGGTGACCGAGACAAGGGCATCAAGGCATTTCTCAACCAAAATGACGGCGAGGGTTGGATGCTGCCCGAAACCCTGCGCCTGGCAGACTACGGCCTGGGCCACGATGACCGGGCCAGGGAACACCAGCCGGTGGCCGGCCGCCTCGGACCCCGGTTTTACGACTGGCAGCTTGCCCAGAGCCCGGAGGAATCCTGGCGTGAGTGCCATCTGCACGCCCGCAATCTGCTGGGGCAAGAAGGATATTTCAATCTGCTCGGCGAGGTCCTGCGAGACACAGCGCTCGGCGGCTGGCGTGATGCCCTGAAACCGGCCTGCGATCTGGAGAAAAAAGAGAGCCTTGTACGGGTTTTTTCGGTTGCCCTCGGATTTCTGTCCCCTGAAGCGTGGAAAAACCGTCTCGAACAGATGATGGCGATTTTTCAGAACCGGGGTTTTACCTGTGAGCCGGCGGATACCATCCAGATCATCGCCGGTGCGTTAAAGAGAGTACCCAAAGAAAATCGCTCCGAAGGCGTTACTGCGGCCGGAGGAATCCTCGGCGAAACCGACTTCATTACGGCCCTTGAACACCTGCTGGCCGCCGTGCCGCGCCGGGCCGACCATCCCTGGCACCAGATCATCCGCAAACAGATCGGGGAAGCGGCCTACCGGATAATTTGGGCCGGCCTCGAGATGGCATCGCCGAACCGGGCGGCCGAGACACAGGCCCCCTATTCGACGGAAAAAGGAAAAATGTCCCAACGGGACCTTTTTGAATAAGTAGACGAACGATGTGGCACACGGCATTAGGCACCATGTTTGACGTTTCGTGTTAAATAGGGGTATAATATCCCCCGCAAATAGACGAAATGTCAAATTTCAGGATTCTCGAGCATTTTTGGTGTTTCGTGACGATAAGGGGGATAAATTTCCCCGCAATGACACGGAGCCTTCATTGAAAACAGCCGATTTTTTCAATTCCCATCCGGTTTTTTCGCTAGACGAAGCGACCGAAATCCTTGCACCCAGGGGCGGACGTTCGGGTACCCAGGAGCGGTTGAAATATCATCTGAAAGCCGGCCGGCTGAAGCTTGTGACGCGTCCCGATGGCATCTTCTCACATCACAGTGCCCTGGAGCTTCTGGGAGCCGCACATTCGGTATGGAGCCGGTACACCCTTTACGTTGAGCGGCGGCGGCGACCGCTGCGAATAAATAACACCGACATCCGCTTCCTCGATCATCCCGGTCCCATGCGCACCGAATCCTGCCGGGAACTCGGCACCCGACGGGTTGAGTACCGCGGAAAACTGCTTCAAACCACCGGGCCCGAGCGCACCCTGGTCGAGGGCTTCCGTCGACCGGAACGGATGGGAGGCTTGCCGGAACTGGTCGACTCGGCCGGCGGGTTTGCCGTTCTCGATCTCGAACTGCTTCAGGAAATTCTGCAATGCTACGGTACCGCCAATCTGTGGGCGGCGACCGGATGGTTTCTCGAACGCTTCCGGGAAAACTTTCATGTAACCGGGGCGATCCTCGATCGGCTGGCCCGACATTGTCCGCGTGCCCCACAATACCTGGATCGCAATCGCCGGGGGGGCGTGCTGGCGGTGCGCTGGAACCTGCTCCTGCCGAAAGCGCTTGTTAATTTGGGGGAACCGGATGAGCCTGAGTCTTGAATATTTGCAGCACTGTTCCGCGCAGACCGGTTATGCGATCGGCCCACTGGAAAAGGTTGTCCGGCTCGGTGAGATCGCCGCGGACATCACCCGACATCCGTTTTTAGGCCGGGTTCTGGCACTAAAAGGCGGTACGGCGCTCAATCTTTGCCTCGGTCCTCCCCGACGGCTTTCCGTGGATCTTGATTTCAATTACATCGGGCACCTTGAACGAAACAAAATGCTGGCAGATCGTCCACGGGTGGAGGAAGCCATTGTCCAGCTTGCCGGCCGCAAGGCGTATCGCATTCAACAATCGGCAGATGCTTTTGCCGGGCGAAAGATTTACCTGACCTACCGGTCTGTTACGGGGCAGAACGAGCGTATCGAGGTGGACCTGAACTTTCTGTTTCGTATGCCGGTTGCCGGTACGGTCACTCGGGAGATGTGGCAGCCCGGCGAACTGGATCGTCCAACGGTCCGTGTGGTCAGCCTCCATGAGATCATCGTGGGCAAGCTGCTGGCCTTTTTGGACCGCAGCGCAGTTCGGGATGCATGGGATCTGGCCAATCTGCCGGCCCAGGCCGAAGAGGTGATGGCCTCGGACCGGTTCAGATCCTGGTTTATTGCGCTTTCCGCCATTCTGGACCATCCACTGACCGATTATACACGGAACCGCATCGAAGCGCGTGTCACCGACCGTGCGGTTGCCGAACAGCTTGCCCCGATGCTGATCGGCAAGGCATTGCTCCAGCCTGGAGATCTTGTCGAACACTCATGGGCCTCCATAGCACCGCTCATGATGCTGGCGGACAATGAGGCGAAATACGTCGCTTCCATCCAGCGCGGCGAGCTCTATCCGGAATTGCTTTTTCCGGATGATCCGGAAGAAGCCAAGCGTATAGCCGCACACCCCGCGATCTTATGGAAACTGGTCAATGCCCGCGCCCATCTGGCGAAGCGAAAAACAAAACCAAGGCGGCGCCCTTCATCGCGCAGCCGGACCTGAGGACTCATCATGGCGCTCAATCCCATTGTCTTTACCGAAAAAGTCGTCCGCAGCTTTCACGCGGCAGTCCCCCCTATTAAAGGGTCCTTACGTCAGTTTGTCCCGTCCGTTTCGACAGGGCGGTTCAGTGGACGACCTCATCGCCGACAGTATTTTCCACCCGCACATGCGCCGGCGCATTTCCGGGACCATCTCTCATGTCTACGGCCACCAGGAAGAGGCGATCCGCGCTATCCATGCAGGGTGGACAACCCTGGTTTCGACAGGCACCGGATCGGGCAAGACCGAGTGTTTTCTCTACCCCATCGTGAGCAAATGCCTTTCTTTGCGCGACGACGGTGCTTCTGCCGGTATCAGCGCCGTCATCGTATATCCCATGAACGCGCTGGCCGAGGATCAGTTGGGCCGGCTCAGGTCGCTGCTGGCCGGCACGGGCATCCCGTTCGGCATGTACGTTGGCAAGACACCGGAACGGGAAAACTGGGTGACCGGATTTCGCCTGCCCGCAGGGAGCTCCCGGGCCGATTATGAAGAATTGGCCGCAAAAGTGCGGGACGAAAAACGCAGCGAGACCGTTCATCCCCCGGAAGAGGTCTGTTCCCGGGAGATCATGCGCACGGCGGGGAAACAGCCGCGCATCTTGCTTACCAATGTCAAACAGCTTGAACTGCTCCTCACTCGCCAGCAGGATATCGAACTTTTCACGGACGCCCGCCTGGACTTTCTCGTGTTCGACGAGGCCCACACTTTTACCGGCGCCCAAGGGGCTGAAACCGCCTGCCTCATCCGGCGACTGCGTGCTTTCTGCGGCCGAAAAGAGCAGGATTCGGTCTGTGTGGCCACATCGGCCACCATCGTCGATGGGGAAAACCCGGATGCGGCCCGCGATTTCGCCTCCCGCTTTTTCGGTGTGTCCAGGGAGGACGTGACAACGGTGGGCGAAGCCTATGAGCCTGAGGTGTGGACCGCGGGCCGCACGGTGCCATTGGCTTCGGGGTCCGACCCTGCCCGGCTGCTCAACGCGTGCGTGGAGGCCGTAGAAGACGAGACCGGAGAGGCGGTCCGAAAAGTCTATCGAGAACTGGCAGGCAAGGCCCTGGAAGAGGCGGTTGATTGGCCCGTTGCCTTGCACCAGGCCCTGTCCAAAAACGAACTGGCGTTTGAGTTGAGTGAATCCCTGGCTACACCCAGGGCGCTCGGCGATCTGCCGGCCGAACTGGAGCAAAAGGTCGGACACCCCGTGAGCGAAGCCGAAATCCTCACCTGGCTTACCCTCGGAGCCGCTGCGCGTCTTGACGGACGTCCGCTGCTCAGGCCGGTGGTGCACGGATTCATCCGGGGGATCAGCGGGGCGGTGGTGAGCTTTCCGGCCGGTGGGGATGCTCCCAGGCTGTGGCTGGCGGCAGAAGACGAAATCGAAGCGGCAGAAGGGGAGGGAAAACACACTCACTTTCCGGTGACAACGTGTACGGTCTGCGGCCAGCACTACCTGGTCTCATTTTTAAAAGATTTTGAATATACCCGCAGGGAACCCGGTGGCGGCGAGGCGGACGGTGACAGCCACTACTGGGAGCCACTGGAATCGACCCTGGGAGGCTGCCGCGTCATCTTGCTGGACCGGCTGATCGGCGGCAGCGACGACGAAGACCTTGAAGACCACGCGCGCACCGCACCGCTGCACTTTTGCAGGCACTGCGGTGCGATAATCCGGGCGTGCTGACGAGTTGTCTCTCCTGCGGCGCCAACGCGCGACGTATCGGAAGCCAGTATCGAGAACCGGCACGGCCCGTTCGGGCCACCAACGTGGCCGACGTTCACGTTTTGGCCCAGGATATGGTGCACCATTCGCAGCGACAGCGCCTGCTGGTCTTTTGCGACAATCGTCAGGATGCCGCCTTTCAGGCCGGCTGGATGAAAGACCACGCCCGACGATTCCGGCTGCGCGCCCTGATGATGGAAGGACTGAAAGACGGCCCGCTCTCCATAGGGGATTTGTCCCGGTATATCGACGATGCCCTGGAAGCGAACGAGGCCTTGTCGCGGGCTCTGGTGCCGGAAGTGTGGCAGGTTGTTCGCAAAGAAGGTGGGGGCGGTCGCCACGAACAGGAACGGCGTAAATTCCTGCGCATTCAAGTGCTGCGGGAAGTGACCCTCTCCTCACGCCAGGCCATCGGTCTCGAACCGTGGGGTCGCATGAAGATGGACTACGAGGGGCTTGCCACAACATTGCCCTGGATTCAGGAAAACGCCCACATCCTCGGTATGCCGGCGGAAGACCTGCGGGACGGCGTGGCGAGTTTGCTCGACTACCTGCGACGCCGACGTGTGCTTTACGATCCGCAACGGGAGATTTTTACCAAATATTGGATGGACGGTGATCTGGAGGTGCAGCAAGGATATCTGCCCCAGATGGGCAACCCTGTGGGGACCAAGCTCAGGCGTGAACCCTTGGAAAAATCAACGCTTGTTACCCAGTGGGCCAGTGATCGGGGCGACACCACCATCCGCCAGATCGCCCGAAAATGGGGCGTGCCGTCGGAAAATATCGAGCCGTTTCTTGAAGGGCTGTTTCATTTTCTCGTCGGTGAAAAAATGCTGTCGCCGGTTCAGCTCAAAGGGTCAAGGGGCCGAGCGCTTCCGAACCTGAGCGGTGTCTACCAGGTTAACGCCGATCGCCTTCGACTCCAGCAAAACCGAGGTGTGCGGCGCTGCAAAAATTGCCGTAGGCGTATTACCCGCCGGACACCCAGGAATCTTTGCCCGGCTTGGCGCTGTACAGGAGAACTCGAGTTCGTCAAGGAAGACGAAGACAACTACAATCTGCAATTACTTGACCAGGGTTACTCAATGCTGAGGCCGGAGGAGCATACGGCCATGGTTCCCCACAAGGAAAGGGAGCGGTTGGAAAATCTCTTCAAAGGAGATTCGGAGGCGGTCAACGCCTTCGTGTGCACACCGACCTTGGAGCTGGGAGTAGACATCGGCCAGTTGGATGCTGTGTTGATGCGTAACGTGCCCCCGCTGCCGGCCAACTACTGGCAGCGGGCGGGCAGGGCCGGGCGGCGCCATCGCATGGCGGTCAACCTGACCTACTGCCGGACGGTCTCCCACGACCGGGCGTATTTTGCCGATCCTTTGAAATTGCTGGCCGGCCGGGTGGATCCGCCGGCGTTCAACCTTAGAAATGAGCTGATGGTGGCCAAGCACGTGCACGCCACCGTCATTGCTCGACTGCACCAGTACACGCGCAATGCATCCCTGTCAGAAGAACATAATAACATCGCTGATACGTTGAAAACCTGCCTGCCGGATCGGATCTCATCCTATTTGTTTAAGGACGGGTTGGTTCGTGACCGAGCCTTTGACCTGACGTCCTTGGAAAACCTGATCTGCCGGCACGAAGAGGACCTGGGGGGCTATGTGATTGCCGCCTTCAGCCAGGGCTGGCCGAAGCCGGACGCAGAGGTCACGCGGCCCGAGGTGCTGATACAACATATCCACAGTATGGTGTCTGAACTGGAGATGATCCTCGGCCGCCTGTCAAGGCGATTGCATTGGGCACTGGAACAAATCAAGCGGCTGAATGTCCTGCGGGAAAGACAGGGAGATCTCGAGCCTGAGGACGATACCCTGTTTCGCCGTTGCGATACGCTGGTCAAACGACTGAAAGGCACCGCCCGGAGAAGACGCCGGGAGGCGGAAGGCTATGATGACGTGAACACTTACGGCGTGTTGTCCGCCGAAGGATTTTTGCCCGGATACGGCCTCGAAAGAGGTTCAGTGCTGGGCACCGCGGAAATTCCCTTCTGGCGAACCGGGGCCATGGAATTTGCTTTGCCCCGACCGCCCAGTGTGGCTTTGCGCGAATATGTTCCCGGCAATCTCATTTACGCAAACGGCAACCGGTTTGTTGCCAGGCGCTTTCACCGCGATGTGGACGAACACCGGGCGGAAATGCCGGTCTTTGAAATCTCCACGGAAAGACATGCCGTCAAGGAGACCAACGCGGGAGCGACCCCTGGAGAACTGGGCGCGACGATTTTGCAAGCCATTGCCGTCTGCGACGTGGATCTGGTTCACCAGTCCCATATAACCGATGAAGAAGAGCTGCGGTTTCAGATGGGCGTGGCGGTTCACGGTATAGAGCGCGACCAACACAACGGCGGTAAGGCCTATAA
>JABZFO010000044.1 GCA_014237405.1 Desulfosarcina sp. | reverse complement strand
TCGGACTTTCCGAGCTACGACCCCGGCGATGGCTGCTAAAATAGCAGATCACCAATGGACCTTTGATGAGCTGCTGGCCTATCCAGCAATGTGATGTCAACGATATGGGGACATCACCGAATATTGAATCATAGGAAACAATTATGGATTTCGCACTTTCCAAGGAACTTGAGATGTTAAGAAAGGCAGTCCGCGAGTTTGCCAACAAGAAGATCGCGCCCAACGTGGACCAGTGGGACAAAGAGCACTACTTCCCTTACAATGAAGCCATCAAGCCCATGGGCGAGCTGGGCTTCTGGGGACAGTGATTCCTGAGGAGTACGACGGCGAAGATATGGGGTGGATGTCCGCCATGATCGTCACCGAAGAGATTGCCCGGGTGTGCAGTTCGCTACGGGTGCAGATGAACATGCAGGTGTTGGGCTGCGCCTACACCATTTTTACTTACGGTAGCGATGAGCTGAAGAAGAAGTACATCCCCGGGCTGTGCAGTGCTGACCTGATCGGCGGATTCGGCATCACCGAACCGGATGCCGCCTCGGATGTCATGGCCATGACCAGTGCGGCCGAAGACAAGGGCAACCACTGGCTGCTCAACGGCTCCAGGACCTGGATCTCCAACGCGGAGGTGGCCGACGTCCTGATCTACTATGCCTATACCGACATTGAGGCCGGCTCCAAGGGGCTGTCGGCCTTCGTGATCGAGCCCAAGAACTTCAACGGCGTCAAGACCACCAAGCTGGACAAGATGGGCTCTTTCAGTTCTCCCACCGGAGAAGTCTTCCTGGACAACACCAAGGTGCCCAAAAAGAATATTTCCGGATTTCACCATTTTACCGCTGATCCCAATGACACCTATAAATACGGGTTTGAAATGGGTTCAGCCTGTGTTTAACGATGATCGTCAAATCAACAAATTGGCCGATCAAACCACAGAATACCGACTCGTAGTAACATGAGGTATAATTCTATGCAGAGAAAACGAATTGATCGACATCCGATCCTGGAAATTCCCGAAAATAAAGAGGTGGCGTTTTCATGGAACGGCGAAATGATGACCGGATATGAAGGGGAGATGATCGCATCGGCCCTCTTTGCCAATGACATCCACATTTTTGGACACCATCACAAGGACAACAGCCCACAAGGTCTATTTTGCGCCAATGGCCAGTGCTCACAGTGTCTCGTGATTGCCGACGGCTTGCCCGTAAAATCGTGTATGACCCCTCTGCAAGAAGCAATGGACGTGCGCAGTGTGGAAGGCCGGCCGAAACTCCCCGCGGACGATTCGGCCGTACCAACATTAAAAATTCCCACGGCAGAGGTCGATGTTTTAATCATAGGCGGCGGACCGGCTGGGCTTTCTGCAGCCATCGAACTGGGCAAATTGGGTGTCAAGACCCTTCTTGTGGATGACAAAGATCGCCTGGGGGGCAAACTGGTCCTTCAAACCCATAAGTTTTTTGGCTCGGTTGCGGATTCACATGCCGGTACGCGCGGATTTGAGATCGGAAAGATTCTGGAAAATGAACTCCGGACCTTGGACTCGGTGGAGATCTGCTTAAACACTACGGCAGTGGGTGTTTTTTCTGACGGCGTCGTCGGCGCGGTAAAAAACGGCACATATCGCATGATTCGGCCGCAAAAGCTTCTGGTGGCAACCGGCGCCAGGGAGAAAATGCTTTCATTTCCGGGGAACACGCTGCCCGGCGTATACGGCGCGGGCGCATTCCAGACGCTGGTGAACCGGGACCTAGTGAAATCATCCGCCCGTGTACTGATTGTCGGTGGAGGCAATGTGGGACTCATCGCCGGCTATCATGCCATTCAGGCCGGTATCGAAGTCGTGGCGCTAATTGAGGCTCTGCCCGAAGTCGGCGGCTATAAGGTTCATGCCGACAAACTGATTCGACTGGGGGTTCCGATCTTTACCCGCCATACGGTGGTAGCGGCCCATGGTAAAGAAAAAGTGGCGTCGGTCACCATCGCCGAACTAGACGAGAATTGGAAGGTTCTCCCAGGAACCGAGAAGACCTACGAAGTGGACACCGTGTTGATCGCGGTCGGACTTGCCGAGGTGAACGAATTTTACCTCAAAGCCAAACAATGGGGAATGGGCGTGTTCTCGGCCGGTGATGCCCAGGAGATCGCCGAGGCTTCGGCCGCCATGTTCACGGGAAAGATTGAGGGCTTTAAAATCGCCGAATCATTGGGCCTGGACGTGGGGGAAATACCGGTTGAATGGGATGAGAAAGCCACAATTCTAAAAACAAAACCCGGCACACCGGTCAAAGGCGAAGAGCGTCTGTCCCGTCAGCGCGATCCACACTGAACGAGACGAGATCACAGGTTTGCCGTATAGGGACACATCCCAGGAGTGCACCGGTTGTTTAAACTGTGTGGCCATCTGCCCCGGACTGGCCACTACACTGGTGGACTACCGCAAGAACAAGGATTTACCGACAGTAACCCTGCCCTATGAACTATGGCGGGAATCGGTCGAGGTGGGGCAGCCGGTGCCCGTAACAGACAAGGACGGTGCCATTCTGGGCCATTTCCCGGTACAAAAGATACGGGTTAAAAAAAAATATCCGAAAACGCTCTTGGTTCAGATCCAAATGAACAAAAAATTCGCCAAAAAAGCCGTGGGCATAAGGGTTTTGGAGCCGCAAATCGAACCTTCCACCATTTACGAGAAAGAACCCTTGCCGGATGAGGCGGTCATTTGCCGATGTGAGCGGGTGACGGCCGGGGAAATCAGGACGGCCCTTCGCAACGGGGTTCGAGACATGAACCACTTAAAGGCCATCACCCGATCCGGCATGGGATCGTGTGGATCAAAGACCTGTCGGCCGATGATATGGCGGATTTTCCAGGAAGAGGGCATCGATCCTGGCCAGGTGACGGACAGAGTCGACCGGCCTTTGTTTGTTGAAGTTCCCCTAGGGTATTTTGCCGGAATCAAGGAAGGTGAACGCCATGAATAGCTACGACGTTATCATCGTAGGGGCCGGGTCTGTGGGAGTTCCCACCGCCCTGGCCCTCGGGGAGAAAGGTGTCAGCACCCTGGTTGTGGATAAAAAACCGTCCCCGGGTCAGGGAGAAAACAAACACGCCATCGGGGGTATCCGGGCGACCCATTCAGATCCGGCAAAGATTATCACCTGCCTGAGATCCCTTGAGAGCTTTTCCACATGGGCGGAGCGATTCGGTGATCAAATCGAATGGGTCAAAGGCGGCTATACCTTCCCCGTATACAGAGACGCCGACGCCGTCTTGCTCAAAGGCATGCTGCCCACACAAAAAGAATACGGGCTGAACATCGATTTTGTCGGTCCAAAGACCATACAGACGATCATTCCGGGTGTAAATCCTGAAGGGTTAATCGGCGGAACCTTTTCACCGGACGACGGCTCGGCTTCACCGCTTCTGGCCATCAGCGCGTTTTACCGAAAATCTCTGGAATTGGGCGTTCAATTTCGTTTTAAAGAGCAGATAAGAGAGATACGGGTTAAAAATGGAAGGGTTCAGGGGGTTGCTACCGACAGCGTTAATTACGAGGCGCCGGTGGTGGTGGATGCCGCCGGTGCATACTCAACAGATCTGTGCCAGACAGTGGATGTCAACATCCCCGTGGTCCCGGAATCTCACGAAGCGGGAATCACCGAGCCCGTTGAGCCGTTCTTCACATCCATGGTGGTAGACATCAGACCGATGCCGGGTTCAAAGAATTACTATTTTTACCAGAACCAACTGGGTCAGGTTATCTTTTGTTTGACCCCCGAACCGCCCATCGTCGGGACGGATACCCGTGAGACCTCGGTGTTCCTGCCTCAAATCAGTGCCAGAATGGTTGAACTCATCCCCAGGCTCAGGAACTTGAGGGTCAGGCGGGTTTGGCGGGGACTTTACCCCATGTCTGCCGACGGATCCCCCCTGGTCGGCTGGAACAGGGAGGTCAGCGGCTTGCTTCATGCCGCGGGGATGTGCGGACAGGGGTTTATGTTGGGACCCGGACTGGGTGAGGTCATAGCCAGAATGATACGCCAGGAAACCACCGAGAAAGACCAAATCGTATTAGAGGCATTTTCCCCATACCGGGAATTCGCTGTTGAAGAAGCGCTTAAATGATCTTTGGAATGGAAAGGAGTAAAATGATGGCTGATTTCAAACTAAAAGAAATGAAGACCTTTAAATATGACAGACAACAGATTAACAAAGGATATGCGAACCAGCTTCTAAACGAGTTTCCGAAGAAATGAAAAAGATCTTTATCGGCGGAAAAGGCTTTGATCTCTGGCTGCTTTGGAATGCTGTTAAATCGGATACAAAGTGGACCGACCCTGAAAATGCCATCTGCATCGCATCAGGCCCCATGGGAGGAACCCCCAGTTATCCGGGTTCCGGAAAAAGCATTGTGACGGCAATATCTCCCATTACTGAATCTGTGATGGATTCTAACGTGGGCGGGTACTTCGGCCCATATCTCAAATTTTCCGGTTTCGATGCGCTGGAAATTCAGGGTAAGACATCCCAAGAGTTGGTGATTCTGGTGGACGGTGTCGACCAGAAAATTCAGCTGATGGAGAGTGATGGTTTGCCCGAAGATGCATACGAGCTGTCAGCCCTGCTGACAAATCATTTTGCCAATGGAAAACCGCGCAGTATTTCGGTCGTATCCGCAGGTCCTGGAGCAAAGCATACCTTGATTGGGTGCCTTAATTTTACATGGTATGACGCCAAACGTAAGCGCACAAGATACAAGCAGGCCGGTCGCGGTGGCATGGGTACGGTTTTTGCCGATAAGGGCATAAAAGCGATTGTGGCGCGCTGGGATTCGGTTAATCTCGCCACCAACAATCCGGCCGATAAGGAAGCATTAAAAATAGTAGCCAAAATGCATTCGCGTGAAATTACCGAACTGGATCCAAAGCAAAACGAGATGGCCAAAATCGGTACTACCCATCTCGTACCGATCATGAATGATTTTGACCTGTTGCCGACCCACAATTTTCAATACGGACAGCACCCCGGAGCCAATTTAATCGGACGAGATGTTTATCAACACTTGTTTGATCCGGGTTTTGATGGGTGCTGGATGGGTTGCACCGTGGCCTGTGCTCACGGCGTCCGGGATTTTGTCCCATTTACAGGACCCTACAAAGGACAGAAGGTTTTTGTGGACGGACCGGAGTACGAAACCATTGCCGGTTGCGGTTCAAATATCGGTATTTTCGATCCGTTCACCATTCTCGAAATGAATTTTTACTGTGATGCCTACGGCCTGGATACGATTTCCGTGGGAACCGGTATCGCATTTGTGATGGAATGTTTTGAGCTGGGTTTGATCAACCAGAGCCATACTGGCGGATTAGCACTTCATTTCGGAAACCGGGCGGCTGCCCTGGAACTGTTGCATCAAATGGCCCAAGGTGAGGGCTTCGGCAAAGTCGTCGGCCAGGGTATACGTAAAATGAAAGCGATCTTTGCCGCTGAATATGACGCTGACCCTGCAATTATGCAAGATATTGGCATGGAGGCAAAAGGACTTGAATTTGCCGAGTATGTTTCCAAAGAGTGCATAATTTTATGCCCACGTTTGAGCAGAAGGCCGAGGCCCTTCATTGGTTTCCGATGTTTCGCACCTGGTTTGGATTGTGCGGTCTGTGCAAGCTGCCATGGAACGATATTGTACCTGAAGACAATAAAGACACCGAGGACCCTGCCAAAGTAGAAAAGCATGTTCAGTGGTATGCACAGTACTTCACAGCAGTAACCGGAAGAATTGTAACTCCAGACGATCTGATTACCATGAGTGAGGCGGTTTACAATTTCCAACGCATCTTCAACCTGAAGATGGGCTTTGGGCGTCGGAAACACGATCATATTCCGTACCGTGCCATGGGTCCGGTAACTGTGGACGAGTATAAATCACGCCAGGAGCGCTATGACGAACAGTTAGTAAAAAAATCCGGGGTAGATATCACAGGAAAACTTGCAGAGGAAAAAGTAGCCCTGCTGCGCCGGTTCCGCCAAGAACAGTATGAAAAACTTCAAGATGCGGTTTATAAGCGCAGGGGATGGACCCAAGATGGCATCCCCACAGTTGAAACCGTGAAGCGGCTGGGCATCGATTTTCCTGAAGTCATGGAACTGCTCAGAGCGCACGGAATTGAATAAAGGAGACAATCATGAACAAGACCAATAAATTTAAAGATTCAGATTTGCCTGTTTCTTTTGAGGATACATCCATTGCCTTTCAACAGAAATCGGACCGGGAGCTATTTCTATCCTATTTGATATTCGGATTACCTTTAATCAAGGCTACGGTATTCAAGCAGTTTTGCGGTGGCGAGAAGAAAAAAGAGTATTCAAAGGTAATAGAAAGGCTGGGTAAGGCCACCATAGGCACCATATTAGACTATTCTGTCGAGGGGACTGAAGATGAAACCGGCTTTAAAGATACGAAGAAAGAACTGTTAAATATTATTGAACAATCCAAATCAAATCCGAACATTCCATGTACGTGTATGAAAATGACCGCAATCGGTTCATTTGGATTGTTTAAAAAAGTTACCGCCAATGATGTGCTTTCCAAAGATGAGCAGGTCGAATGGGACAAGCTGAAAAACCGCCTCGAGGTGATTTGTAAAGCGTCCTACCAGGCGAACAAACCCATCTATATCGACGCGGAAGAAAGTTGGATCCAGGAAGCGGTAGACAGACTGGCTGAAGAGATGATGTCGAAATACAACAAAGAAAAAGCTATCGTTTTTACCACCCTGCAACTGTATCGGTGGGACCGCATTGATTATTTCCTCGAGTTGATCCGGCGAGCCCGGACCGAAGGTTATAAGCTGGGCATAAAAATTGTTCGTGGTGCCTATATCGAAAAAGAGCGTGAACGCGCCAAGCACTATGGATATAGGTCCCCCATCAACGCTACCAAAGAGGAAACGGACAGGGAATACGATAAAGCCGTGGAAATCTTCATCGACAATATTGATGTAGTTGAAATTTGTGTGGGCACCCATAATGAAGCCAGTTGCAGATTGCTGCTAAAGCTCATGGCTGCGAAGGAACTGCCGAACGACCACCCGTACATATATTTTTCACAGCTGTATGGTATGAGCGATAATATCAGCTTCAACCTTGCAAATGCCGGGTATAATGTCAGTAAATACCTTCCTTACGGGCCGGTTGAATCAACGCTGCCCTATTTGGCCAGACGCGCAGAGGAGAATACAGCCATCGCCGGTCAAATGAGTAAAGAGCTTGAAATTATAATCAAAGAACGAA